>JBJYWX010000199.1:0-9750 GCA_046259695.1 Promineifilaceae bacterium (SeqCode) | reverse complement strand
TAAACGATCTGATACAACCACTTTCATTATACAATGAGCTTGCCATCACTTGTCGTAGTGTCGATTGACTCCTGCGGAGATAGTGTAACGTTGTTTCTGTAATTTCTGGCAAAGTAGGCCATGGAGTATCCTAGAAGTTATCCACAACAACCTAGGAGAAAACCATGACCTACGAAGCTGATTGTACCTTACCAGAAGAATTACTTGAACAGATCGCCCAACAAGGGTTGGATGTGCTGCCGGATATCATTCGCACAGTCATCAACACGGCGATGCAGATCGAACGGCAGAACCACTTAAACGCAGCGCCATACGAGCGGACCGCGGAACGGCGCGGGCGGGCCAATGGCTACAAGCCCAAAACGGTAACGACGCGTGTTGGCCAAGTCACCTTTGATGTACCGCAGGTCCGCGAAGGTGGTTTCTTTCCACAATCGCTTGAGAAAGGACTGCGCAGCGAGCGCGCCTTGAAGCTGGCGCTAGCCGAGATGTACGTGCAAGGCGTTTCTACCCGCAAAGTCGCGGCCATCACGGAGCAGCTGTGCGGCACTGCGATCTCGTCGACGCAAGTTAGCCGTGCCACGGCCGAGCTAGATGAGCAGTTTGCCGCCTGGCGGGAACGGCCGCTGGGCCAGATGCGATACCTCTATCTAGACGCCCGTTACGAAAAAGTGCGGCAGGATGGGCAGGTGCGCAATGCGGCTGTGCTGCTGGCCATGGGCGTCAATCTAGAGGGCAAACGGGAAGTTCTGGGCGTTTCTGTCTCCCTTGGTGAGCATGAAGTGCACTGGCGGGCTTTTCTGCAAAGCTTGGTAGCTCGTGGCCTGGCCGGCGTGCAGTTGGTCATTTCTGACGACCACAGCGGCTTACAGAAGGCGCGCATGGCCGTCTTCGGTGGCGTGCCCTGGCAGCGATGCCAGTGCCATCTGCAGCGCAATGCGCAAGCATATGTGCCCAGGCGGGTTATGAAGCGAGAAGTGGCTGCCGATATTCGCGCCATTTTCAACGCTGCTACCCGTCACGACGCGGACACTTTGTTGGCTCAAGCAGTACAAAAATATTCGCCGAAGGCGTCCGCCTTAGCGAACTGGATGGAAAAGAACATCCCAGAGGGATTGACCATTTTCGCCTTTCCATCCGAGCATCAGCGCCGGATCCGCACGACCAACAGCTTGGAACGTCTTAATCGCGAGATTCGTCGCCGTTCCCGAGTCGCCATGCTTTTTCCCAACGAGACTTCCTGTTTAAGGCTCGTTTCTGCGGTTGTCATGGAGATTAGCGATGATTGGCAGACCGGCCGGACCTACATCCGGTTGGACGATCTTTAGTTTTTAACGTTCAGGTAATTTCTGGATATTCCTTTTTACAGAAAGGATGTTGCTTTATCTTAGGGATTGGACTATAGAAGGTCTGTATCGATTGTCTTATTATCTGAGATAGGAGCATCAAAACAATAAGGGTATAAGATATGCGAATAGCTGTTTTTTCAGATGTACACGGGAATTACACAGCCCTTGACGCTGTTCTAAGAGACATTGAACAGCAGAGCCCGGACGCGGTGTTTTTTGCCGGGGACCTATGTGTTTTCGGTTCGCAGCCGTCGCTCTGCGTGCAGCGTTTGCGTGAAGAGAGTGTTGGGTGTGTCCACGGCAATACTGACCTTTGGATCAGTAATAAACCATTGTTGTCCGATGATATTGAGGAGGAGGAAGAAGAGCGCAGCGAGACTGTGGACACGGCGGCGAATTGGACATGGTCGCAGCTCGACGCACTGGAACGCGACTGGCTGCGAATATTGCCGTTTCATCAGCGCGTCTCGCCTACTGTCGACCCAAAGGATGATCTTTTCATTGTGCACGCAAATCCCCAGGATGTCGAGCGCCCGATATATCCGTCCCTAGAGATCCAAGAAAAGATATACGGAGAAGTTAAACAGCCATACGATAAATTAAAACAACTTGTTGGAGGAATTGTTTTTGGCGTCCTTTGCTTTGGCCATATCCACATACCGAACGTCCGCCAGTGGAACAACAAAACACTGGCCAATATCAGCTCGGTGAGCTTACCTCTCGATGGGGATGTACGAGCAAAATACGGTTTGCTCACCTGGCAAGACGGCTGGTCAATTGAACAAAGGCGCATTGAATACGATATCGACCAAGAAGTGACTAACCTGACAAGAGAGAAACCGCCGCAATGGCAGAAACGCAGCCAACAGCTGCGACTTGGCAAGCTTGACTGGTGATTTTACCAAGGCTAATGCGCACCTTTTTGAGAAGGGATCTCAGTGCATCGGTCTAGAGGCCAGTAGTTTGAAATGGAAAAAGTCGCCAAGAACTTGTTTTGTAAAAAAGAGATGTGTAATTGATAGAGGAAATCAATGTTGACTTATAGATACGTAATTATTGGTGGGGGTGTGACAGCCGGATACGCCGCAGCAGAGTTTGCCAAACATGGCCTCTTTGAAGGAGAGCTCTGTATTCTGTCGGCCGAAGACACCCTGCCATATGATAGGCCCCCTTTGTCAAAAGAGTATTTGGCAGGGGAAAAATCAATCGACGGCATCCTGATAAATGAGCCCGAATTCTACAGGCAGAACGGCATTGAAGTTAAATTAGAAACGCCTGCTACACGGGTCGATCTACCTGGCAAGTTGTTATATACCCAGGACGATGCCATTGCATATGAACAGTTGCTGATAGCCACAGGAGCCCGCCCGCGAGTCTTAAACGTACCAGGTGCTGATCTGGATAACATTTTCTATCTCAGGACGGTGAAAGACGCGAGCCAGATCCACCGTGCAGCGAGCGAAGCAAAAAAAGCGGTCATAGTGGGCGGGGGCTTTATCGGAATGGAAGCAGCATCAGTCCTGCAGCGGCTGGGCGTAGATACTACGATGGTCTTTCCTGACGCGCGGGTTTGGCAGTCGTTCTTTACGGAAGAAATGTCCGATTTTTTCGAGGCCTACTACGGTGAACGTGGTGTAACGATCTTGCCTAACATGACGATTGATTCTTTCCATGGTGAGGGTGGTGTCACGCACGCCATTACCTCAACCGGCCGGCGCATCAAGGCCGATATTGTTGTTGTTGGGATTGGTGTTAAGCCTAATACGGAACTGTTCAAGGACAGCGGATTGCAGTTAGGTGAAGATGCCATCGCGGTGAATCGCTTCCTGGAAACCAACATGCCAGGCGTCCTTGCTGCCGGGGATGTGACACGCTATAAAGACATCCTATATGATCGACCACTGCATATCGAGCACTGGGACAATGCCGTCGAACAGGGCAGGCATGCTGCACGTGTTATGCTAGGCGAGTACCAACCTTACGAACACGTTCCTTATTTCTTTTCAGATGAGTTCGATCTCTCTTTTGATTTCTGGGGTGACTCTCAAGGCGCGGCCGAGGTTGTACACCGTGGCGACGTGCAGTCGGGGAAATTCAGCGTGTGGTGGTTGGCTGCAAATGGGCGCCTGCTAGCTGCTTTTGTTATGGACCGCCCGAAAGAAGAAAGTGATCTAGCGCCGAAATGGATCGAATCGCGTAAAGTATTATCAGGCAATTGGCTGCGCAATGAAGAACGCCTTTCGCCTGAGCCTGCCTAAGAGCACGTGTCATCCCCTGGCCGGGCGCGTCGCCCGGCTACACGCTCATTAAGAGTAGTGCCCTACCGGGAAATTGGGCCAGGCGATCACTCGTAATAGTCCCAGCCAAAATCCAAATCGAGTGCCTGCTCACCTGGGTCGAGGATGAAGCTGTACTGGCCTACACCGGTGCCGGGCCAGGTCCAGTTGCCAGGGATCAAGAAGTCGACATTCGCTGCACTAAACGCATCCATGAAGATGCAGTAGGTGCCTTCTGACAGCCCCTCGAATATATAGCGGCCGTCGTCTCCCGTAACCGCGGTGCTTATTACGTTTTCTGGAAGTGCGCCATCGGTCGGACAGGCCCCCTCTGCCAGACTGACGGTGATGCCCGCCCAGGCGGAGTCTAGCGCGTCGTACGACCCGTCGGCAATGGAGGCTCCATCTGACTCCACACAGCCGGCGCCGGGATTTCCGTTGTTACAGAAATCCTCCCAGACTACACCGCCGATGGACCCGGAGTCGGGCAGCGGCGTGGCGGCAGGGGCGGCTTGTTCGTCGACGATGATTTGTAGCCAAAAGGCGTCCTCAATATTGCCATTGATGCCGAAAAGTTCCCCATCCGGCGCGGCGAGTTGCCAGTTACCACGGTAAGTGCCAGGTTCAAGCGGGGCGATCATGCTGATTTCGACATCAAGCGTTTGAGAAACGGGCACGGTTTGGGGGAGGGGCAGACTGTCCGCAGCCCCCATCTGGTCCCCACCAATAAATTGGATGGCATAATCGCTGCTCCATGGGCAGGTGCCATTATTGCGCAGCCGCCATTGCTTAACGAATTCCTCACCGGGGGCGAAAGTTGTATCGTCGGGCACCGAGAGGTCCTCAACAAACTGGAAACTGTTGGTGCATGATGCTAGATCGGCAGGTAGGAGATCGTAATCCCAACCAAAACTGATTTCTTCGGTCGCCTCAGACTCACCGACGGTGACGGCAATCTGGGCGAGGTCGCCGGTCGTCGTTGTCCAACGTCCTGGTTGTAGAAGGGGCTCATTTTGGGTATCAGTGGCATCCACATAGACGCAATACTGCTCGGCCGCGAGATTGCTGAAACTAAAGGTACCCTCGGCACCGGTCGTGGCTGAGATAAGGGCTGCGGCCGCCGGACAGGCACCGCGAGCAAGATTGACGCGCACACCAGCAATGCCGGGCTCGTCTTCCTCGAGGCCATCGGCGACAATGGCGCCGTCTTCCGCGATCACACAGCCGGCTGGCGGTTCGCCGTCCTCGCTGGCGACGCCGCTGCAGAGATCATGCCAGACACGGCCGTCAATGGCGAACATCTGCTCGGCATCAGCTGACGGTGTCGTTGCAGGCGTTGGTTCTTCAACGACCGCCTCAACCTGGGCCATATTGTCAACTTCGAGATTAAACGAGCCCTGGATGCTATTTACGGAGACGGTATATGAACCGGCCGGCAGCTCGGCGACATCGAGAGGCACTATCTCCTCGAAGGTTACAGGAACATCACCACAGGTTGGCTCAGGGTTCTCAACTGTCGTCACGGCGGCCGTAAACGCACTGCCATCACGCTGAACGACAATATCGTCAAGGACGGTACAGTCGTTGGGCAGGAGGCCGGTGACGCGGATATCGACCTCTACCGGAAAAATGTCCTGCTTCAAGATCTCGAGGCTTTCGACGGTGGCCAATCCCAGCACCGGCCCTGCAGGCAGCGTAGCTGTGGGGACAACGGCTGCTGTGGAACCTGCCGTGGCCGTCGGGTCAGGCACAGCCAGGTTACCCGCGCCGCAGCTGCTGACAAGGAGCATAAGCAAGACAAACAAGAGTATGCTTACCGGCGGTAATATGAGCGAACCGTCGTCTTTCATCGCCTCTCTCTTTACTAAGACAAATAAACCGTACCGAATTTTACCGCTAAACTTGCGGCAGTACAGGCGTTCTCACAAGGGGATGATCATGAGAGTAGAGGGTATACTAACGGCCCACTTCCTAAATAAACTGGCACGGTGTCTTACTTCCCATTATCATTCACCCTCGTCGTAACAACGACAACCAATCGTACATTATTTACCCCAAATCAATTGTTGAAACAATTGCAGAGCTGAGAACGGAACTTGGCTCACATGAAGTCAAGGAGTACTTCTCATGAGTTTTGAAAATTTTGGGCTTGATGCGCGCCTGCTGGGTGGCATTAAGTCAGCCGGGTTTGCTACCCCGACACCTATACAAGAACAAGCTATTCCAACCATAATGGACGGGCGCGATGTAATGGGCCTGGCGCAAACGGGCACCGGAAAAACGGCGGCTTTCGTTCTGCCCATCCTGCAGCGTTTAACTACGGGTCCGCTGCGCCAGATGCGTGCCCTTATCATTGCACCTACCCGCGAGCTGGCGGAACAGATTCACCAAGATACGCGAGAACTTGGTCGAAATGCGAAAATACGCAGCGCCGCTATATATGGCGGTGTGAGTAAAGGCCCTCAAATTAAGGCGCTGCGCAGCGGCACCGAAGTCATCATTGCTTGTCCTGGACGCCTGCTTGACTTGACCCATGAAGGTCATGTCGATTATTCCCGGGTAGAGATCTTTGTCCTCGACGAAGCCGATCGCCTTTTCGATATGGGCTTCTTGCCTGACATCAGACGCATCATCAGCAAATTGCCGCGCCAACGGCAGACGCTTTTCTTTTCGGCGACAATGCCCAAAGATATCCAGCGCCTGGCTAATCAGGAATTGAAGGACCAGGCCACGATACAAATCGGGTCTATCGCTCCGGCAAGAACTGTCTCGCACGCTCTCTTTCCCGTACCCAATAATCTGAAGAAAGATCTGCTGTTACATATGCTAGATAACACAGCGACGGGACGGGTACTTATCTTCACGCGCACGAAATACCGC
The DNA here is from genome assembly GCA_046259695.1 of Promineifilaceae bacterium (SeqCode). Lineage (GTDB taxonomy): Bacteria > Chloroflexota > Anaerolineae > Promineifilales > Promineifilaceae > JAACFF01. The sequence goes on along the minus strand of JBJYWX010000199.1, from coordinate 3,245 downwards.
GCGCGTAATGTGGCCCGTGACTTGCAGAAGAAAGGGTACCGTGCTGCGGCGCTGCAAGGCAATATGTCGCAGAGCCAACGGCAGCGGGCGATTGACGGTTTTCGGAGGGGTAAGTTTGACATTCTAGCCGCTACGGACGTCGCTTCGCGGGGCATTGATGTGGCTGACATCTCGCACGTGATTAACTTTGATATGCCTGATACGGCCGACGCCTATATACACCGCATCGGCCGTACCGGCCGGGCGCATCAGAGCGGACAAGCGTACACTTTTGCAGCGAGTGACGACGAAGCGATGGTCTACCAGATCGAAAAAGCTATTGGATCGCCCATTGAGCGCCGTCGTATGGGCGGTTTTGATTATGGCGTTTTCCAGCCCGAGGTACGTCCCGCTAAGAAGACCGTCTACAGCACGCCGCGTGGCCGCCGGCCAAGAAGATGAAGCCAGGCTATGCTTACTTCCCGGCAGCAATCGGCAATTCTATAACCCTGCTTTCAATGGCATAGGATCGAGTGATCAAGGTGGATGAAAAAGTTGCCGTCGTGACCGCTGCCGGAAAAGGCATCGGTGCGGCCATCGCGAACGAGCTAGCTGGCGCGGGATATAGGGTTTCTTTGCTTTCAAACTCCGGGGGCGCACTTAAGCTAGCCGAAGAACTGGGTGGAATCGGGATGACGGGTTCCGTTACCGATCCCTTGGACCTGGCCAGGCTGGTCGACTCGACGCTGGATGCATTCGGACAGATCAACGCGGTTGTCAACAACACAGGGCATCCGCCGAAAGGGGAGCTGTTGGAGATTTCAGACGACGACTGGCACCTCGGACTGGATTTGCTTATCCTGAATGTGGTGCGCATGGCGCGCTTGGTAACACCCCTATTTATCAGGCAGGGCGGCGGGACAATTGTCAATATCTCCACCTTCTCCGCCTTTGAACCCGAGCTCGACTTCCCTGTCTCGAGCAGCCTGCGCAGCGGCCTTGCCAGTTTCACCAAGCTGTATGCAAACCGGTACGCCGAAGCAGGCATCCGGATCAACAATGTTCTACCAGGCTATATGAACAATTATCCGGCAAGCGCCGATACGCTGGCCAAGATTCCGATGAAGCGATACGCCATGGTGGAGGAAGTCGCGAAAACGGTACGGTTTCTTCTTTCTAGCGATTCCGGATACATTACCGGGCAAAACATCCGCGTTGATGGCGGCATCACCCATTCAATCTAGCACTTTACGCACTCTCGAACTGGGTGCCCACCTGCGGGGTTGGGTGTACGGCCCGCGATGTCTAAATGGGGTGCGCCTCTTCGCTGCACTTGGCTGGCGGCGCGCTTCTCGAGCAGCTATCAGGGATTAGAACTAATAGCTGCTCGAGAACGACGTAAGAACGGTGACTACTTAGTCGCGCGGCCACGGGCCTAGAATGACATTGTCCACCACATGGATTGTGCCATTATCGGCGATTATGTTCTCTATAATTACACGTGAGTCGTCATTGATCCATAACGAATCATCGAAGTATTTTAGACCAGCTAATTTCCCGTTGGCCATGGTGATGTCGCCAAGCAGCGTTTTTGCTTCGGCTGAGGACACGCTTACCGGAAGAACATGGTAGAGCAGAATATCTGTCAATTCTTCCTTAGAGAAAGTTGAAGCGATGTTGCTGGCGTCGAGGCCAAGTTTGGCAAAAGCATCATCCGTGGGTGCGAAAACGGTCCACTCACCGCCCGAAAGGGCATCGACGAGGTCGGCGGCAACAACGGCGGCCACAAGTGTGTCAAATCGACCGTCATTGAGGGCAATGCCAGCAATTGAGTTGCTGGGAATGGTGCTTGGCTGCTCTGCTTCAGTCATGGTCTCTGCCCCGGAATCAGTAGTCGCTGCTGGTTCAACAGGCGCTTCCATCGATTCTACACCGGCGACAGCGTTTTCGGCGGGCGTTTCTGTTGCAACTGTTTCCTCAACACGCGGCCAGGGAGGCAAGATAACGTTGTCGACGACGTGGATCGTGCCGTTGGAAGCAGCGATATCCTGAATAATGACCCGGGCGTCATCATTGACCCAGAGGGAGCCGTCAAAATATTTCAGGCCAGCTATTTTACCGTTGGCCATCGTCACATCACCTAGAAGTCCTTTTGCCTCCGCTGAGGAGACGTTGGCGGGCAAAACATGATAAAGCAAAATATCGGTTAGCTCGTCCCTGGACATGGCGCTGGCGATGTTAGAGGCATTCAGGCCCAATTTGGCGAACGCTTCGTCAGTCGGGGCGAACACGGTCCATTCTCCGCCCGACAAGGCTCCATCCAATCCGGCGGCGACCACAGCGGCTACCAGCGTGTCAAACCGACCATCATTGACGGCGATTTCCACGATATTTTGCTCCTGCGCCCCCACCAGAGGTGCAACCATCAGCAGCAGTAATACAACAACAACTAAGGCTTTGCTTACTCGGTTCATCTTAAGTTTCTCCTTGTGTGACTGTAATAATTAAAATGCAGTGCCTCAAATAGCGCTGAGCCAAAGGAATCAGTTCAAGTATTGTAAAGATTTTGTACAAATAATCGAATGAACTTGTACATATTATGAATAAGTTCTCATTTATGCCTTGCAAGATTAGTCCAGTTCTTAAGAGTGCCGGTCGACGAGGTGTTTATCCGCCTGCCAAGGCAGTTGGTGCAACATGGTATAAGGTTGTCTGGCTTGTTTTTGGAATTGCGAAAGCTGTTGAAGAAGGATCGTCTCAAGGGCTGGGACAGCGCGCCTCGGAGAGCTTGATGCCCCCAAAGGCTGAAATCTCTTTAGTAAGTTTATCCAGTGCCAAACCCTTTTGCCCCACTAGTCATTCTTGAGCGCATCAGGGCCACTTGTCCGTTTTGTCAAGACGGTTGGCGCCTTTCCATTGGCCACCTGACTAGTGTCTGCGGCAGCAGTTGCTTGCAGAGCCACAGCATCGATCATGCGTGAGAAGACAACCTTATGAAGGGGATAAACACCATACCAATAGAGTAGTCCAGGGAGACCCTTTGGAGCGAAGTAAGCGGTCTGAACGAGTTCCGTGCCGCCGTCCTTGCCTTCATTCGCTTCAAATTGTAGCCAGCCTTCACCCGGGAGCTTCATTTCTGCTCGCAAACGGAGCAGGCTGCCAGGGTTTACCTTCTCCACGCGCCAGAAATCAAGCGCTTCCCCTTGTCGAACGAGATCGGCGTGGCGGCGCCCGCGGCGCATGCCCACACCCCCAACCAGACGATC
>JBJYWX010000198.1:0-7905 GCA_046259695.1 Promineifilaceae bacterium (SeqCode) | reverse complement strand
TTCGGCCAGGTGGAATACATGCTCAAGCTGCTCCGGATCGGCAGCCAATGTTTTGACCTGATCGACATAGCTCATGTTTCTAGCCTCCCTTGCTCAAGAGCAGGCGCCCGGCAAGAATAGTCACGCCGCCTGCAAAACCTCCAAGGGTTATTTTTCTCATCATAGCGCGGGCCGCTGGGCCGTCCTTGACGCTTTTAATACGCCGAACCGGCGGCCAACCTCGCGCCGCGATTGATCCTGGCGCCCTTTACGTTCAGCGGCCCATGCTCTATACTTCCGTGTTTGAGCAAACACCGAACAGGCGATCGCGCCACAGGAACAGTTGGCCAAACGACGGCGCGAGGACGGAATCATTATGAGTGAAAAGGACATAACAGACAGCGAAGAGACTGAATCGAAAGATTTCATTCGCAGCTACATCGAGGAGGATATCGCCAGCGGGCGCTTTGGCGGCCGGGTGCATACCCGCTTCCCCCCCGAACCCAACGGCTACCTGCATATCGGCCACACCAAATCGATAATGCTAAACTACGGCGTGGCCGAGGAATACGGCGGCAAGTTCAACCTGCGCTTTGACGACACCAATCCAACGAAAGAAGAGGAAGAGTACGTCAACTCCATCATCGACGATGTGCGCTGGCTGGGCGCCGATTTTGAAGACCGGCTTTTCTTCGCTTCTGACTATTTCCCGCAGCTATACGAGTGGGCTTTGCAGCTCATCCGCGAAGGCAAGGCGTACGTCGACGACCTCAGCGCGGACGAGATTCGCGAATACCGCGGCACATTGACCGAACCAGGGCGCAACAGCCCTTATCGCGATCGCCCGGTCGAGGAAAATCTGGACCTATTCCAGCGCATGAAGGCCGGCGAGTTCCCCGATGGTTCGCGCGTGCTGCGGGCCAAGATCGACATGAGTTCACCGATCATAAACTTGCGCGATCCGGTCCTCTATCGCATCTTGCACGCCACTCACCACCGCACCGGGGACGAATGGTGCATCTATCCGATGTACGATTGGGCGCACGGCCAATCAGACTCGATTGAAGGCATCACACACTCCATTTGCACGCTGGAATTTGAAAATCACCGCCCTTTGTACGACTGGCTGCTGGATAATCTCGGTGTTTATCACCCGCAGCAGATCGAGTTCGCCAAGCTGTACCTGACGTATACCGTGATGAGCAAGCGCAACCTGATCCGTCTGGTGCAGGAAGGATTCGTGGACGGTTGGGATGACCCACGTATGCCCACGGTCAGCGGTATGCGCCGCCGCGGGTATACCAGGGATGCGCTGAAAGACTTTAATGACCGCATCGGCGTGGCCAAGGCCAACAGCACCGTCGACTTCGCCATGCTTGAGTTCTCCATTCGCGAGGATTTGAATCACAAGGCGCCGCGAGCGATGGCTGTCCTGGAACCGTTGAAAGTGACCATTGAGAATTATCCTGAAGGCATGGTAGAAGAATTTGAGGTACCGACCTATCCCCAGGATAGGGAAAACGACGAGACACGCGTTGTGCCGTTCTCGCGCGAGATTTTTATTGAGCGATCGGACTTCATGGAGGATCCGCCGCGCAAATATTTCCGGCTCAGCCCGGGCAGTGAAGTGCGCTTGCTCGGCGCCTATTACGTCACCTGCACCGATTTTGTGAAGGATGAAGACGGCAGCGTCGTGGAAGTGATCTGCAGCTATGATCCGGAATCACGTGGTGGTGGGGGCACGCCCGACGGCCGCAAGGTAAAGGGCACAATCCACTGGGTCTCCGCCCCGCATGCTTACACGGCCGAAGTGCGCCTCTTCGACCGTCTCTTTACGCGCGAAAATCCCTATGAAGTGGATGAAGAGGGCCAGGATTTTATCAGCAACCTAAATCCCGATTCATTGACCATCATCCGCGATGCCAAGCTGGAGCCGGGCCTGAAGGGAGCCGCCGCAGGCGAACATTTCCAGTTTATGCGCCAGGGTTACTTCTTCGTCGATCCGGTTGATTCCGAACCTGGCAGTCCGGTCTTCAACCGCACCGTAGGACTACGCGACACTTGGGAAAAAATCGCGGGCAGCTAAAGCAGCCGGCGCTCTCATACTTGCCTTAGCAGGCGGGCGATTGTGGTCAGCAAGCGCCCAATCTTTATTTCCGGGCCGCAAGCGCCACTGTGCCTGCTTACTCTTCGCCTTCAAGCAGCGCAGAGAGCAGCCTGGCAATCTCGGCCGCGTTATCTCCACCCAGCATACTGCTGTGCGAGCCGCCCACGTAATGCACGTCCACGCCGGCCGTGAGGTTGCCCCACCCTCGCAGGGGATCATAAGAACTGCGCAGCAGCTCACCTATATGCAGCGCCCGCGGGCGAATCAGCACCATGTTGCCCCCAAAGGGACGGTGGCGATAACGCCCATGCAAGAGGGCATGGTGCGCGCGCAGCGCATGTTGGATCGGCGGCCGTTCCACGCGGACGTCGGCAATGACATCGGGCCTTTCGTAGTAGATTTCTCGGGTGTGTCTCGTTTTCTGGCGTGTGCCGCCGCTGGCGGTCAGCACGCCGCGCAGGCGTTCCTCCAGGCGTAAGCCGCCAAACTCCGGGTAGCCGGCCAAGAAGTGCGGCATGGCAGCGCGGAGCGCCTCCAGGCGTTTTCTATCAAGCAGCGGCGCAGGACCATGGAACTCCGCCGCTGCCGTCGTATCCACCAGCGCCAGGAGCGCCACAGGCTCACCCATCTCCTCCAACTGGCAGGCCATTTCGTACGCGATATGGCCGCCGAAACAGTTGGAGACCAGGTGATACGGCCCGCGAGCCTGTACCTGGCGCATGACCTCCACATAACGGGCTGCCATCGCTTCAATGCTCTGATCCGCCGCATGCTCGGGCAGCAAGCCAACGGCTTGAAAGGCGTAAAATGGCCGGCCTTCTGGGAGATGCCTGGCCACTTCCCGGAACGCCAGGTTATCACCATATATGCCATGCGGCGCAAAGATGGGAAGGCCATTTTCTCCCGGCCGCAGCGTAACGAGCACCGGTGGGGCAGCCGCTTCGTCTGCTCTACCCGGCGTCAGCGCGGCCGCCATCGCGGCGATAGTCGGCATCTGGAACAGCAGGCTCAGCGGCAGGCGGTAGCCAAGGCGCGATTCAATCAAGGTGAACAGGCGCAAACCCAGCAGCGAATGGCCGCCCAGGGCAAAGAAGTCGTCATCTGGTCCAATCTCCTCAAAGCCCAGCAGTTCCCGCCAGATCGCGCTGATCGCCTGCTCACTTTCAGTGAGCGGCCGAGTGCGCTGCGCGGCGGTATTTTCCAGAACGGCCGCGGGGACCGGCAGGGACTGGCGGTTCACTTTGCCATGGGCATTGAGCGGCAGCTCACTCAAGGTGACAAAATAGGAAGGGATCATATAAGCCGGGAGCCGGGCCGCCAGGTGCGCCCGTAATGACTCCGGCGGTGGCGCGGCGCCGGCCGCCGGCACGACATAGGCAGCAAGCGCCTTTTCTCCCTCCCTCGCTGTTACCAGCGTCACTACCGCATGGGAGACACCTGTAAGAGCGCTCAGCAGCGATTCAATTTCCGCCGGCTCAATGCGAAAGCCGCGCAGTTTTATTTGCTGATCGGCGCGGCCCAAGTAGGTAATCCGGCCATTCTCGTCGTAGGCAGCGAGGTCGCCGGTGCGGAAAATGCGGGAAGAAGTCGCCGGCAGCTCCGCACAAAAGGGATTAGCGATGAAGCGTTCCCTGGTAAGCGCGCTATCACCTAGGTAACCGTCGGCCAGGCCTGCGCCGCCGACATAAAGTTCGCCCGGCACGCCGGGCGGCTGTGGCAGCATACCTTTGCTCAGAATGTAGGCCTGGACATTGGCGATTGGCCGGCCAATGGGCACGGCTTCCCTGGCATCTGCTTCGGCGCTGTCAAAAAGGGTGGTGATGGCCGTTAGCTCCGTCGCCCCGTACCCATTCAGCAGCCTGATGCCGTCGCTACCGGGCAGCGCCTGCCAGCGGCGCCACCAGCTCGCTTCGATCTTTTCGCCACCGGTTATCACCAGGCGCAGGGGCGGCAGCGCCTCGCCCGACTCTTCAAGATAGGCAATCCACTCCTGCCAATAGGCGGTGGGCGGGTCGAGGACAGTCAGGCCGTAGCGCGAGACCAGTTCAGCTAGGCGCGAGACCGGGGGAATGTCTGCCGGTCGCAGGACAACCGCCGCGCCGGCGATCAGGGCAGGGAAAATCTCCTCAATGGCAGTGTCGAAACTGATATCGGCGAACTGCCAGACGCGGTCATCCGGACTCATGGCCAGAGCATCTTGCAGTGCCAGGGCGAAATTGGACACGGCACGGTGGGGAATTCGGACGCCTTTCGGCCGTCCGGTGGAACCCGAGGTGAAAATGACGTAGGCAGCATCAGAGGCATCTGGCTCTTCCTGCAAATTGGTGTCCTGCAGCGCGGCAAGTTGTGGCTTGATCGTTTCCAGGTTTATCTGAGGGATGCCCAGTTCCTTTGCGGCCGGACCCATGGCCCCAGTTGTCAGGAGAAGCGAGGGCTGCGCCACGGTAGCCATGTGCGCCAGCCGCTGCAGCGGGTAAGTCGGGTCAAGCGGCAGGTAGGCCGCGCCGCTCTTCATTACCGCCAGTAAGGCCACCAGAAAATCAATCGAGCGCGGCAGCGCCAGGGCGGCTGTTACCCCGCTGTCCAAGCCGAGGCTGCGCAGATAGCGCGCCAGGCGGTTGGCGCGGCGGTTGAGCTGATCGAACGAGATCGCGGCCCCAGCCGCATCAATAACGGCGATGGCCAGCGGCGTACGGGCAACCTGCTGCTCAAACAGCCGCGGCAGGGGACCCTCCTCCGGCCACGTTACGGCCGTCCTGTTCCACCCGGCCAGAATTCGCTGCCGCTGGGTATTGTCCAGCAACGGTAGGGCAGATACGGCCGTATGCGGATCATCCACCGCCGCTTGCAGCAGCACCAGATAATTATCGAACAGGCGCTCCATACGCGCGGCGTCAAAACGGTCTCGATTGTAGACAATCTCCCCCAGCAGCCGCTCCCCTTCGTCACGGAAGGTCAGGTTGAGGTCCAGTTCTATTTCCGTACTCATCGCCGGCAGCGGTTCGACGACCAGGTCGCCCAGGCGGTCACCCGTGCGCGCAAAACTGGTCAGTTGGAAAAAGACGTCAAACAAGGGATTGCGATTGAAATCGCGTTCCGGCTGCAGTTCCTTCACCAAGAGTTCAAACGGCACATGCTGGTGGCGGTACGCCTCCAGGGCGACCTGCCGTGTTTGGCGCAGCAGTTCGAAAAAGGTAGGATCGCCAGATAGGTCTGCGCGCAGCACCAGCGTGTTAACAAACATGCCGATCAGCCATTCCAGATCAGCTTCAGCGCGGCCGCTCACGGCCGATCCCACGGCTACGTCATCGCTGTTGGTGTAGCGGCCCAACAACACCTGGAAAGCGGCCAGCAGCGTCATAAATAGGGTCACATCCGCCGACCTGGAGAGCTCTCGCAGGCGCGCCGTCAGCGCGGGCGTAACGGCCACATTCAGGATGGCACTTGAGGCCATTCCTGTGCGCCGCGGGCCGTCGGCAGGCAGCTCTGGCCGCTCCAGTCCGGCCAGACGCCTTCGCCAATAGCTCACAGATTCTTCCAGGGCGGCGGCGCGCGCCGGGTCGCGCTCCGCGCGGGCGACATCGGCAAACTGCAGTGGCAGGGGCGGCAGATCGGCCTCTTCACCGCGGGCGCGCGCCCCATACAGAGCGTCCAGCTCGCGCCAGAAAACGCCATCGGACCAACCGTCGGCTGCTATGTGGTGCGTTTCAATCAGCAAAATATGCTCGCGGCGGCCCAGCCGCCACAGAGCGGCGCGCAGCAGAGGACCATGTTCGATATCGAACGGGCGGCTAACTGCCGCGGACAGCGCCGCGGCCAGCGCTGCCGCTTGCTCCGCAGCGACGAGACCACTCATATCTACGAACGGCAGCACAAAGCGCTCCTGGGGCATAACTTCCTGCACGAGATCTTGCTCGGTTTGGCGAAAGGCGGTGCGCAATATCGCGTGCCGGACCGTAATGTCCGCCAGGCTCTGTTCAAGCGCGCGCCTATCGAGAGCGCCGGTCAGGCGTACAGCCGCTGCGCGGTTAAATGCAGTTGTATTTGGCGTGAGCTGTTCCTGAAACCAAATCCGTTCCTGGCCAAACGAAAGCGGGGCCGGTGCGCTCGCGCGCGCCGGACCTCTGGCAGCCTTGGCCGCCGCACGCTGGCGGAGCCTTTCTTGCAGCAGGTCTCCCGCGGCACCTGCCATAGTCACTCGCTCTCGCTCTCCAGAATTCGCGCCTGCACCAGATGCGCCTGGTGGGCGATGGTCGGCGCCTCGAACAGGTCAACCATCGTGAGCTCGATTCCCAGCAAGTCGTTCAAACGGTTCACCAGGCGCATGGCCTGGAGCGAGTCGCCGCCCAGCTCCATGAACGGCCGGTCGTATGGCATATCCGCCAGGTTCAAGAGCTCGGCCCACTGCCCCGCAACAAATGCCACGATTTCCTCGTCCACCCCCTGCGACGGCGCGGGAACATTTGCCCGGTCGATGCCGCCCGACAGGTTGAACTGCGCCGCCAGGCCAACGCGCTGAAGCTTGCCGGTTGGCCCCTTCGGAATGGCCCCGACGAACAGGATCTTGCGCGGTACCTTGAAGTAGGCCAGCGTCTCCCCCACATAGCGCTGCAGCTCGCCTTCGGTCGTAATCTGGCCCTCATTCAGAATAACGGCGGCGCCAACTTCTTCGCCCAAGCGTTCATCAGGAATGGCAAAAGCCACCGCCTGGCGCACGGCGGGGTGGCTCAGCAGCCGCTCGTCTATTTCACGCGGCGCAATCTTCTCGCCGCCGCGATTGATGATCTCTTTCAAGCGGCCGGTAAGTGATAAGTAACCATCCTCATCAAAACGGCCCTGATCCCCCGTGCGGAACCAGCCGCCAGTAAACGCCTTGGCGTTCGCTTCCGGATTGTCCAGGTAGCCGCCGGTGACATTGGCGCCGCGAATGACGATTTCGCCCACAGAGCCCTGCGGCAGCAGCGCCGCCCCATCCTCGGCCATGATCGCCACTTCCGGACCGGCGGCGCGGCCGACGGTGCCCGGTTTTTGCCCGCCGGGCGCCAATGGGTTGCTGGCCATCTGGTGCGAAGCCTCGGTCATACCGTAAGATTCAATCACGGGACAGCCAAAGGTCTTCTCGAGGGCGGCCATCACCGCGGGCGCGAGCGAAGCGGAAGATGAGCGAATGAAACGCAGGGAGGCGGCTTCAACGGTCTCCTGGTGATCCGGCGCGCGCTCCAAAATCATTTGGTGCATAGTGGGCACGGCCGTGTAGTAGGTAGGCGAAAAAGCGGCCAGCCAATGCAAGAACAACGCAGCATCAAAACGGGGTGCGCAGACAACGCTGGCTCCCGCCCCAACCGGCGCCAGCAGCCCGGCCATCAAGCCGTGAATGTGGAAATGGGGCATGATGTTCAGGCAGCGGTCCTGCGGCGTAAGGTGCAGCGTGTCCACGATATTACCCGCCGAAATGACCAGGTTCAGCTGGGAAAGAGGCACCATCTTCGGCCGTGACGTGGTGCCCGAGGTATGCAGGATAAGCGCTGTATCCTGCCCAGTGGGCGCCGCCGCTCCCACAGGGGGCAGGCCGGTCGCACCTGCAAGCTGCATACTGCAGGTGATGCCGTCGCTTGGGGCAATCTCCAGCAGGGGTATGTCCATCTCTGTGGCCAATTCGCGCACTTCCGGCTGCGTGTCCGGGAAGGCCTTGAGCACCAGGGGCCCCATCATGTGGGTCTGGAAGGCGTCGTGGTGCTCGCCCGCCTCGTTGGTCAGGTCGTAGACGCCGTAGCCGCTGACCACGGCCTGCACCGAGGCGTCGGCGGCCTCGAAGCCGG
>JBJYWX010000197.1:0-8853 GCA_046259695.1 Promineifilaceae bacterium (SeqCode) | reverse complement strand
TCGTGGACACCCTGTACTACGGCGGCCCCATCGTGACCGTGGACGACGCACAACCCTCGGCAGAGGCCGTGGCGGTAAAAGATGGCCGCATCCACGCCGTGGGGAACCTGTCGGACATGGAAAGCCTGGTCGGACCCGACACACGCAAGGTAGACCTGGCCGGTCGCACCCTGTCGCCGGGCTTTGTCGACGGCCACGTTCACGTCAACTTCCTGGGACTGCAGGCCGTGGGCGCCAACCTGCTGGCTCCGCCTGACGGCGATGTTGAGACCATCGACGACGTGGTTGAAGCCCTGTCCGACTGGGCCGCGTCCACGGATGACGACGACCGCATGGGCTGGATCTTCGGCATGGGCTTCGACGACGCCGTTCTCGCCGAGCGCCGCTTCCCCGACCGGGACGACCTCGACCGGGTGAGCACGGAAATGCCGGTGATGGCCATTCATATCTCCGGCCACTTCGCGTCGGTCAACAGCAAGGCGTTGGAGATGATCGGTTACAACGCGGATACGCCGGACCCGGAGGGCGGCATCATCCGTCGCCGGCCGGGCAGCAGCGAACCGAATGGGGTGCTGGAGGAACTGGCGGCCATCCCGGCCATGATGAAGTACCTCACGCCCCGGAACGTCGAAGACGCTGAGTATTTCACCCGGAAGGGCCTGGAAATGGCCATGTCCTTCGGCTATACCACAGCCCAGGAAGGTCGCGCTTTTGCCCCCGCCCACGACGGCATGGTGGCCTATGCCGAGAAGCACGGCTTTCCGATCGACGTGGTGTCCTACATCGATTACAGCGACCGCACGCCGCTGGCGTCTGACTGGTACGGCCCCGACTACCGCGGCGGCTATCGCGTGGGCGGCCTGAAAATCACCCTGGACGGCTCTCCCCAGGGTCGCACCGCCTGGCGTACCGAGCCCTACCTCCTGCCACCCGACGGCCAGGGGCCGGACTACGCCGGCTACCCCGCCATCCCCGACGACCAGGTGGTTATCGACCTGGTGGATGAGGCCTACCGCAAAGGTTGGCAGGTGCTGGTGCACGCCAACGGTGACGCCGCAGTGGACCAGATGATCCGGGCCATTGCCCCGGCGCAGGAAAAATACGGCCCCGGCGACCGGCGCCACACGCTGGTACACGGCCAGTACACCCGTCTCGACCAGCTCGACGAGCTGGCCGAGCTGCAGATTGTGGGCAGCTTATTCCCCATGCACACGTTTTATTGGGGAGACTGGCACAGCGAGCTGATCGGTCCCGAGAAGGCGCAGCACATATCGCCCACGCGTTCCGCGCTGAACGCCGGCATGCGCATCACCAGTCACACGGATGCGCCGGTCGCACTCCCGAACCTGATGCAGGTGATGTGGGCCACCGTGAACCGTGTCACGCGCAGCGGCAAGGTGTTGGGGGCCGAGGAGCGGCTCACACCGGAAGAGGCCTTGAAGGCTGTGACCCTGTGGGGCGCCTGGCAACACTTCGAGGACGAAGACAAGGGCTCCATCACCCCGGGCAAGCGCGCCGACCTGGTGATCCTGTCGGACAACCCGCTGACCATCGAACCCATGCGTATCAACGAGATCGTGGTGCTGGAGACCATCAAGGACGGCAACACCGTCTGGCAGCGGAAATAGCCCGGGCCTTTATCATAGGAGTCAATGGCTGGTACCTGGACAGGTGACCCGGGGATGTTTTTGGCCACCACCGAAATTCCGCCTCGCCCGGAACAACTAAAATAGAGAAATAATATGAATTCATTTTCAGTTTTCATTTACGCCCTGGTTTCTTATGCCGTTGGCATGGCAGGCCTGGTCTGGTTCATCCTCTATCAGGGTGATTTTCTTATTCCCAACACCATCAACAGCGGGCCATCAGTCCCTGTAACACAAGGTCTGGCAATCAACACAGGTCTCATTTTGCTATGGGGCGTACAGCATTCGATCATGGCACGACCCTGGTTTAAATCCGCGCTTACCAGGGCAATACCACCTGCGGCTGAGCGGTCGACATACATACTGGCTTCCGGATTATGCCTGCTTGCGATCGTGTTTTACTGGCAGGGCAATAGCCTTCCGGTTTGGAGTGTTGCAGGTCTCGAGTTTCCCATGCGAATACTTTCCCTGGCGGGCTGGAGCCTCTCAGTGTGGGCAACCTTCCAGATCGATCATTTTGACCTGTTTGGCCTGAAGAAGCCCTTCTGCGCGCTTCGAGGTATTCATGCGAAAGAGAAGCAATTCGTTACTCCCTTTCTCTATCGGCATATGAGGCACCCTATCCAGACCGGCGTACTGATCGGCATGTGGTCCCAGGCGACAATGAGCCAGGGCCAGTTGCTGCTGACGGCAAGCATGACAGCCTATGTATTCATCGGTCTGTTTTACGAAGAACGCGACCTTGTATCGCAGTTCGGCAATCGCTACAGAACGTATATGAATAGAGTACCGCGCCTGTTTCCGCGCCCCGGCAAACGCATTTCCAGAGGCGATACCGAGGATTGATGTTATTGCGTCGCGCAAACGCGCTTATTCGGACCTCGATTCTGTCCACCGGCTCGAGTTTGCTTTCGACCAACCCGTGGCTTGGCAACCGTTGGACTTTCCAGGAAGAAGTCGCCCTACTCCCACGCTACTGTAGATAAGCCATTTTTATCTTTTATCTTGGATGACTTATTTTCCTGCTAGTGGGGAGTACCACGACAAATACCATGTTCATAGAATGATGCTAATCGCTTCGTGAATTGCTGGTTAATGCTCAGCACCCTGCGTTGTCTCCTTACGTGCGACGACTGAAAATATATGCCAATCGTGCGTCTCTCCACCAATTGATTCGCCTGTCGTTCTGTATTCGGTAAGGTTGATGGTATCGAATCCCTTCAACATTTCACTGACCTGCTTTTGTGTTGAAACCCAAACCTCTGACCAGAGCGCTTCATTCTTATTGTTTGGGCTAGCCATCGTATCCTCCGGGCCGAGAAAGGAGCCAACAAAGATACCTCCCGGCAATAGCGATGCTTTAATCCTGCGCCACGCCAAATTAAGTTCATCCTCAGGACAGAAGTATAAACTTGCATCCGCCACGATCAACGAGGCTCGCGGGTACTCAAAGGTAGTAAATGTCGCCTGAGACAAGAGAACCTCTTTGTCATCGCCAAACCGCTTTTGGCATCGCGCTATGGATTCCTGCTCCATATCGAAGGCGTGCACAATAAAACCTTTGGAGCGCAGGAATGCTATATCGCTTCCGGCGCCACAACCGCAGTCGACGGCAACCTTAATCTCGTTATCGCTACCCCCTTCTAGGCCTCTATCATCAACATCGGTATTATCAACCAGCTTAACCGCCAGCCTGAGATCATCTCGGGTTTCCCGATTTGATGTGAAGTCGTAGTATTCCAGGATTTCTTTGGAGGGCGTCATGGACGTTCTAGCCACCGTATAAATGATCAGAGCATTGCAAAGTTGGAGGCAGCAAAATTCGTGCGCCAGATAGCAGGCTGGTTAGATTCGCTCTGTCTTGCATACTCACGTTGCCTCCAGCGCACGTCGCAGTCCGCGGAAACGTTTACGGTAATGAATAGGCGTGACGCCCACTTTGCGGCGAAATAACCGTCCGAAAAAAGCCGCGTCTTCATAACCGACTTCTTGCGCGATCGCTTCAACGGGCGCATCGTCGCTTTCCAGCAGTTGCTTGGCTTCTTCCAGTCGCAGGGTATGCACATACTCGATGGGCGACATGCCGGTTGCCTGCTTGAAACGACGACTGAACGTTCGCTCACTTAAACCACTGAGCTGAATCATAGTCGCCACGGGAGAAGGCCCTTCATAGTGTTCCGCGATCCAGCTCTGACAGCGAGCTATGTCGGCATCGTTCACCTGCCGACTACGCGCCAGTGCCGCATAGGGTAACTGGCCCACATCATGCCAGTCTATAAGGAATAATTTGGCGATGTGCATCGCCTCTTCCACGCTGACCAACCTGGCCACCAGATACAGCGCCAGATCCTCCCACGACGTACCACCGCCCGCCATAATCAGACGTCCGCATTCACCACCAACGACCAGCGCGCGATTGGGGTGCACCCGCACGCCCGGATAACGCGCCAGCGCGTCACAATAGGCCCAATGTGTGGTCGCGTCGGCACCGTTTAACAATCCGGTCTCGGCAAGCAGAAGGGCACCGGAACAGGCCGTAGCCACGATGGCACCGCTTTCATGACAACGGCGCAGCCAGGCAATTTCCGCGCGGTGGGATTCGGTTAACACAGCGCCCGGCGCGACTGCCACTTCGGGTACGCAGACCACGTCTGGCATCACGCCGTCATCTTCGTCCGGCAAAACCCGAATACCATTGGCCAGTGTGATCGGTCCTGATCCTCTGAACGACACCACCCGCGGATCGAGCACCGACTCGCCTTCCTTGCCCTCCACGAGACTCGCCCAGTCACGCCCGGCGGAGGCGAGCACATCGTACATGCCATACAGGGTCGAAGCGGCGACTTCGGGAATAGCCAGCAATGCAATGCGCGGTTTTTGGTGACTCATGGCAGAAATGACCGCTTTTCGTCTTTTTGCGCTTTAGTTTAACGCGCTGCCGGGTTCCATACTAGCTACACCATGGACCGCAAAGGTCTGTTCACAACAAACGAATGAGGAGCCCCTATGGAAACTGCACAACTTAGCCAAACAACCCCGGCTTTCGATGACAAACGCCAAGCTGAATTCGAAACCCGGTTTCTCCATGCACTTAACGAAAGCGGGATGCTGCAACTGGTTTCTCTCGGCCATCGAAGTGGTCTGTTCAATCACCTGGCCGACGGTGAAGCGGTCACCTGTGCCGAACTTGCTGAACGCAGCCAGTTCAATGAGCGTTATATTCGCGAATGGCTCGGTGGTCTGACCGTATCAGGTATTGTGGAACACGACGCCGATAACATGACCTACCGCTTACCGTCCGAGCATACCGCGCTGCTCACGGCTGGCGGCGAGGCAAATCTGGCGATATTTGCCCAGTACATTCCCTTGCTCGGCCAGGTTGAGGATGACGTGCTCGACAGTTTTCACCACGGCAAGGGCGTGCCCTATGAAAAATATCAGCGCTTCCATGAAGTCATGGCAGAAGACAGCGGCCAGACCTTGCTACCTGTCCTGTTCGACGCCATATTGCCACTGGCGCCAGAACTGACAGAACGCCTTGAAACCGGTATTCGTGTGCTCGACCTGGGCTGAGGCCGCGGCCTGGCGTTAATGAAAATGGCAGAGCGCTTTCCCGCCAGCCAGTTCGAAGGCTACGACCTGTCGCAAGAAGCCATTGCCTGGGCGCGCGAGCACGCCAAACAGCGCGGCTTGCACAATCTGTCATTCGAAGTGAGAGATCTGTCAGACTTTGATACCGCCGCCGATGCCCAGGCCTTTGACTTTGTAACCACCTTCGATGCCATCCATGATCAAGCATACCCACTGAAATTATTGCAAGGCATCCGACGCACCCTCAAACCGGATGGTGTGTACCTGGCGCAGGACATTCACTCATCCAGTCATCACCATCATGACCATGAGCACCCTCTGGGACCACTGCTCTACACCATCTCGATCATGCACTGCATGAGCGTATCGCTGGCGCAGGGCGGCGAAGGTCTGGGCACCATGTGGGGACGCGAAGTGGCAAGAGACTACTTCACCCGCGCGGGTTTCAGCAGTATAGAAGTCAATCGGTTGCCGCACGATATACAAAATGATTATTGGGTGTTGAGACCATGATGAACAGCGAGCATGTAACTGCAATAAAGTTAATTGCATCAAACGACTCAATTTGCCGGCAGCCAATGAGCATACCACCTCGATTGCCGAGTTTTCGACTTGGAGATAAGTAATATGTCACACATATCTACCCCGAGCATCATCATCCGTGCAGGTCCGACGGCGGCGCACACGCTCAAAGCCAAAGGCATCTCTGCAACGATCATCGATAGCGCATCGCATGTCGCCGAGCCGTGGCATGCGCGTCATCCACCCTAAAATCCTGTTGTAGTGATGAAGAGATTGTCTTTAGTTAATAAAAGCCGCCTGACTTATTTTTACAATATTTTACAAATTCCGGTCTCTCCTGCTCGATGGTCTCCACCGCCCGCAGGGTGATGACGTATTCGTAGCGACGGGCGTCCGCCAGGCGCAGCAGGTATTCTATGAAGACGCCTTCCCCGGCCCTGGGCCACCTCAAGGTCGCTGTTGTAGATGGGCATTTCATAGTCTTGACATCGATAATGTCGACATCGCAGTCGGGCAGCAGTGTAGAGGCATAGCGAATTGGATCCTTGTTGATCGACTTCCGGCTATTGCTTGCTGCGAATGCCAAAACTTTCATGTTCCGCTCCTGTAAAGTGCGCCATTCAATTTGCGGTCGTTATCCGAGGCGGCCGAGTTTGCCGGCCGCATAGTCGGCTTCGACCTTTGCTATTTCAGCCTCATTGTTCATTACGAAGGGACCCTTCTGGACGAAGGCTTCCTTAATGGGCACGGCGGCGAATAGTGCAAAGTGTGCGCCTGAGGCTGCTACATTCGCAAACTCAATCGTATGGCTGGCGGAACCGGAGGTTGCTTCGATAGCAATGGATTCGCCTGCTTGCAGTCTTACTTTCTCCCCGGCAACAATGAGTTCGATCCCGCCTTCTATTGCATATACCCAGCCGTTCTCTCCAGCTTCCAGGTCGTGGGCAAAGGTGGACCCGGCAGCAATCCTGCCGTCGAGAATGGTCATGGGCAGCGCGGGTGATACCTGGCCCATAATGCCGTTGCTATCACCGAGTACGACGCGAACGCGATTGCCATCGGTTTCCAGGACGGGCATCTCCTGTGCTTTCACACGCAGTGATTCAGGCGCATCCTGTTTCATCCGCGCGGGCAGGTTCACAAATATCTGCAAGCCGTGGGTTCTTGCGCCGGGCCTGGGCGCCTCATCGTGAACAGCACCGGAGCCGGCCTTTAACCAGTACAGGTCGCCGGGCATCAGATCGAAATCGTTGCCAAGTGAATCCCGGTTGTGAAATCCACCCTCGCTGTCTTCAAAGAGTACCGACACCGCGGAGAGGCCGGCGTGGGGGTGTGCACCAAAGGTAGATTCACTCATGCGGTAGTGATCGACCATTACCAGTGGGTCCATCGCGCCGGAGAAATCGCGCTCCCGAAAAGAGAGCGCGGTAAATCCCCTGCCGATCTTGAGCTGGCGGCCACGTTGGGGTGCCGTGACAGATGCGGCCGGATTGACGTTGAATTGCGGTTTTTCGACTGAATTGTCGGCTGAAGAGCTTGCTGCCCTCATTGTTCGATCTCCTGGTTGGTTACGTCGCACTACGGTTCTTATACTAACAATGGAACGATAAGCGCATGTAGATACAATAAATGAATTTATCGTTCTATAATTGGAACATACATAGCCTGAACCGGGATACCGCCAGATGCCATGATTGACCTTAATGATTATTTCTACTTCGTTCACGTGGTCGAAAAGCAGGGCTTTTCTCCCGCTGCGAGAGCCCTCGATATGCCCAAGTCACGTTTGAGTCGACACGTCTCCAGACTGGAAGAAAGGCTTGATACCCGGTTGATACAACGCACCTCGCGGCAGTTTAAAGTCACTGAAACCGGCCATGTGTTTTACCGGCATGCCAGGGCGCTGATCGAGGAGATGGAGGCGGCCGAGGCGGCGATTCAAAGCCGCAAGGAGTCATTGAGCGGGCGCGTTACCATGAGTTGCTCGGTAGGTGTTGCCCAGTTTGCGATCAAGGACCTGTTGTTTGATTTCCTGGCAAAACACCCGAAGGTGGAACTGGTTCAGCAGGTAACGAACCAGGCAATCGACCTCGTTTCCTCGGGCGTCGATATGGCCATCCGGGGCCATACCGAAGCGCTGCCTGATTCGGCTCTTGTTCAGCGACATCTGGCTGATGTGTCCTGGCACCTGTTCGCAAGTCCCGCGTACCTGGCTCGAACCGGCGCGCCGGAATCGCCCTATGATTTGCTTAAACGACAAAGCCTGAAGGTTGGCTGGCAGCCTGCAACCGGACACTGGAGCCTGGAGAATACGGACGGGTTAAAAACCACCATACCGTTTAGTCCACAACTTTGCAGCGATGACATGGCCACTTTGAAGCAGGCAGCGGCGAAGGGGCTGGGCATTGTTAGCTTGCCCGCCTACACCTGCAGGGATGAAATTGAGGACGGATCGCTGGTGCGAGTCCTGCCCGACTGGACCGCTGGCAAGGCCCAGTTGAGTCTGCTGATGCCTTCGCGCCGTGGGCAATCGCCTTCAGTTCGCGTGCTGGCGGACTATCTGCTGGACAACTTGAATGATCGAATTGGTGATCGAACGGGTTAGCATCAATCCGCCTTCAAGTGGTGCGTCAGTTTCCTTGCGCTTGAGAAATCCATCCCGGATGCGATATTCACGAGTGGGCAGATTCGTTTAACGCCTGGTAATCTTTCCTGACTTCCAAAGGGCTCCTCCCGATGACTTTTTGAAGGCGCGCTAGAACGCCGCTAGTGACCGGTAGCCAATATCCGGCGCTATGGAAAGCATCGTCTCCTTCGTCCGTTCTTTAAACCTCAGCTGTGATACCAGCGGCCGCCAGACATTGCCAGCCAGATCCGGCCTACTCCCACTCTGTTGTAAATAAGCCTTTTTTATCTTTTATATTCAATGGCTTATTTATTCTCTATTTGGTAATACCATGAAAAATACCATGCTCAGAAAATCCTTCAAAAAGCTCGAAAAAATTGCCGATTGAACACTGACACACAGCGCCTTAGGCAACCTTCCGGGCTTTGACTTCCAGGTGAATGCCCTCCTGCTCCTGCAGGTATTGGA
>JBJYWX010000196.1:0-2606 GCA_046259695.1 Promineifilaceae bacterium (SeqCode) | reverse complement strand
TATGAAATCGAGGAGCGAGCTCTCACGCTTTTCGCAACCCAGCAGCCAACGGCGAGAGATTTGCGCCGCCTGATTGCTGTTATCCATATTGCCGTTGAACTGGAACGCATGGGAGATCATGCTGAAGACATCGCCAGCCTGGCGGAGAGATTAGACGAAGAGGGTGAGTTTGACAGCCTGCACAAGCTGCCTAAGATGGAGAAGCGGGCGCGCAGTATGGTTCAGTCGGCGATTGAAGCCTTTATTGATCGCGATGTTGAGCAGGCGCGCAAGCTTATCTCGAAAGACGCGAAACTGGATAAACATTACTACCTTCTGCGACAAGAAGTTCTTGATGAAATGCGCGATGATCCCGATTATGTGCGCCGGGCGATTTTCTTGCTTTGGGTAGGGCACGATCTGGAACGCATCGGTGACCGGGCGACGAACATTGCCGAACGGGACATCTTCATGGTGACCGGCGAATTTGTAGAGTCGTAAGCGGAATGACGACGATCTTCAGCGGCATAATCAACGGCGATGCACCAGCGGACATTGTTTATCGCGACAAATTGGTCACTGCCTTTCGCGATATCCATCCTGTGGCATCGACTCACATTTTGATCGTTCCAAATGAGGAAATTGCCACGGCCAACGGGCTGACTGAAGAATATGAAGAGCTGGCGGGAAGGATGTTGGTGGTGGCAGCTCAGTTGGCGCGTGAAGAGGGCGTGGCTGAGTCAGGCTATCGCTTGATTATTAACTGCAATCCCGATGGCGGCCAGGAAGTCTATCACCTGCACCTTCATCTGATTGGCGGGCGGCCATTGGGCCCGATGATCCTGCGCGAGTAGCGTGCATCGCCTCAATCAGCGGTGATGGCATTGTCGTCAGAGGCAATCACATCGGCCGTTTTTGTTTCGCCAGCGCGAGTCAACCAGCCATTATATTCATACCCGACGCCGCTCGATACCCACCCATCCAAATCAAACGGTAAGCCGCCATCGGCCGAAATCCAACGGCCGTTATAAGTACGTGCCAGGTGCAAATGGGTGCCGTTGGAAACGCCGCCCTCGCAGCCGGCGTGACCTAAGCGATCACCCCTAACAACGGCGGTTCCCTCCTCGATACGGTCGCGATTGTCCAGGTGCATGTAGATAATGGCCCAGCCGCTGCCGGCATAACCATCGCCATCAAGGTCGAGCACAACCGCGCCCTGGCCGCTGCGGGCGACGATTCCGTCCGCTACGGCCGTGACCCAACTATCGGACTGCGCGCAGCCATACTCCACATCGGGCGGCACGAAATCAAGCGCTGCCCACGCTGAGCCGCTGTTCCAGCCGCCGTGCGGGCCGCCGCTGAAGTTCCAGGTCACGCCGCTTTCCCAGGGCAGACTCAAACGGGGCTGCTGCAGGTTTGCAGGCATCACCGGGAGATTCTCTGCCACGGCTGGTTTGCCGAACAGCGACCGGTAGGTAGCCGCCAGGCCCTCCGGCCCAGTATCGTACTGCCATTGCTGCGCTGTAACATCGGGCCGTGCCGCCAGGTAAAGCTGCGCACCGGCCGTACCGTCGCTGATGGCGGAATCAAATATGATTTCGCTCTCACCGAGGGCGAAGCTTGCCAGCCCACCGTCGGCGCGGCCGTAAAAGCCCCAATTCAACAAATTCGCGGCCCAGCTTAGCTGTTTATAAAGACCTTCAACGCCCTCTTGTTCATAACCCAGCGGATAGCTTGTCTCGGCGGCCGCGGGCTCTGTCAGCCAACCACTTTCGTATTCCAGAATGGCCAGCAGCAGCTTGGGGTTTACACTATGCCGCTCAGCGACCAACTGCACGATCTCGCCACCCGTTAAGATTTGGCCCTCAACTTCCTCCTCGAAAGTAACGAGAAGGCCGCCCTGCGCCTGGACGAAGTCGTCCAGATCAAAATCGCGCGCGTCGAGTCCGAAGAGTAGCTCGTGATCGGTAAACATATCGAACGCTGACTGGGGCGCAATCTCCAGTGCCGCCACGCTCTCCGGCGCGCGATCTTCAGGAATCATCAGAATTCGGCCGGGCAGCAGGTGGTTGGCATCTTCGATGTCATTGAGCGCGACCAATGTAGTCACGTCCGTACCATATTGCGCCGCAATCGTGCCCAGCGTTTCACCGAGCAAGACGGTATGTGTGCGCTGCGCGGGCTCAGGATCTGCCGCGAGAGCGATTGACTTGCTGCTGCCGGCCGCCGAGGCGGGCGCATTACCAACCGCGCTACTTGCTTGTGCTGCGGCGCCCCTCGATGACCCAGGTGCCCCTGTCTCAGGGCGGACGCAGCCACTAAGCACCAGCGCAAATAACAAAAGCATGGCCACGCCCTGGGCTCGCCAGGTAGTGGTAAGCGCGATACGCGGGATGGCCATGCTGAAATGGTTCTGTTGGCGCGCCCAGCGCGCTTACTAATCGTTTACCTGAAGGCGGTATTTTTGATCGCTATATACACCGGCGCTGAAAAGCAGCCGGACGTAATACTTGCCGGGCTGTAGGTCCAGGATAACTTCTTCCGGGATGTTACCATACTGCGCGGAGCTGCCGATGGGACCTTTTGACCATTCTTCATCATAGATGGCCATATCATAATCTTCGCCG
>JBJYWX010000195.1:0-5812 GCA_046259695.1 Promineifilaceae bacterium (SeqCode) | reverse complement strand
AATTGCTTCGAGATAGGGTTCCCCGAACCGAGCCATACTGCCGGCGATGACGATATGCTTGATGTCGAATGCGCCGACGAGATGGGCGATGCTTATTCCCAGATGATAGCCGCTGTCGCGGACAAACTCCATCATCTGCTCGTCACCAGCCAGGGCTGCTCTAAGGACGGTGTTGGTGTTTATTTCGGATGGCGTGCCTACGAGTGTGTTGATATAGGCTCCGCGGTCAAATTGAGCCAACTGCTGCGCTCGCTCAACAAGCGCTCGCGTACTGGCAACGGTCTCAAGGCAGCCCTCGCGACCGCAAATGCAGCGCCGCCCATTTTCTACGGCGCGCACATGGCCTATTTCGCCGGCTCCGGAGTTGTCACCATAGTGTAGGCGGCCGTTGAGCACAATGCCCATGCCGATGCCGCGCCCTACCTTTACGACCAGTAGATTATCCGGCTTCGGGTGCTTGCCAAAGGTGTATTGCCCGAGAGCGGCTAGGTGGCTGTCGTTGCCCACATAAACCGGCAGACTAAAACGAGTCCGAAGCATTTCGGCCATCGGCAGGCTGCGCCAGTCAAGATTTACAGCTTGGCGCACAATCCCCTTTCGCCCATCCACTAGCCCGGGTGTACCGACGCCTATACCTAGAACTTCTCCGCTGGCTTTTTGTACTAGACGTCCGATGAGCTCTAGCGCTAATTCAAGCGCTTCGTCTCCTTTGCGCTGGTTTACTGGAAGATGTTCCCGGTGCAGAAAACGTCCATGAATGTCAAAGACGGCGCCGCGAAACTCGCTGTCGGCCAAGTCCACACCGATGATAAGGCGCGCCAACGGCGGTATAGCAAGCAGTACCGGCGGCTTGCCCCCGTCGGATGGGCCAACGCCAATCTCTTCCACCAAACCTTCCGCGATGAGTTCGGCGACGATTTGAGACACCGTGGTGCGAGTGAGGTTGGTGGCACGGGCCATGGCGGCGCGACTTATCTCACCTTCCTGATAAACCGTTTTGAGCAAGAGACGCTTGTTGTGGGCTCTGGTCTGTTCGCGCGTGGCTTTTTTCATAGGCAACGAAATACTTAGTGCACTAAGCTTACAAAGTCTAGTGTACTTCGACGGTTGCCACCTGTCAATTGAGTTAGTTTCTCGTGATTGAAAAAATCTCTATAATCAGCCTCAGCATATGATCAGCAGTGGAGGTGATTGTGACAATTGACCTTGCCGGCTTGAAGATTGGTCACGCAACAATTGAGGATTCGTTTACAGGGTGCACAGTCATTCTGTGTCCCGAACATACGGTCGCCAGTGGAGATATTCGCGGCCCGGCCCCAGGCAGCCGCGAGGCGGCGTTGTTGGAAATGGACAAGCCGATTAGCTTCGTGCACGCGGTGTTGATGACGGGCGGCAGCGCGTTTGGGCTGGCGGCGGCAGACGGGGTCATGCGTTATCTGGCAGAACGCGGCATCGGCCATCCAACGCCCGTCATGCCTATCCCGCTGGTGCCAGCGGCCGTTGTCTATGATCTGTTTCTGGGCCAGGGCCAGGTCTTTCCAGATGCAGAAACTGGATACCTGGCTTGCGAAAATGCGCGCGATTTTGATATTGCACAGGGTAATGTGGGTGCGGGTGCGGGCGTCACCGTCGGCAAGTGGTCAATGACAGGATTACTTATGAAGAGCGGATTCGGTTTGGCAGGCGAACGCAGCGGGGAACTAGTTGTTGGGGCGGCCGCGGTGGTAAACGCAATCGGCGATGTAGTAGGCGAGGACGGCCGTGTCTTGGCCGGGGCGCGCCGCCCGGATGGCGGCTGGATGGTTGAAGAAAATCCGTACCGTGTTTTTCCCGACGCGCCGCCGGTGCAGCCTGGAACAAATACAACCCTGGTTTCGGTGTTCACCAATGCGATTCTGGATAAGGTAGAAACACACCGCCTGGCGCAGCGCGCTCATGACGGGCTGGCCATCGCCATACGTCCTGTACACACAACGCATGATGGCGACACAACGTTTGCGCTCGCTACCGGGCAGGTAAAAGCCGGGTTCGATGAAGTCGCCAATATGGCCGTACCCATTGTGGCTGAAGCAATTCGCAATGGTGTGCGGCACGCACGAACGGTGGGCCCGTTGATGGGCCTCGCTGATATGTAAGAATGTTTTCGTTGGGTCAAACGAGCGGTCCGGTTATGACAGAAGTCAGTGGGTATCCTTATGCGCCCTTGCCCCGCCAGGAAGTAGATGCACTGGGCATCAGTACATCCTACACGAGTGCGGGCAATCAGGATCAACCGTTGGTCGTATTGCTGCATGGCATGTCCGCTTCGGCAGACGCCTATCGAGAAACGATGCACGAGTTAGCGAACGACTTCTGGCTGATCGCGCCCGATCTGCCCGGATATGGTTTCAGCGGTGACACGCTGCCCTATACGCTGACTCATTTAGTAGAGTGGCTGGCAGCCTTCCGCGATGCGCTTGAGCTGCCGCCAATGAGACTTGTCGGCCATTCATTCGGAGGCGCCCTGGCGGCTCGATACTGCCTGGCCTACCCTGAGGATGTAATCCGTTTGATGTTGGTCGCGCCGGCCGTCAAGGCCGGTACGCTGCTTCCCGATTTCTTGAAGCGCGTGGGATTGACGCTTGGCCTGGTCGAACTGGGCGAGAAGGTTTCCGAGGCGATGCCTCTTACTATTGAGTTGGTGAGCAGATCAATCTATGATCCGGAGGGTATCGAGCAGAGTGTGTGGCCCAGACGAATGAAAGAGTATGAAATGGAGCGTGCAGATGGAGATGTCCTGAAGGCGCTTGCGTTTCTGGATATGGGGGAGAGTCTGAAACGGATAAGCCAACCCACGCTGATCGTCTGGGGCGCTGACGATCCAGTCTTGCCGGTTGCCCACGCGCAGCAAATAGCCGCTTCTATTCCCAATGCACAGCTTGTAATTTGGGACCGCTGCGGACATCTGCCCTTCCTGGAGAAACCGGTCGAATTCCAGCAAGTAGCCCGGGCCTTTCTTTCCGGGAAAGAGTTGACTTGATGGCCAGCCGGAGCAGCAGTTCTATGCCAACAATTGCCGTGTTTGGCGGATCCTCTCCCCAGCCCGGCAGCGCGGCTTACGATCAGGCTGAAGAAGTGGGCAGACTGCTGGCTGAACGCGGTTTTACCGTGGCAACAGGTGGGTACTGTGGCACGATGATGGCGGTTTCATCGGGCGCGTTTCACGCTGGCGGCCAGGTGGTCGGGGTAACATGCGATCAGATCGAGCAGTTCCGGCCGTTAGCACCGAACGAGTGGATTACGCGG
This sequence comes from Promineifilaceae bacterium (SeqCode), assembly GCA_046259695.1. Lineage (GTDB taxonomy): Bacteria > Chloroflexota > Anaerolineae > Promineifilales > Promineifilaceae > JAACFF01. The sequence continues at coordinate 2,527 of JBJYWX010000195.1, read as the reverse complement.
GAAGTACGCTTCGCCAAACTGCAGGAACGTTTGATCTACCTGGTGCGCCACAATGACGGCATGATCGTGCTGCCTGGCGGAATTGGTACGCTGTCGGAAATGGCGCTGGCCTGGAGCTACTTGCAGGTTGGGGAGATTCCTCCGCGGCCGCTGGTGTTGCTGGGTGAACAATGGAATAGATTGATTTCTGACTTCAATGATCCCGGTTACATTAAGCCGGAGCATTTGTCGCTGCTTTCGTTGGCGAATTCTGCGGATGAAGCTGTCGCCTATGTCGGAGCCTACCATGATCGAGGAAAGAAGCAGGTATGACAGGTCCCTTGTTTCTCAAGTTAGGCGGATCACTGATCACGGACAAGACTGGGATCGAGGTAGTACGCGAAGACGTATTGCGGCGCGTCGCTTCCGAAATTGCGCTTGCTAAGGAAAACGACCCTGAACTCGCGCTTATCGTGGGCCATGGAAGTGGATCTTTCGGTCACGTCGCTGCGGCGAAATACGACACGCGTAGCGGTGTAAGTAGTGAAGATGATTGGCGCGGATTTGCCGAAGTGAGCGATGCGGCGGCACGGTTGAATAGGCTCGTTGTGCAGGCGCTGCTTGAAGCCGGTGTCAGCGCGATTACGATACAGCCTTCAGGATCGGCCGTGTGTGATATGGGTCGCATTGTCTCGATGGCCGTGGAACCGGTGAGGCAGGCACTGGAGGCTGGCATTGTACCTGTTGTTTATGGCGATGTGGCCTTTGATCTGGGGCTTGGGGGAACGATAATCTCTACCGAGGAAATCTTGATCTTCCTGGCGGCCGAGTTAGACCCACCTTGGCTGCTGCTGGCCGGCGAGACTGCGGGCGTGCTTGGCCCTGACAAAGAGCCACTGTCATCGATCACGCCATCCAGCCTGCCTGAAATAGCTCACTACCTGGGGGGATCGCGAGGAACGGACGTAACGGGCGGCATGGCTGGAAAGGTTCAGGTTATGCTAAATCTGATTAGCGCCCTGCCGGCGTTGCAGGTACGCATTTTCTCAGGTTTGCAGCCCGGACTGCTGTATTCTGTCCTGCAAAATCCGGCTACGCCCGCTGGAACCGTGCTGCGGCACCCCGGCTGAGTTTCTCGTGAAAAGGTGGCTGCCAGCCCACGGTGGCCAAACGCTAGATTAGCAGGCAAAGCGGTGGCAGCGCCAGGCCGGTGTACTGTTGAGGGAAAGGGTGGGGAACCTATACCTAAACGTCGCTTCCTTGCGAGCCAAGCTTTGGTAAAATCTGCTCACGACAACAAACAATGTATTGAGTAACCGATTCTAAGACGCGTTACGTTGTATTAATCTGAATTAGCGCAGGTATTTTCATTGCGCAAAACACATTGAACAAACTACTTGGAGGTTCATTTTATGTATAGGAAGGTATTGCTGACTATGTTGGTGCTTGCGCTGGTCACGCTGCTGGCTGCTTGCGGCGGCGGTGGTGAACAGGCGGCAACCGAGGGTGGAGGCACAACCTCGGTCGGTGATGCGGCCCATGGTAAGGAACTATACGAGCAAACCGTCATTGGTTCAGCCAGTGCGCCTGGCTGTGTGACGTGCCATTCTATGGAACCTGGCGTGGTTCTAGTTGGACCATCGCATGCCGGTCTGGCTACCCGCGCCGGAGAATACCAGGAAGGTATTGCTGCGGAGGATTATCTGCGCGAGTCTATCTCAAATCCTGACGCGCATCTTGTTGAAGGCTTTGCGCCTGGCGTAATGTATCAGAACTATGCTGAGGACTTGTCGGCTCGGGACATCAACGATCTTGTTGCATTCCTGATGACCTTGAATTAGATCGGCAACGAGGTATTACCAGTATGGGTATGGAGCGTGAGGCGCTGCGCACCGCAGCGCCTCACGCTTTTTTTGTATTAGGCCGAATCACATGGGGAAGCTTCACCCAGCAATTCTAGAGGCTGCCGGACCATGACAGTGCGGGCCGGTGCACGAATCGCTTGCGTGACCTTTGTCATAATGATTTGCTGACGAATGTCACTTGTAGGTACTTAAGCAGGTGATTAATATAAATGGAGCCTGTCGTCTCGCCGCCTGCCGGCGGGGAGTTAGGGGTCAGGAGCTCCTATAAAATGGTAGCCAAGTGGTTTATTACGGATTGTAGTTAACGTGAACATAGGCCGCTCATCTCCGCTCACATTGCAAAACGTTAGTTGTGCGCCCAATATAGTTTTGTTCGCGTTGGAAACTGAGTCACAGTCCATTCTTAGCCCCTATCTTTTGTGGATAGGGGCTTTCTTATTCAACAATATTTGGCACGCGGCAGCCATGGCTTTCCAGCCCGTGCATGTCCATTAGTAAAGGAGGTGGCCGTTGAGCGCAATGCCCCAAGTCGGAACGGACTTAAAACCTATTAGCTACCTGGAAGAGGTGTCGCGAGCTACCCCTGGTAATTCGCGCCTGGAAATGTGTATTCAGTGCGGGACTTGTGGCGGGTCCTGTCCCTCCAGACAGGACATGGACCACACGCCCAGACAGTTGTTCGC
>JBJYWX010000194.1:0-3618 GCA_046259695.1 Promineifilaceae bacterium (SeqCode) | reverse complement strand
GGAAGATGGATTTCTAGTGCCGCGCGGCCAAAGGACGGCAAATTGAAATGACGGCACGTAGCGGGCCTAAACAATTCAGACGGCGGCTGCTGCGATGGTTGCTCTGGCTTACCGCGCTTTCACTGCTGTTCCTGGTATTGCTCAGCGTACCACTCAATGAAACAATGAGCGCCTTGCGCGGCCTTACCTGGCGGCAGGTCGCTTTATTGGTCGTGGCCAATGCCCTGGTGCTGACCTTATTCAATGCACGCTGGTGGGTCATTTTGCGCGGCTATGGCCAGCGCCTCCCTTTTATAACGCTCTTTGGCTACCGGCTGGCCACGTTCGGCGTAAGCTACTTCACCCCTGGCCCCCATTTTGGCGGGGAACCACTGCAAGTACTCCTCCTGGAAAAGGAACAGCAGACGCCAAGAGCCACAGCGATTGCGGCCCTGACCCTTGACAAATCACTTGAGTTGTTTGCCAACTTCTTATTTCTGCTCACCGGCGTTTTGCTCATCATCCAAAAGCAGCTTTTTGGCGGCGTCCTGGCGGTCGCAGTGGTGGTCATGATTGTGTCCCTCGTACTCGTGCCTGTGATCTATATCCTCGGCTGCGCTGCCGGCCGTCAACCGATCACGCGAGTCATCGACCGTATTGATAAACTCCTGCGCCGGCGGGAGACGCTGCGCTTGCACGATCAGCTCATAGGAGTAAGCCAAGTAGCAGAGGCAAGCGAGCAAGAAATCGGCCGGTTTCTACGCCGAGCGCCGGGCAGCCTCTTCCTCGCCGCCTTGATTTCCGCATGCTCCTGGCTGGTTATGATCGCCGAATTCTGGCTAATGATCGCCTACCTTGGCGCACCGCTGGCATTCGGTGAACTGATCGTCATTCTCACGGCCGCTCGGTTGGCGATTCTTCTTTTTATGCCCGCCGGGCTCGGTGCGCTGGAGGCTGGCCAGGCGCTTGCGTTTGGCGCCATTGGACTCAACCCCGCCCTGGGCATAAGCGCCAGTTTACTGATACGGGCGCGTGATGTTCTCATGGGCGGCACTGGCTTGTGGTGGGCCAGTCGCAAATTGGCCGCCGCCTATCTACCTGGCGAAGGCGCTCGCAGCGTTTCGGTCCCGCCTGATTCAGCGCGTCTCCCTGAGAGTTAACCGCTGGTCCGTTCGCCTTCCAGCTAAGGCGCACGGTGCCCACAGAAGTCGAGCTGGTGAGCGATATAGACCAGTGTACCGGCTTCAATCTGCGCTTTTCTTTGGGCGATCCAGGCCGCAAAATAGGTGCGATCGAGGTCTGGTTCATCCAACAGGGCGCCGGCAATCGTATCTACAATGTAGTGTAAGAAGATTGCCTCATCTCCCGGATAGGCGCCATTGTGCGCGAATACAACCCAATCCGATGCGCCTGCGGCCAAGATGTCCCCGCCGGCCCTATGCAGCTGGTGGAACAGCCTCCGCCCAGTGTGGCTGTGGCCGGATGGGCGGCCGTTTATATGACGCGTGTCCATTGTCCGGTGGTAACGGGCCATTACCTCTTCATCAAAAGCGGGGTCAATAGCCGGAAGAAAAGCCGATAGGCCGTCGAAATTAAGGGTGAAATAGAAGATCCCACCGGGCTTCAACAGCCCAAAGAGCTGCGGCAAAGCTGTTGGTAAATCGACCAGATCGAGAAAAGCATGGGCGACCAGCACATCCCACTGCCGTTTGCCATGCTCTCGTTCAGCAAAGGCGAAGCAGTCGATCGCCTCTATCTCCAGGCCGACGTTCTTAGCCAACGGCCGCACCCTCTCCCTGGCAGCGGTGATGTTGGCCTCCTGCACGTCGATGGCGGTATAGCTCGTTCCCGGAACCAGCAGGCCCTGGTCATACAGGCGCTCAACCATTGTGCCGATTCCAGATCCTACCTCCAGCCAGGTCAAGGGTCGATCGGTGGGAATCAACGCGGCAAGCGTGCCGCGCACATGTTCATTCAAGGCGCGATCGTCAACGCTCTTTTTTGTGGCCAGATAACGCGTGAATGAATGCACTTGTTCCACAACTTACCTCCCTACTATCTCTTCCAGAAAATCGCGTGCGCGGCGCATGTTTTGCGCCCAGCCTGGGGCGGCAAGGAAGCGCGAGCGCGCGGCCAGGCTCATGGCCAGCAAACGCCGGCGGTCATTTTGCAGCAAAGTAATGCGCGCGGCCAGCTCGCTCACGCTGCCAGGTTCGATCAGGAAGCCATTTTCGCCGTCGGTAACGAACTCATGCGCGCCTCCTGCGGTAGTAGCCACGGCCGGCAGGCCGAAGGCCATTCCTTCCAGGTATACGATACCGAAGCCTTCATAACTGGAGGGCACGACGAGCAGATCGCTAGCCATCATAAGCTGCCATAATTCATCGTCCGCCACACGGCCGAACCAGGAAACCGATCCTTGCGGTATGGCTTGCCGCATCTGCGCGCGCAGCCAGGTTACGTAAGGAACATCCCCTGTAGTGTCGCCGGCTATCATCAACTGCCAGGTATTGGGGGGTAGGTGTGCCAATGCGGCTGTCAAGAGATGGAGGCCCTTGCGAGGAATAACATTGCCTACAAACAGAATCTTCAAGGGTTCATCGCGGGTGGCACGCACTTCCAGGCGGGCAGCTTCGCTGACGCGAGGAACATGATCCGCGGCTGGGTAAATCACGGCATGAGGAACCATGCGCCCGGCCAGCTTCCGCACCGCTGACCGTGTGGTCTTGCTGTTGAAGATAAACCCGTCTACTGCGCGCAGATAACGGCGTTCTATGTGCTGGTAACGCCGCATAAGATGAGCAGGGTGCCGTTCACTGGCCCGCAGATGGTGCACAATACTGACTATCGGGGTACGGCGTGCGCAACGCTCATTTAACAAGTAGAGGGACGGGTGGCAGAGTTCGTCCTGCAGGAGCAGATCATAGCCGTGATGAAAGAGCCGCTCTGCGAGAGACGGCCTGAAATTGTGCGTCAGGCAGCGTTTGTAAGCGGGCCGTGGCAGCGAGACAATCTCCACATCGTCTCCGCTTCCCCGCAGATAACCGGCCAGTTGGCGGTCATAAAGATACCCGCCGGAGACCGAATCCAGAGAATCATAGATGACTAAGCCAACGCGCATCATGCTCTAAGAGCCAGCTAAGAAGCAAATTCAATTTCATAGCTGGCCCAGGCAATCTCATTTTCCCAGATTACAACGGTCAATGAAGACAGGTTCGGCGCCTGGATAGCGGTCGCCAATGATTCGGCGGCGATTCGGGTGAAGTGCTCGATACTTGGATTAAGCCCCGCGAAAGCCGGCATTTCGTTGAGTGTCCGATCGCGATAGGCTGTAACCAGGGCATCCAAATGATGCTCGATCTCCACGATATCCACGAGGTAACCATGTCGGTCAAGGCTCAAGCCATGCAGGCGTAGCTCCAGGACATAATGGTGCGAGTGCTTTTCATTTTCCGCACCCCAATCTCCTCCAATCAAGAAATGCTGGGCCACAAAGTCGCGCTTAACGGCAACAGTATACATTTTCGCCTCCTCATCTTAAACCAAAAGCCGCCCCATGGCTGCGAGGCGGCTAAGTATCTTTGATGGCGCCAGTTGGATTTGAACCAACGACCTAGGGCTTATGAGTCCCCCGCTCTG
>JBJYWX010000193.1:0-25323 GCA_046259695.1 Promineifilaceae bacterium (SeqCode) | reverse complement strand
TTTCCGCATGTATTGAGGTAGATGGAGAAGCGGCATACTATTTTGAGCATGAAAATGTGGACGATCTGCTGCATGCGCTGGACACGTCCGTTCGTGCCGGACGTGCTCCTGAGTCTGTGCAGCGCGGCAAGAAACGGGCCGCTGCCTTCAGCTGGGAAAATGCGGCGCGCCAGACGCTGGAACTATATTATGAGATCGCCTGATGCCATGAGCCTGCCCCCAGCGCCGCCGGGCCGGTCCAGTTGGCCGTGGTCAAACCAACCTCCGAGTTTTCCTGCCTCGGCAACTGACCGCCATGCTTGCCTGAAGATCAGCATTGTGACTCCATCCTATAATCAGGGTCAATTCCTTGAGGAAACCATACGCTCCGTGCTGTTGCAGGGATATCCAAATGTCGAATATATCATCATAGATGGCGGCTCGTCCGATAATTCAGCTCAGATTATTCGCAAATACGAACATAGGCTCGCTTACTGGACCAGCGAAGCGGACAAAGGCCAATCCGACGCCATACGCAAGGGCTTTCAACGGGCCACAGGGGACATTCTCGCATGGCTTAATTCCGACGACTATTATCAGCAGGACGCGCTGGCGCGCGTTGCTCGTTTTTTTGCCGGTAATCCAGGGATCGTATTCGCTAACGGCGATGTGAATGTTATCAGCAGTGAGGGACAACTCATTAAGCGGATTTACGCGATGCGTCCGAGCGCGTTCTTTGCTGCCAATTACGGCCGACATGGCTGGCCGCAGCAGGGCTGCTTCTGGCGAAAGGATACTTATGACCAAGTGGGTGGTGTAGACGCCTCGCTGCAGTTCTGCATGGATAAAGATCTATTTATCCGCCTTGTAAACGCCGGGCCCAGCCAGCGATTGCCAGGCCCGCCACTCGCTAATTATCGGGTCCACAAGGGGGCCAAGAGTAGTACACTTGGTGATATTGCGCGGGGCGAGACAATGCGCATCGTGAACACATATGGCCAACGCAAATGGGTGTCGCGACCGCGCTTAGGGTCCGCATTATGGTGGTTGTATCGTAAGCAAGCTGCGTTAAGGATGCACGTAGAGCGATAGACTAAGATTTGACACTGGCTGCTTGCCCTCTTGGGAACATGAATGAGTTCGAGAAATAATCCACGCATTACCTTTGGCATCATCTTGCTGAATGGACTGCCATTTATCCGCTACAATCTGCGGGCACTCTATCCGTTCGCTCATGAGATTATTGTCGTGGAAGGAGCCGTCCCTGGGGCGCGGGCAATTGCCACCCCTGACGGCCATTCAATCGATGGTTCCTTGGACGAGCTTTATCGTTTCCGGACCGAAGAAGATCCGCATGGTAAAGTTCAGATAGTCACAAAGGATGGGTTCTGGACGGAAAAAGATGCGATGTCTCAGGCCTATGCCGAAAGAGCAACCGGCGACTACTTGTGGCAGGTGGATATCGACGAGTTCTATCAGCCCCATGATATGCAAGAGCTGATTAGACGGTTAGGCGCTAATCCACAGCTATCGGCTGTTTTCTTCAAACAGATCTCCTTTTGGGGCGGTTTTGATTATGTCGTTGATGGCTGGTATTTGCGACAGGCACAGTATCAAGGTCCTGGTATCGTGCCTCGCGTATTTCGCTGGCGGCCGGACCATCGTTACTATTCGCATCGACCGGTAACCGTAGTCGATGGCCAAGCTAATGATCTAGGCCGGATGAATCCGCTCAATGGGCGTGATCTCGCGGATCAAGGCATCTTTATGTACCACTATTCCCTGCTGTTTCCCAAGCAGGTATCTGAAAAGGCGACCTACTACAGCCGGGCTGACTGGGCCGCGGCCAGTAAATCGGAGCAATGGTCAGACGAGGTATATGGAAAGCTCAAGCAACCATTTCGGGTTCATAACGTTTACCGGTACCCCAGCTGGCTAGAGCGCTTTGAGGGCCGGCACCCCCCCCAGATCGAAGCCATGCGCCGCGATATAGAGAATGGCACGACCAAAGTAACCCTGCGCCCAACAGCAGATATTGAGCAACTCCTGGGCCAACCCGCTTATAGACTGGGGCGACTTGGTCTCAAGATAATGGATCCGTTCGCGCGCTGGGCAATACAAACACGCCGCGGACTGCGACGGGCAAGTCTACGATTATAGTGGCTGCCAGCGCGTGGATAACAGTATGACCACTTTCCGCACAGGGCTTTCTCGCAGGCCGGTTAGAAGCTTGGTTAGGGAAATCTCCAAGGAATTCGATTGGCTTTCCCAGGAGTCAAGAGCTGCCAAGATTCTTTTTGACCATTTGCCCAGGTGTGGCGGTACCACACTAAAGGCTTACCTGGCTTCCCATTACCCTCGGCGGAAGACCTATAACCTGAGCGGCGCAGATCCTGGATCGTCTGTAAGAATATTCACCTCATTCTCCGAGGCCCAGCAGCGCGGATATCATCTCATCATGGGCCATCTGGCCAACGAGCTAGAACCGCTTGTAGACCCGGTCTGTATACATTGCACGCTCCTACGGAATCCAGTCGACCGGTTTGCCTCCTTTTACTACTATGTCCGGCAGATGCCGCATCATTATCTCTACGGCGCGCTGATGCGCGAACAGATGACGCTGGATGATTTCGCCAGGTCGGAACTGGGCGAGGAGGTTCGCAACTGGCTCACGATTCATTTTTCGGGAATGACGCGCTTGCAGGCAGAGCGGCGGCCGCAAGAAGCCATTGCGAGAGCACTGGATACCTGCAAGCAAATTGATCTTGTTGGCTTCGTAGAGCAGTACCCTCACTTTGTGAACAGGCTGCGGACGATGGCGAATCTTCGCCATGAATTCCTGCCCGAGAAACTCAATGCGGTGGCCAACAGGACGCCGTTAAGCGACATACCACGGATGACACGAGAACATATTGCCGAGGTCAACTTCCTGGATATCGATTTCTACGATCGTGCGTATGACCTGTTCTTTAGCGAACAGAACGATCAGGGCGTGAAGGGCAATGAAGATCGCTCCTTTAGCTTCGGCAAGTAGAGCCCGCACCGCGAACAGATGCGAGTGACGCGAATCCGCGAGACGTGATCTTGGATAGCAGGTCCTCACATCCGATGCGCATCATGCAGGTTAATTCCACCGATACGGGTGGTGGTGCCGCGCGATGTGCCGTGACGCTTCACCAGGCCTACCGCCAGCGCGGCCATCGAAGCTGGCTGGCCGTCGGAACGAGACGGGGCGATGACCCATTCGTGCTGCCCATTGCACACAATCAAGCGAGCCCGCTCTGGCAGCGGCCGTTCTGGCGCGTTGAAGCGTGGGCTGCCGGCAGGAGAACTCGCGCTGCCCGCTGGCTGCGCTATCTCATGCTCGCGACTGTCAAGCCACGCCGGGTTGCCGACTGGTATCACGGCTATGAGGATTTCCGATTTCCGAACACTGCCAATTTGCTCGAACTGCCGGGTGAGGCGGTAGATATCCTGCACCTCCACAATCTGCACGGCCGCTATTTTGATTTGAGACAGCTCCCTAATCTGACGGCAAGAACGCCGACTGTGCTGTCGTTGCATGATGCTTGGCTGATGAGCGGCCACTGCGCGCATTCGTTAGATTGCGAACGGTGGCGGGATGGGTGCGGCCACTGCCCTGATCTGACCCTGTATCCGTCAATTCTGCGTGATGCAACGGCTGAGAATTGGCGGCGCAAGCAAGCGATTTACGCCGCGAGTCGCTTTGTTGCCATCGCACCCAGTAACTGGTTGGCGGAGCGCGCTGCTGATTCACCACTGGCCGCCGGTCTCACTGACCTGCGTGTCATTCACCACGGAGTAGATCGCACGGTCTTTAGTCCCGGCGACCGAGCTGCTGCCCGGAACCTATTAGGATTGCCGCAGCAAGTCCATATCTTGTTAACCGTGGCCAACCGTGTGCGCAGCAATCCTTGGAAAGATTTCAGCACGGCGCATCAGGCTCTGGCCATCGTCGCCCAGCAGAAGCCATCAGCGCCGCTGTTGGTTCTATGCGTGGGAGACCAGGCGGCGGAACAGACATTGGGCCGGGTGACGATTCGCTATGTGCCGCCAATCGAAAAGCGCGAGATTATGGCGCTCTATTACCAGGCAGCCGATCTTTACCTCAACTCTTCAAAGATAGAATCCTTTAGTCTGGCGATCTTGGAGGCTTTAGCCTGCGGCGTTCCCGTTGTTGCCACGGCCGTTGGCGGCACGCCTGAGCAGATCACGTCCTGGCCAGAGCATGACCCATACCAGGCCAACGGCATGCTTGTCGCTCCCGGCGACGCATCGGCGATGGCCCAGGCCATCGAGGCCCTTTTGGCGAATCAGACGCTGCGGCAAGACCTGGGCCGAAATGCGGCAAAAAGCGTTTCCGACCTCTCGCAGCAGGTAGACAGCTATCTTAATTACTATGAGTTATATCTTCGCAACTGGCGTCGCTGAATTCGCCCGAATGGTGGGATTAAGTCGCTGCGATGCGGCGCGCGATTTCCGCACGAACAACCGGCGCGACCCTGGTGCCTAGGAGTTCGATCGCCCGCATGACCTTGTCATGCGCCATAGTGCCAACGCTGAGCATCAGCAGCAGCCGCTGATGATTGAAGATCTCGTGCTGGAACAGTATCTTCTCGATAATTTCGTCGGGGCTGCCGACAAAATTGGCGCCGCGAAGGGTGCGCGAGGCCTCGAATTGTTCGCGCGTGAGCGGCGGCCAACCGCGCTCGCGGCCGATCTTGTTCATTACCTGGGCGAAGGAAGGATAAAACTCATCCGCTGCCAGGCGCGACTCTTCGGCAATATAGCCGTGCGAGTTAATACTTACCGCTAATTGCGCCTTGTCCTGTCCTGCCTCTTGGGCGCTGCGGTAATAGAGATCGACCAGCGGTTTGAATTTCTCCGGCATCCCACCGATGATGGCCAGGGCCAAAGGGAGCCCCAAGCGCCCAGCGCGAGCCACCGACTGCGGCGTGCCGCCGACGGCGATCCAGACCGGCAGTTTGTCCTGGAACGGCCGCGGGTAAACGCCCTGGTTTTCCAACGCCGGTCGGAAGCGGCCGTTCCACGTGACCTGTTCTGCGCGGCGCAGTTCAAGCAGCAGTTCCAGCTTTTCGGCGAAGAGGGCATCATAATCATGCAGGTCATAGCCAAATAGCGGGAAGGATTCGATAAATGAGCCGCGTCCAGCCATGATCTCCGCTCGCCCAGAGGATAGCAAATCGAGCGTGGCGAATTGTTGGAAGACGCGTACCGGATCATCGGAACTCAATACGGTAACCGCGCTGCTAAGCCGGATAGTCTTCGTACGCGCCGCTGCTGCGGCCAAAATGACGGCCGGCGTCGAGGAGACAAAATCAGGCCGATGATGCTCGCCCAGGCCAAAAACATCGAGCCCGACCTGGTCAGCCAATTCAATTGTCTCAAGGAGATCTCGCAGGCGCTGCGCGGGGCTAATCAATTTGCCGGTACGCGGATCCGGCGTCAACTCGGCGAATGAGTACAGTCCGATTTCAAAATGACGCGAGCTGCTCTGTGGCTGTGATGAGTCGCTGGTTGTTGTTTCGATAGTGCCCTCTCAAGTCCAGGCTGCAGCCCAGATTTGGGCTACATCCCGCTGTTTTTAAGCTTTGTAGCATGTTATGGCGCCAAAACCAAGTAATGATTAGTTTCACGACCGACTACGAGTTAGGCTTCGTGACATTCATTTGTTGTGACCGGTGCCTTACTGCAACATGCCCCCATTAATCACAGGAAGTAATAGTAGCCTATGAAGCAACAGGGACATATTATAAATGGTCCATGCGTAACGAGACTTCCAGAGTATATTTGATCAGGCCTCTTTTGCTTGGCCTGACACTCGCTCTCTTCTTGTGGGCTCCGTCCGCCCTGTTTGCTCAACCGGTATCGCCTCGCGGTGCTCAGTCGCAGTCTGGGCCAATGATCAACGAGATCATGGCTGCAAACGTGTCGGCTGCTATTGATCCCGACTTCGGCACGTTTTCGGACTGGATTGAAATTTTCAACCCTGGCGAAGAAGATCTCGATCTCAGCAATTTTAGCCTTACCGATAATATCCGTAATCCGCAACGGTGGTCTATTCCACCTGGCACAATAGTGCCAGCAGGTGAATATATTTTGCTGTGGGCCGACGGCCGAGACAGCGGCCTGCACACTAACTTTCGCCTCAGTCGCGACGGCGAGGAAGTTGCCCTCTACAGTCAGGACGGCCGGCTGGTCGATATGGTTCGTTTTGGCGATCAAGCTGAAGATGTCTCTTACGCGCGCGTTACGGACGGGGCGGCGGAATGGGCTTTTTTCCAGCAGGCGACGCCCGGGCAGCCGAATAGGGGCGCGCCGCTGGAAACGGTGTCGCAGGTAGCCGCGCCGGCGTATGTGCCTGCCGGCGGGCGCTTTGAAGGGCCAATCGAGGTGGCGTTGAGCGTATCTGATCCGGCGGCCGAAATCCGTTATACGCTGGATGGCTCGGCGCCGGTCGCAAACTCAGCGCTTTATCAGGCGCCCATCCAACTCGAAGAAACAACTATCATCAGAGCCCGTGCCTTCAAAAGCAATCTATTAGCCAGCCCTGTCAGCACACAGACTTACGTGGTTGGCGAGCACAGCCGGCTGCCGATAATCTCCCTTGCTATTGAACCGGAATACCTTTGGGACGACGAGATTGGCATTTACGTGGACGAAGAGATTGACAAACGGAAGGATTGGGAGCGCCCTGCCTCCATCGCGCTCTATGAGCCTGATGGTTCGGTGGGTTTTCAGGCCGAGGCGAACATCCGCCTGTTTGGTACTACCGCAATTTATCTGCCGCAGAAGTCGCTGGCTATTTTTATTAGAGACGGCGGTCAGGGTAGTGAGCGGATAGCGTACCAGCTCTTTCCGGATCGTGAACTAAGCCAATATGGGTCGTTCCTGCTGCGCAGCGGCAGCGATGATTGGGCCGGCACGATGCTGCGGGATGCCTTCGGGCAGCAGGTCATCGAAGGCTATATGGACCTTGGCTCTCAAGCCTTTCGCCCGGCCCTGTTGTTTATCAATGGTGACTATTTTGGCATCCATAACATTCGCGAGAAGGAAAACGAAGATTATCTGCTGACTCATTACGGCGTTGATCTGGACCAACTGGACTTCCTTTTCGTAGGCTATCATCATGACGACAGCCCCCATGATTTAACAGTCCTTTATGGTGATGCCTCCGACTACGAAGCGCTGGCGGGGTTCATACAGGACAACGACCTATCTGCGCCGGAGAATTATGGGCGGGTACAACTCCTTCTAAACACCGATCATTTTATCGACTACATCATCGCTGAAAGCTATGTCGGCAACACGAGCTGGCACCGCAACCGCAAAGTCTGGCGCGCACAGCCTCCGTTTCAGCGCTGGGATTTCCTGGTTTATGATCTCGATCGCGGTTTTGGCCGCCTGTATACTAATACGCTCCAGGATATTCTGCGCTATGATCCGTTGTTCAGGGCGCTGGTTAACAATGAGACTTTTAGAAATCAGTTCATCCAGCGCTTTGCCCAGCATCTGAACGTGACATTTGAACCGGAGCGCTTGCTCCCAATTCTCGATTCCCAACAAATCCTGATTGCGCCTGAAATTGAGCGCCAGCGCGCCTTTTGGCCGGTCGCGGCGTGGTGGGCCGACAATTACAAGACAGAAGCCCAGGTCACGGGACGCAGCGAGCGGCCGGAACTGCCTGCCTGGCAGGAGGAAGTGGTGCATCTCCAAGAGTTTATTCGCGAGCGGCCGGATGCTCTGCGCCAGCATGTCGTAGAGGCTTTTTCCCTCAGCGGCACGCAGTTCTTGACCCTGGATGTGAACGATAAGGAAGGGGGGCACATTCTGGTGGAGGGCCAGCCGCTGCCGGGCATGCCGTTTACGGGCGTATATTTCCGCGATATCCCGCTGCAAATCACGGCCGTGGCTGAACCGGGCTACCGCTTTGTGGAATGGCAGGGCGCGGCCACCAATCGCGAGGAAACAATCACGCACCAGCTCACCAGCAATGAGACACTCACGGCCGTTTTTGAGCCAGTACTGCCGGCTAACCCCTGGCTTGATCCCGCCCAAACGCGCAGCGCGGCCATGGGACTGATATTGCTGTTAACCTTTGGGGGTATGTTTCCGCTTATCCATTGGCTTAATCGCCACTAACACCCACTTATCTAGAGCTCACGCCGCCCCTTGCCCGCGCCAACCTCAAGATTCGGTTGGAATTGTCGTTAATCAAGTTTCCAAATAAGAAGTCCGGCGTGCTGGACTCTGGTACAGCACGCCGGACTTATCTCCCCGGCGATCAAACTGGCGTTACATGTCAGTTGGTCACCACTGAAACCTCAATCGGCGCCGCGAGCTGCAGCGTTGTATAGATGGGGCAGCGCTGTTTGTACTGCTCAAGCATCTCCGCGCCCTGTGCTTCGTCAATTCCTTCCGTCTCGACTGTGACGCGGAACGCCTGCAGTCGCGGGTTGATTCCGCTATCCTGGCTGGCCAGGCCGCGCGGGTCAAGATCGCCTTCGACATAGGTGGTGATCCCTGCAATTGGGACATCCATCTCCTGCGCCGAGCGTTCGAAGATGAAGGTGCCACAGGTAGCCAGTGAGCCCAGCATCAAGTCGAGCGGGTTGCGCTCCTCATTGGGTCCTTCCAGCGGCGGCACGGAATCAATGACGAAATGATTGCCGCGTGCGCTGACAATCGCCCGGCCAGGCTGGTTTGAGAGCTGCGCGGCCACGCTGGCCGTGTTAAGGCCTTCAGTAGCCGCCGAGGGCGCTTCATCACCAACGGTAATTTCGATGTCCGTGGCCCGCGAGAGCGTCGTATAGACGGGGCAGCGGCTGGTGAAATTGCTTACAATGCTGGCGATTTGGTCGTCGTCTGCGCCCGGCAGTTCAAGATGGACGCGCATGGCCTGCAAGCGCGGATCCGCGCCCGAACCGGCCACGCCGCTGACGTCGAGATCAGCTTCCACAGCGACTCGAATATCTTGCAGAGGGATGGCTTCTTCCTGGCCTACGCGCTCAGCTATAAAGAGAGCACAGGTGGCCTGGGCGCCCAGGATCATGTCCAACGGGTTGATTTCCTCATTGGGGCCTTCGATGGGCGGCACGGAATCAACGATGAAATGATTACCGCGCGCGCTGACGATCGCTCGACCCGGCTGGTTGGTAAGCTTAGCGCTGGCGCTGGCTGTGGCGAGTGCTGGTGCATCATCCTGTGCAGCGGTCTCTTCTGTGACAGATTCGGCCATAGCTACTTCTGCCATACTCTCAGGCTGGATATATTCCTTTGCCCAAACAGTTGAGCCGGCAGGCGCCAAAGAGACCTCGTTTGCGTCTGTTGCATCATCAGACGAGGTGACTTCTGGCTGCGGTTCCGCCATTTCTTCATCTGCGATTTCTTCGACAGGGACCGCTACTTCTTCTGACTGCATGACAATTGGTGCCTCAGTCTCCGCGTGTGCCTCATTGTAAGGCGCCAGCGCCTGGCAGCCGCTCAGCGCCAGGGCAGCAAGCAGTATTACTGCCAGTGTGATTAGAATAGAAAAGCTACCATTTGACTTTCTCATGACAAATCTCCTTGATCTAGTGTTCGATATCTGGATTTCCTCGTGGCCGGCACCGTAGAGAAATACGTGCCTTGAGCGTAGCAGAGGGCCGATAGCGGATCATTACGAGGCGCGTTACAAAATCATTACAAAGAAAATTGGCTGAAAATAGGCACATATTGGAAGTCGATCTGGCCCACGTAGTCCTTGCAAAATTCATATTATATTAGCACAGACTTTGTGTTTCGCTCTGCCTCCTGCAGTTTCAGCGGGGGTTAGAAGAAGTTGCTAGTCGCAAGCGATAGAGTTTCCCGGAGAATTCAACTGTCTCGATTACAGTTTTTCTTATTTGGCCCGCCCACGCTTGAGCGTGAAGGGGAGATGGTCGCCATTGACGCCCGCAAGACGGTGGCACTATTGGCCTGCCTGGCGGTGACGGGTACCAGGCACAGCCGCGAGACTTTGCTGACGTTACTATGTCGGATCTGGAGCCGCAGCGCGCGCAGAATGTGCTGCGCCGCAACCTTTCAACGCTCAACAAAGCACTTGACGGCCAGTGGCTGCTTATCGAAGGTGATCTTATTGGTCTCAATGGCAATGCAGATGTGGCGCTGGATGTAGACTGGTTTCTAGAGCTGGCAGAAAGTGGGCGCGACCACGAACATGATCAGTCTGAGCCTTGTGACGCATGCCTGCGCGATCTTGCCGACGCGGCGTTACTCTATCGCGCCGATTTCTTGGCCGGTTTTGGGGTTCGCAACAGCGCCAATTTTGACAACTGGCAGGACCTAGAAAGAGAGCATTTGCAGCGCGAACTTGCTGCGGTGCTCGAAAGGCTCGTGCGGGGATACAGCTTGCGGCGTGATTATGACCACGCTTTGGTCATGGCCGTCGTTGAGGGAGATTTTGATCCGAGGGGCCTCAGAGTACTTGGTGCTGCGAACCCGCGCATTCAAACTGTGCGCATCATGCTGCAGACGGACCAAACCGATCTGAATTTGACCAAAGAGGTGGAAGACAAGATTAAGGATAGCTGTCTTTTGACTACTATCCTAGAAGGGACAGTGGATATCTCGCTGTCAACGGAATCGAGTTAGCGGCACCTTGCTTTGAAGCAGCTAATGACGAGCGTAATTCACGTGAGCGGCCCGCCTTCGTCGCTCCTTTCCCTGAGAGCATGGGCCAATCGAATTTCCGGTTGGCTCATTTGTTTTGCGGTTGGGCATAGGGTAGCAAGCAGTAACGGAAACACAGAGCAGAATATCCTGGCCTAGCAGGTTACCCTTTGGACTGTAGAATGCTGGCATCATTCTGACACATTCCGGCTGCAAGATAAAAGTGGTAAAGATGGAGTAAAATAGGGCCATGAGCAAAGCAAATTGGAAAACGGTTAAAGAGTACGAAGATATAACCTATAAGAAATCGGATGGGGTGGCCCGCATCGCGTTTAACCGGCCGGAAGTGCGCAACGCCTTTCGACCCAAGACGGTCGCCGAACTGTTTGAAGCCTTTCTCGATGCGCGCGAGGACACATCCATCGGCGTCGTGCTGTTCAGCGGAGAAGGGCCATCGCCCAAGGATGGCGTCTACGCCTTTTGCAGCGGCGGCGACCAGAGAACGCGCGGGCAGCAGGGCTATGTTGATGAAGAGGGCATGCCCCGGCTAAACATCCTGGAGGTGCAGCGGCTGATTCGCTTTATGCCCAAAGTGGTCATTGCCGTTGTGCCGGGCTGGGCAGTCGGCGGCGGCCACAGCTTGCACGTCATTTGCGACCTGACACTGGCCAGCAGGGAACATGCCATCTTCAAGCAAACGGATGCGGATGTCACCAGTTTTGACGGCGGCTATGGCTCAGCATATCTGGCCAAAATGGTTGGCCAAAAACGCGCCCGCGAAATCTTTTTTCTGGGCCGCAGCTATTCGGCCGAAGAAGCGTACGAGATGGGCATGGTCAACGCGGTTGTTGCGCATGACCAGTTAGAAGAAACCGCGTACGAATGGGCCCAGGAGATCCTGGCCAAGTCGCCAACGTCTATCAAGATGTTGAAGTTTGCCTTTAACCTGACGGATGACGGCATGGTAGGCCAGCAAGTCTTTGCCGGAGAAGCGACCCGGCTGGCCTACATGACGGAAGAGGCCAAAGAAGGGCGCAACGCCTTCCTTGAGAAAAGAAAGCCAAACTTTAAAGATATCAAGTGGATCCCCTGAGGGAATTTGGCGCCGGATGATTTCCTCTGCTTTCAGCTTCTGGCGGCCAATTGATCAAGAACCTGCCTGGCTTCGATCAAAGCGGTCGTTTCAAACCCCTCGCTGAAGCTGTTGTACAGGCTGGCTAGAACCTGACTGCCTTCCTCAGCATTCCCTTGTTGCAATTCCAGCCTGACCAGCTCGGTGGCTGCCTGCAGCGCCCAGATCTTGCCGCCAAGCTGCTCGGAACCGCTGATGCTTTGCCCTAGGAGATCGGCCGCTTCGGCGAACTTCGACGGTGATGCCATAAACAGGAGCTTGGCTTTCAGCAGCAGCAAGTATGGCAGAGGATCGCCGTGTTCCAGCAGCTCGTTGAGCATACTTATTCCCTCAGATGGCCTTCCAGCACGACCATAAACCGTGGCGCGAACGGCAACAACATCCGGCCAAAATACCGGCGGCGTGATATGACCCACATACTCGGCAAAGCCCTCCTCGAGCTGGGCCAAACCTTCTTCTGTCTTGCCCAGAGCGCTGTTTGCGGCGCCGAGTAGGACCTTGGACAGCGTGTGCCAGAGATGATAATCGTTTTCGGAAGCAATCCGCATCATGGCCAGCGCGTGCTTCCGTGCGCGTTGTGATTCGCCCATCCAAAGGTATAGGATACCGGTGTGAAAATAGGCGTAGGTCATCGTATAGGGATGCTCCGAACGGGTCGCCAGTTCAATTGTATCTTCGGCACGCGCGGTGGCACGATCAGCAAATCCCAGCCACCACAAGTAAATCGCAGAGGCCGCAAAACAGACGATGCCCGGGTTATTGCCAACTTGAAAAGGCTGCAGACGCTGCCTTTCGGGATCGAACAAGGCAATTCCCTTTTCTAACCATTCCAAGCCGATCGCGATCCCTGAATAGAAGCCAACCGTTGTGCCCAATACCAGGTAAGCATGGATGCGCATAAAATCATCATTGCTTGCCTCGGCCAGGGCCAGTAGCCGCTGGCCCATTCCGGCCGCCTTTTCAAAGTCTGTGCTGAACTGGTAATAGCTTGCCAACCCGCGCAGCACCGGAAACAGCTCCGGAATTTCACCCTGCCCTTCGCTTAGCGCCAGCGCTTCTCTAAAGGTTGTTTCGACTTCGGGTGTAAATCCTTTGACGGCCATCAGCGCCCGCGCCAGCGCGGTGCGCAGCATGATCTCCTGTTGAACCTGTTCGGCGGATGATGGTGTCTTGCCCAGCACGTCCAACAGCTCGGCCGTCAGTTGCGCCATTCCCTGATACCAGCCGCGACCTTCGTAAAGCTGCCAGAGACCGCCCACCATTTTTTGCAGCTGGTCGAAGTCTCCCTCGTCTGTCCAATACTGCCAGGCGATTTGCAAGTTCTCGAATTCGGCCGTCAGAGACTCCAGGGCGTCATCACGCTCATAACCGGCCAGGCGCCGGCGCTGCTCGTCAGTAAAATCGGCGAAATAGACGGCGTGAGCGTGGCGAACGGCCGAACGCTTTTCGTTATCTTCCTTGAGCCGGTCAGCCGCGTATTCGCGGATCGTTTCCAGCATGCGTAGGCGGGGTCCGGCCGGATCAGCGTCCAACAGGCGCAGCAGACTCTTGTCGACAAGTGATTCGAGGGCTTCCAAGACATCCGTCCCACTATCTTCGAGGAGCGCACTCTGGGAGGCCACCGCTTCAGCAGCCTCAAATGTGCAGCTCTCAAAAACAGAAAGCGCGGCAAACAAGGTTTGTTCGGGATCCGACAACAGATCATAGCTCCAATCGATGGTGTAGCGCAGGGTTTGCTGGCGCTCGGGCAGATCGCGCGCCCCACCGCGAAGCAGGCCCAGTCTGCTCCCCAGTCGCTGGCGCAGTGCCTGCGGCGACATCAGGCGAATACGCGCGGCGGCCAGCTCGATGGCCAGCGGCAGGCCATCAAGATGCGAACAAAGTTCGGCGATGGCCTGGGCATTTTCGGCCGTTAACTCGAAATCAGGTTTTACCGCCTGGGCACGATCCAGAAATAACTGCACGGCTTCAAAGTTGGCCAAGTCTTGCGGTTGCAGATGACGGCCGTTGATCTGCGGTACGCTAAGGGGAGGGACGGGATAAAGGTGCTCGCCGCGCACGCGCAGGGCCTCGCGGCTGGTCGCCAGCATCTTTAGCCTTGGGCAGTACTGCAGCAAGTCGGCCATTTGTTTTCCGGCGGCCATCACCTGCTCAAAATTGTCTAGCAGCAGCAACGTTTGCTTATTGCCGATTTGCTCCTTTAGATCGGCCAGCATAGAGCCGTTGCTCGATTCATTCAAACCGATCGTCCGGGCAATGCTGATCGCCACGGCGTCTGGATCACGCAGGGGAGCCAAATCGATGAAGAAGGTTCCATCGATAAAATGGTCGCTCAGATCTGCCGCCGACTGCAGGGCCAATCGCGTCTTGCCTGTTCCACCTGGCCCGGTCAGGGTGAGGAGGCGCACCCGCTCGCTCGCCAGCCGTGACTCAATTTCGTTGAGTTCGGCCTCCCGGCCCACGAAAAGCGATGGCTGTGAGGGCAGGTTGTTGGGCCGCAGATTCAGTGAGGCGATAGGCGGGAAGTCAGCCGGAAGGCCTGGAGCCACAAGCTGAAAAACATGTTCCGGGCGCAGGAGATCTTTGAGGCGGTGCTCGCCCAAATCACGCAGAGTTACGCCGTCCGGCAGCCGGCCGGCCAGCAGCGTGGCGGCATCGGCCGAAAGTAGGACTTGCCCACCGCTTGCTGCGGACATCAAGCGCGCCGTTCGGTTTACTGCTGTGCCAAAATAGTCGCCACCGCGTGCCTGGGCCTCGCCCGCATGCAGTCCCATGCGCACGCGCAACGGACCAGTCTCCGGCCACGATTCTTCCGTTAGCCCTGTTTGGGCGGCGATACAGGCTTCCAGGCCTTCCGGCGCGCTGTTGAAAACGGCGTAAAAACCGTCTCCGGTTGACTTGACGATTTGGCCGTGGGCATCTGCAATGGCCGTTTGGATGATCTCATCGTGCCGCGCCAGGGCGCTTTCCATCGCCTGCGGGTACTGCTGCCAGAGGCGGGTGCTCCCCTCAATATCCGTAAATAGGATTATCAGCTCGGTTGACCTGAGCTGCATCGTGTCTG
Organism: Promineifilaceae bacterium (SeqCode); assembly: GCA_046259695.1. Taxonomy (GTDB): domain Bacteria; phylum Chloroflexota; class Anaerolineae; order Promineifilales; family Promineifilaceae; genus JAACFF01. The sequence goes on along the minus strand of JBJYWX010000193.1, from coordinate 10,456 downwards.
TCGCCATCACTTTTTCCTTCAGTGGCCGAGCGTCGCCAGAAAATACCTCTGTCGGTCAACAACCCGGCACTTTCCGACACATGTTAGTATAACGAAATCAGGGTTGCATAACAGAGTAATCGCGCTGGTCGGCCAAATATGTTTGCTTACTATAATGTTCTACCGGCGTGGGGTCCCGTATGGTCAAAAACGGTACTACGGTAGATGAGCGCAACGCCAATCTGCTGGGAGAGCCATACACCGCTGCAGCGGATTCATTCACGACTTCGGGCGGTGTAAGGTAGTTGAGCTGTGCCTCTTACAAGTCGCGCGTTTTGAACTCTCCACTATACATGGCCAGAAACCTTGGCCCCGGGCGGACATTGGTCTACCACGGTGTCTAGTTCATAGCCACTCTCTATTAGCTCCACTAGGCGTTTGGTAAAGCGGGCGGCCGGGGCGCCATCGACGACGTCGTGATCAAATATTATCGTCAGGTTCTGAATCTCGCGCGGCTCCGTATTGCCATGTATGATGACCGGCTTCCAGGTTGTGCTTCCAACTACCAGGGCGAGCGAATGCCGGGTCACCTCGAACCCCCAGCCGCTGTGACCTTTGCCAAACATGCCCACTGCGGTGATCCCTACGGTACCGGCCATAGACACCGGAAACGTAGGGTCACGGCTTGTGAACCAGGCGAGGACTATTTTCCATAACTCTGAAAAAGGCCAGGGAAGGAGCATTGCAGTGCGAAACCACTGGGGCATTTCTGCACTTTGATCAATCTGCGCGGACTGCGCCACTCGAATCTCCTCATGGATCTCTCGATATGTCTTATGACCGGCGTTCCGTACAACGTGCCCCGAGAGAGTTCGCTTCTCTCCGATCTGCCGTTCGATCATCAAACCGACATCTACGTCTTCAAATTGCACGAGCTGCCGACTGCCTTTTCGGTAGGCCTGTACGGTTTTGTTCTCCTCTATCGCAGAGGCAAAACAGCGGGTGAGATAGCCTGTGAAAGAAAGGCTCTCTCCACTGTGAGCTTTATGCTCAGCGATGAACCTGCGGGGAGCGGTCACATCCACTTCAAGCAGACCGTACATGGGATGCGCCAATCTAGGCAGGTCGAGCATGCTCAGCCAGACCCGGCGCTCAGGCGTCAGATTAATGATGTGATACGGATTGGTTCTAGTCTCCATAAGTAGAACCCTCCATTAGAGAACCCTAGAGGTGGTGTTTCTGCGGTCTTGAAGTACCAGGATGGTGTGAAGAAAAGTCCAAATGCCTGCAAGGAAGCCGCAGGCAAGGGCGATCCAGGCGAAGTCGGGCATGAAGAGTTTATAGAAGCCCCTCATCTTACCGAATCTCGGGATCAGGGTAAACGTGGCTACCAGATTGATGAGGAACGGGAACAAGATTCGCGGGCGCCGCATGCGGTCTCGTTTCTTTTGAAATGTTATTCTCTGGCGACGCTCGCGGCCAAATAATCTCAGCGCGGTCAGAATACTGGCGAGCTGAAGGAAAGGTATGAACAACATACTGCGTGTTACCCACGGCATCGCGCTCAGAATGGTTGTCTTAGGATACTCTCCGGCGAGCAGCTGCGCGACACCCATTCCTAGCTCGTCAAACGTCAGTTTGAGCATCGCATGATTGACATTGTAAAGAATGACGAAACCCTTCTTCAGTTCCGGCACCAGGGCCATAAAGGCGCCAAAGTCCGGCACGATGCCGCTGTGCGAGATAATCGTTGACTCTCCTCGTTCCTGGCTGATCCAGCCCATGCCATAGTGTCCTAGTGAAAACCCCATCTCCCTTATTTCTGCCACACCGCGGTGCAGCTTAGCAATCCCATCTGCGGAAAGAATCGGCGCGCCGCGGTAACTTCCCCCGTTCAGATTGGCAATCAAATAATGGGCCATGTCTTCAGCGCTGGAAATAAGCTGGCCCGAGGGCAGCGAACCAAGCGGAACGAGGAGGTTTGGGGCAGGGTATGGAAATCCAAACCAGTAACGGTGGCCGACGGCAAGGCCATTTTGCCGCGCCTCGACCTTTGAGCTGTAGCTATGGCTCATATCCAATGGGTTGAAAATATGTTTCTGGACATAGTCGGCATAGGGCTCTCCGCTGGCGGATTCAATGATCAAGCCCAAAATGTTGTAATTTGTGTTGCTGTACTCGAATTTTGAACCGGCCAGATGAATGAGCTTGACCGTAGAGAGGGCGCGTATCTGGCGTTCTGTCGCACCAGGAGAGCCATCCATGTTACCTAGATCAGCCATGCCACGCATCCCTGGGAGGCCGCTTGTTTGATTAAGCAGGTGGCGCACGGTGATTTGCCCGGAAGCCACAGGGTCTGCGACCTTGAACCAGGGCAGATAGCGCTGAACAGGGGCATTTAGTTCGACTTTACCCGCCTCGACTAGCTGTATCACCGCCAGGGCAGTGAACGACTTGGTTAGCGAGCCGATGAAAAAGGGCGTCTGAGGGACCGGTGCTACACCATTTGGATGCACCGTGCCAAAGCCGCGTAAGTGCACAACCCTATCGCCATCAACAATTGCCAGAGACAGGCCAGGAATATGAAGATGGCGCATCTGATTTTCGATGTACGCGTCAATAATGGCATAGGAAGTGCCCTCAGAGGCTGGTTTTGCCGGAGAAGACTGGGCAGTTGTCTGTGTGAGAAGACGGCCACTCGATGTTAAAAGGGAGCAATTCAGGATGCGCATTACTGATTTCATCATAGGCTGGTATATCAAGCCTTCTTCTTGGGTGGCATGGCAGCAGCCCGCCAGGTACATCTTACACCAGTCTAGTGCGCTGCGAGACCGTCCGCGTCTAACAAAAGTAATATTTTGGGTTTGTTTTGGGGAAGACTTACCCCGATTTGTGGAGAAGCCTTCTACGGCTGATGAACGGGGCAGGCCACCGCTTGCGGAATCAGAATAGAAGGGCCATAACACCCAAAATGGTACAGCGAGCTTTGAGCTTATGTTCCAGCACCTCTCGCTGGCTCAAGATGTTTATTCTTGCTCCTGCCATGCCTTCCACAACGCTCTACGGTGTGGCTGATCAAGATACATCTCCCGTTGTTTGGGATCACTGGTTATGTCAAAGTATGCCTGCATGAGCTGCACTGCCAGGGTGAGTACGCGCCGGGCCTGGTCAGCTTGCTCAAGCGCAACCAGTAGCTCCCACGTCATATGGAACGCGCGCATTGGCATTTCGGCTCCCACAAGGGTCGGGTTCTCCTGGAGATAGGCCAGGATTTGCTCCAGGTACTCTTCTGACTTTGACCTGTCACCGTCAAAAAAAGCGACTTCTGCCAAGCCCACCCAGTCTTCGACCAAGTAGTGTGCCTGGTTTAGCTCCTGATGTATAGACAGTGCTTGTTGTAGATGGCTAACTGCTTGCTCAAGACGATTTTGCCTGAGAGCCAGCATACCTAGAAGGTTGAGCGCAATGCCGGCGATGTATTGGTCACCAATTTCAAGACAAATGGCCAGGCCCTGATCATAGTAGTTTGCGGCGGACCTGTATTTCTGCTGACAATAAGCCACATTTCCGAAGTTGATGAGACAAATCCCCTCCCACCGCCGGTCGCCAACCTCCCGGCAGATAGTCAATGATTGCTCAAAGTAGGTTGAGGCTGTCGCATAATCACCCTGGTGATAAGCAAACTGTCCCAAATTGCCTAGACAAATCGCTTCCCCTTGCCTATCGCCAATCTCCCGACGAATAACCAGCGTCTCTTCAAAGCAGGATGCGGCAGCCGCATAATTCCCCTGCTCATGAGCCAGAACCCCTATGTTGATGAGGCAATGTCCTTCCCCGCGCCGGTCACCGATCTCACGGCAAATAGCCAGGGCCCGTTCATAGCATGTGGCAGCGGTCGTATAATCCCCTTGGGCACGAGCCACAACCCCCAGTCCGCGCAGACAATTTGCTTCCTGTTCAGGGAGGTTGCCCTTTTGGGCACTTGCCAGCCCTTTGTGAAACATCGTCTGTGCCTGCGTATACTGCCCTAGTTGCCTTAAGGCAGTACCCCATAAGACATATCCCCCCGCAACGGTTTCCCATGCCCCTTCTGGTTCGGCGAGGGCGATCGCTGCCTGGGCCTGAGCAATCGCCTTCTCATAATCACTGGTCATTTCTGCATAGTTGGCCTGGCGCAAAGTAACCTGGGCCTGTCTGTCGGCGTCTAACTGCCCGGCCAGTTCTGCCAATTGCGCCAAATCAGCCTGCTGCGCCGCCCGGTCGCCCTGCAAATCATTCGTTTTCTCAAGGCCCAAAAGGAGCATAAAGCGCTCGGCCGCGTCGCTTTCCGGGATTAACGCCAGCGCCAGAGTCAAATGGTGCGCTGCCTCTTGATGGGCATAGTTGCTGGCCGCATGTTTGCCTGCACGACCAAACCATCGGCTCGCCAACGTCTCGTTTTGCGCTAAAAGGTAATGCTCCCCAATCAAGCCCGCATACTCGTCTGCGCGCCCATTAGCAGTGGCGGCCCTCACTAGCCACTCTGCCACAAGCTGATGATAGCGGCCGCGATGACGCTTGAGGACGGTTTCATAGGTCACATCACGCAGCAGCGCATGTTTGAAAATATACTCGGTGGTGCTTTCAAAGGCGGTTTCACTGCGTGGGAAGATCAACTCCTTATTTTTCAAAAGGGGCAAGGCCAAAGCTCCCCCTGGTTCCAGCGCGGTCAGGGCAGCATCCCAAAAGATGCGGCCGATGACCGAGGCCTGTTGCAGGGCTGACCGTTCAGGCAGCTGCAGCCTGTCTAGTCTGGCTTGCAGGACACCGGTCAACGTCGAAGGAATACCTAGTATCAAGAGCTTGTCCGGCACCACCTGCCAGGCATCCTCCCCGGTCAGAATCGCTCCATTGTCTACCAGCATCTTGATAATCTCCTCGGCGTAGAACGGGTTGCCTTCGGCCCGGCTCATCACCAAATCTAGCAGAATAGGGGGCAGGGGGTCGATGCGCCGTAATATTTCCTCTACCAACGCCTGGCTGCTGTCAGGCGACAGGGGAGCAAGGTCAAGGCGGGTGTGGTTGGGCAGGCTTGTGTCCCAATCTGGACGACGGTCATACAAAGTGGGGCGGGCGGCACACACAATCAGTATCGGCGCGTTGGACAGCCGTCGGGCGAGTGCGTTGAGCGCTTTCAGCGAGCTTTCATCCGCCCAATGAATGTCCTCGAAAAGTAAGACGGCGGAGTCCTGGATGGCGGTAAGGTATTCGGACAGATAAAGAATCGCCCGATTCCTGATTTGCTCCGGGTCGGTCTGAATGCGCTGCCACTCAGGAAAATGACTGAAATCGTACCCCAGCCAACTTCCTAGAATAGCAGCTTTCATCGCCACGGCCTCATCGTCGCCCATGAATCCGGTCAGGCCCGCCGTGAACTTCTGGCGGACCACGGCCAGGGGATCGCTGTCCAGGATTTGGAAGCGGCTGGCCAAGGTGTCTCGGAGCAAATAATGAGGGATGCCTTGTGTCTGTTGTCCGGCGCGCCCTTTGAACAGGCGAATTTGCTCAGGACGCAACTCGATCCATTGCTCAAACTCATAGAGCAGACGACTTTTGCCGATACCCGCAGAGCCAATGAGGGTAACGACGGTCAGCCTTTTCTCGTTTGCCGCTGTTTCGTAGGCAGTTTGCAGCTGCTGCAATTCTTGATCACGGCCAATAGTTCTGGTCTCCAGCCCTTCAACCCCACGTGTCCCCATCCGGAACGCATGGGGCTTCTCGCGCAAGACTATATAGACCTGCAATGGCTCTGACTTGCCCTTGACAGTGAGGGGCTCCTGTTCCAGGACGTCAAACACCCCACGCACATGTTGGTAGGTGAAGCGGCTGATCAGAATGCCACCCACTGGAGCAGCATTTTCCAGCCGAGAGGCGGTGTTGACTGTATCCCCCATAGCCGTATATTCACCCGTTATTCCCACTTCACCCAACAGAACCGGGCCAGTGTTCAAGCCTACCCGCATGGCCAGCTTCACGCCTTGTTCTTCACAAAAGTCGTCAATTTCAGCTTGCATCGCCAGAGCTGCCCGAATCGCCTGTTGCGGATCGTTCTCCCTCGCATGGTCGGCACCCCATAGAACCATGACCGCATCGCCGATATGCTTGTCAATATAGCCGCCATGTTCGACGAAGATGGTATCAATCCGCTGCCAGAGGGCGTTCATAGTATCGCTCACGTCCTCGGCATCCATTGTTTCGCTCAGGTTGGTGAATTCTGAAACATCGGCAAAGAGAACAGTCACTTGTTTGCGTTGTTTGGCTTGCTTGCGCAGACTTGACCGTTCCAGTCGTGGATCGGGGGTAAGGGCATCGAGCTGTATTTTAATAGCGGCAATGGCGGCATCGACGGCAGCGTCACCCAGATCGGCCCGTTGAGTTTCCAGATTAGTAATGGCTTGTTCCAGTTCTTCTCGCAGGCTCATCTCTAGTTCTTCGAAACTCCGAGTCAGTATAAACAAACAGCCGCCTGAATATGGCGTCAGGCGGTCTCTTCAAGCGAATGCCCCTAAGGAGACTCATGCCGTACTTTATGATATTACGAAATTGCCATTATGACCCGGTGGGCAGGAATCTGCTCTAGGAACATCTTGCGCCTCCCCTCATCAGGAATCTTCTCGCAGCGCTCTTGCAGTAGAGCATGAGCCGTTTTCCATAAATCCGGAGCTCTGCAATCCCCCAGGCCAGTCCAGACCATGCCCAGCATCCAATAAAGCTTAAGATTGGCCCTATCCGCCATTTCAGGTGATTTCTGCCAGGTTTGCCACAGTCTCTCCGCGAAGTCGGCGGCCATTTCGCGCATCCCTTGACGATAGGCCACGTACGCTAATCCAGCCAAAGACTGATTGGCATTCTCTATTTGCCCTGACCCGCGCCATAAATCATTCGCCTGTTGGAATTTCTGCTCTGCCTGCTCCCAATCCGACTGGCCCAGCAGAGCACTGCCCCAATGATAAAGGACGGCCGCCAAAAAGCGAGGATTATCCACCTGCTGCCCTGCTTGAAACGCTTCAATGATGAAGTTCAAGGCCTTTTCTGTCTGGCCAAGTTCATAGCACATCGTCCCCAGCCTTAGCTTCACCCAACCTTGCCAGAAGGTATCCTCCATCCCGACGGCAAGCGCCAGCGCCTCACCCAACTGTTCTTCGCCGCCAGCATAGTCCCCCAGACGCAGAGCTGTATAGCCCAGTTCTCCTAAAATCCAGGCCTCTTGTTCGGCCATATTCAGCCGGCGAAAGGTAGCCAGGGCCTCTACTTGATAGATTACTGAACTGGCTAAGTCTCCTTGGAGGTTAACAGCTACGCCCAGACTTCCAAGTTCCTCTGCTTCGGCGGCGATATCCCCCACCATGCGGCTCAAAGCTAGCGCCTGCTTGTGGAAGTTTACGGATGCATCGAGATTTTCCCGCCGGGCTTCCATTGTTCCCAGATAGCGCAGCGTTTCCATTTCGCCCACTTTATATTGCAGAGCGCGGCAGAGATCGAGCGCGTGGTGCAGCGGCTTCAGCGCTGTGCGCACATCCTTCTCCCAGATGAGTTGCTCGCCAACGCCTATCCAGCCATCCGCTTCCAGAAATTGATCGCCGGTATCCCCTGACAGGGCGACCACCTTTTCAAACTGTTCCAGGGCCGCTTCCTGCTTGTGCTGCGTGGAGAGGATACGCGCCCAGGCCAGCCGCGCCTGCCCTTCAAGTGCGCTGTCTCCCAACCCGGCGGCCAGCTTGCGGGCCTCTTGCGCCTTGTCTATACCTTCGTCAAATTGGGCGCCGTGCATATAATCCCGGGCGCGTACGACCAGTAAGCGGCTCAGCAGGGCGACTAGAAAGAGGTCGCCAGGCTGCATAGCGGCCCGCACGGCCGTGATGGCCTCGTCTACCAGCGCCGCTTCATCACCGAAAAGCCCCTCGCGCTGGTAAAAGAAGTGGGCGCCGTCCAGCGAATCGGCGATCACCTGCCACTGTCCCGACTGGACGGCGTATCCCCAAGCGGCGCTCAGGTTGGCTTGCTCCGGAAGTATGCTTACCATCGCCTCCTGTCCTGATCCGCGCTGCAAGTCGGGTGCAAATGATGCCAGAAAATCGGCGAAGTAAGTACTGTGCCGATCCCGAACCTGCGGGGCCATTTCGCTCATCATCGCGCCGCCCAATTTTTCCGCGGCCAGCTGGCGTAAGAGTGGGTGCATCCTGAAGCGTCCCGTTTCATCACGCCGCAGGAGGGCGTGATACTGCAGACTGTAGAGGCCGGATGTCGCGTCTTGCAACACTATGCCCGCCGACTGGCGGGTGAATCCGCCGCGAAATACGGAGATCTGCGCGAGTATGCTCTGTTCGTGCGCGTCGAGCAGGCCCCAGGAATGTTCAAAGACAGCCTGCAGCGTGCGCTGGCGGGCAGGAAGGTCACCGCGTTTGCTTTCGAGAAGGTGCAGGTTGCCTTTCAGAGCGGGCAAGATTTCGCCAATCATCAGGCGACCAAGGGAGGCGGCAGCCAGTTCGATGCCCAGGGGCATGCCTTCCACGAACTGGCAGATGGCCACCACTTCAGCTAGGTCTTGCCGCAGGTCGAATGGTGCAGGCATGCGCGCCGCGCGCTCAGCGAAGAGGCACACGCTTTCATTATCCACCGCCCCAGGCGAAAGCTTCGCTGGGGTTTCCAGTCCCTGTAAGGGGAAAGCGAAGCTAGCAGCCAAGGCCGGCGAGGTGCGCGAAGTGACCAGCAGACGAACACCGGCGCTTGCTTCCAGCAAATCGAGGATGAGGTCGGAGGCCACAGGCAAGAACTGCTCGATATTGTCTAGAATGAGGAGTAGGTTTTTCGTGGCCAGTTGCCCCAGGAGCTGCCTCCAAAGATCTAGTTCGCCGTGGAAATAGAGGCCCATGGCCTGTCCTACCAGGGCGACAACGCGCTCTCTTACTTCCCGCGCGGTGCCATCTTCAATATCCTCGAGGGAGATGAACCAGATGCCGTCACTGAAGGGGTGTTTTTCCATGGCCAGCAGCGCCCGCGCCGCAGCCAGAGCCAGGCTCGTCTTGCCCATGCCGCCGGCGCCGGTGACAGAGACCACGGGATAGGCCGAGTCGATGAGCAGGCTTGTCAACCGTCTGATTTCTTCTTCACGCCCAAAGAAGGGCGCCAGGGCGCGAGGCAGGTTGTGTACTGGGGCGGCCACGATCTCCGCCGCCTGCAGGGAGCCATCTTGAATCGACTCGTAGAGGGCGGCCGACGCCGGGGAAGGCGGGACCCCTAACTCAACCTTCAGGAGATAGCGGCTTTTTTCATAGACGCGTTGCGCTTCCGCAGCGCGGCCATCATAGGCCAGCAGGCGCATGAGGCGCCGCAATGCTGTTTCATCCAGCGGATCCCATGCCGCCCAACGTCGCGCCGTTATGACCCCAGCGGCGAACGCACCCTGCTCTTCCTGCCAGCGCGTCAGTTGGCGGTAGCCCTGCATAGCCTTCTGGCGCAGGCGTTCCTGTTCGACGAGGAGCCAGTCATTAAAACGCGAGGCATCCCGTAGAGAGAAGCCAGCCATGAATTCCCCGCTGTATAGTTCCAGGCCTTGTGCCAACAGCTTGCTCGCTGTTGCCGAACGCTCTTTGCCCGCGGTGGCCAGCAAGGTCAGGAAGCGCGCTGTGTCCGTCTGTTTATGAACCACGGGTAAGATGGCCACCGTCTTGCGAGTGAGGATTAATCGATCGCCCACCTGTTTGCGCAGGCGGGTTAGGGCGGTGCGTAGGTTGGAGAGTGACTGCGTGGTGGAACGTGCTTCCCAGAGCAAATCAGCAAGCGCTTCACGGTTATGGGTTTGGCCCGTGTGCGCCAGATAGGCCAGCAGGGCCAGTTCTTTCTGGCTGCGAAAGCGGTTGACCAGCTGCCCGTGCACGCGAACGGTAGCTTCGCCCAGTAGGGTTATCTCAAGCATTTTGAAAGGCGCCTAAAGCATTCAGTTTGGCCCTGAAGTAAGTTGACAACTCTCCTATGCGACCTTTTTCAATATACGCCATTTCACGTCTGGAAGCGTTCTGGAAGCGTTTGGTTCGTATTATATGACCATATTATAGTTTTTGGCCACACCAGAATTGAGATTGGCCCGATGGTAACTCTGATCTACGTAAACAAGGAGACGTAAGATGAAAACGAATTATCTCTTCCCTGTACTTGCCTTGGTTGTGACTCTGATGAGCCTCGTTGTCTTATCCGGCTGCCAGCCAGAACAAACAGCTGTGGCGGCTGCTCTGACTAATAGCGCTGCACCCCAGGCAGTTTTCAATCCGGAAGTGCGCGCCTACGAGCAGTATCGCGCCCAACGAACTGCGGCTGCGGAGGCCGTTAGCTTCCACGCTATTGATCCCGTTGACATGAAGCTGTTCAATTATGTAGAAACTTCCATGGACTCGGCCGATCTTTCAGCTTATCGTTGGAATGCGATGGCCAGAGGCTATGA
>JBJYWX010000192.1:0-2074 GCA_046259695.1 Promineifilaceae bacterium (SeqCode) | reverse complement strand
CGCTCGAGCAGCTCTTCGCCGAATTGATCGGCCGTCTCGCGTAATTGTGCCCTGAGCGTGCTCACGGCATAGTTCTGATCGTAGACAGGATCGCCAAGCAGAAGTAAACCCCGTTCCTCGGCGGCGAAGAGGAAGACGAGGCGCATCATGACCGTGACAGCGGCCTCGTACAACAGCGGCTCGCTCACATTTTCCAGCAGCGAACGGCGCCGATCCTGGTCCGCTTTATCGATCGCCTGCACCAGAATCTCCACCGCGTGGCGCACCTGGTAGCCGAGCTGGTCGGTGACTTCCTGCTGGTCTTTGACGCTGGCATCGAGCAAGGCCTCCAGCGTCTGATCTTCAGGGACGCCGAAGAAACGATAAGCCCCAAGCAGGCTGCGAAAAGCGCGCAGCGTCAGCCGCTCTTCCGTCCACAGCGGCGCGTACCAGGAGATGTAGCCGGTGGATTCGCCCCGTTTGGCCTGCACCAGCAGCCAATGCTCGCCATTGGTCACCAGCCCCAGGCGCACTTCGGTGGCATGCAGTAATTCCATCATGCGCGTCGCCGGGCTGGCTTTCCAGCCGCGATCGGCCAGCGGTTTCATCAGGTCCTGGTCAGGCGCATAAACCTGGATCAGCATCCTGATTTTGCCCCCAGGCTCGCGCACAATGAGGTCCGGACGCAGCGTCTCGTGATGTTCGGCGACCGTCGCTTTCAGCGCGGAAGGAATGGCCTGATCCTGTAACAGCACCTCATCGGCCACTTCATCAAATTCGAGCACAGTGCCCAGGACATAGCGAATCCAGGCATTGTGGATCGCCGGATCGGGCTGCAGGCCGCCCTGGTTGTCAGCCCATTCTTCATAGGCGGCGCGCAGTTCGGCCGCGATCTCGGGATCGTCGGCCTCCAGACCCTGCGGGAAGGTATCGGTCAGCACCGGCAGGCTCAAAAAAGGGCCGGAAATCTCTAACAGTGAAAGCCATTCGGCATGGTGTCGGGCAGTTGTCATTTATCTGGCGTTCCCTTGATCTAGCGACACGCTGTCCACAGAAGAAAACAGTTCTTGCGCGTCTTCATGACAGATGACCACGAGATGATTGCGGGCACGCGAGCAGCCGACGTAGAGTAGTTCATCCGCTTTGCTGCTGATATCCGCGGCTATCTCAGTAAGAATTATCACCGGGCTTTCCAGACCCTTAAAGGAGTGAATCGTCTCATAGAAGATTTCGTTGTAGTCGGTGTCCCAATTGCGCGTCAATAGAAAGGAGCCCAGACGGCCGGCGCGTGACAGCGCTGACTTGCCGGCGCTGACCGGCGTTAGAATGACGATATCCCGTGTATCGACCTCGTTTACATTGATCAGATTATGCAGCGTCTTGCGCAGGTGCTCAATCATCGCGCGATCATCCCTGTAAACCAGAAGTGGTACATCGCGCCCTTCGGGACCAACGGCCGTGATGGTGTGGTCCGAATTGTAGAAATGTTCCACGACGTCGTTGATACGCTGCGTATTACGAAAGTTTTTAGTCAGCGGGTATGTCTGGGCAAGATTCTTCACCTGTCTCAATCCGCCGTAAATATTCTGGTTGTCATCGTAGAAAATATAAAAGGTGCTGTTGTCCGGTTCAGGTAGCAGGAATTGCAGAGGCGTCCACCAGTTTTGCTGAAAATCCTGCGCCTCGTCGACGACGATAGCATCAAATTGCGGGCCCAAAATATCAGCCGCGTCGACCAGCTGCTCCGGTAATGTTTCGGCGAAGTAGCGGGACTGTTCAGAGCTGCCGGCGAATCTCCCCGGCGGTCGCTGGCCGCTTCGTTTTACAAGAGTGGTTGCTAACTGATGAAAATTGGCGATCTCGAGTGAAGGCGGCCGATTGCGCATGTAATCGTCGCGCAAGAAGGTGGCCAGGTTGCGGTTGTAACAGGTGAGCAGAACGCGCCAGCCCTGGATGGCCAGGCGGCGCGCTTTCTCAGCGGCAAGCAAGGTCTTGCCCGATCCCGCACAGCCGGCAATCGCCGCTCGCGGAGTGCCCTGCAGAAAATCAAGCAGGCTGAATTGTTCCTCGGTGAGACGAATAAACTCCTTCTGTT
>JBJYWX010000191.1:0-27168 GCA_046259695.1 Promineifilaceae bacterium (SeqCode) | reverse complement strand
TGTGCCTGCGCCGCAAAGGAAAGCCCACTGCGCACAAGAGAAAGGGCTTCCATATTGTTGACTTTGACTATGTTATACTATGTCCGTTGAGGAACTAGATCCGTAACCGGCCATGGTCGTCGGATGGGTCTGGATGAGAAGAGGAGCGGTATGACATATAAGGTGTTTCTGGTCGAGGACGAGATTGTTACGAGGGAAGGTATACGTGACAATGTCGACTGGAAATCGACAGGTTTTGAATTTTGCGGGGAAGCTCAAGACGGGGAAATCGCCCTGCCACTAATTGAGAAAACTCAACCGGACGTGCTGATAACGGATATCAAGATGCCGTTTATGGACGGATTGCAGTTATGCAGGATCGTTCGCAACCGGATGCCGTGGATCAAGATAATTGTACTCAGCGGCCACGATGAATTCGAGTTCGCACAGTCAGCGATCAAACTGGGCGTTTCTGAATATTTGCTCAAGCCGATCAGTTCAGCCGAAATTCAATCTGTACTCCGTAATATGGCCACCGTACTTGATCGAGAACGTCAAGAACGCGCGCGTCTGAAGGAATTGCAGAATCAGGTAAAAGACGTTATTGCTCTAAAAAGAGAGAAGCTGCTGCTTGACTTAGTGGTTGGCGGCGTTTCGTCTCTGGAAACAGTAGAGCAATATGGGGAATTTGGGCTGAAACTGATTGCGCCCTATTACCTTGTGATACTGGTCAAAGTGAACTTCCTATCGCATAACGGCCGTCTTGATCCAAGAGTGTATCAGGATGTCTACGAGATCGTAGCCGATTTGACGGACATACACCCTGGCGCATTTCTGACCCAGAAGAGCGTTGAAGAGCTGTTGTTGATGATGATGGGTGATGACCCCGAGCAGCTGAAAGAAGACGGCCGCTTTCTGGCCGGGCTCATCAAGCGAGATATTGAAGAAAAACTTGGTTATAGCACTATATATGGAATCGGCACTGTCCAGCAGCGATTGATGGCTATTCATCTATCTTTTAGTGATGCATTGGCTGCTGTGAACGACCTCGAACACGGCCCCATGCCTAAGTCCGCCCGCCCGCCCGAGGATTTGCTGGAGGTGCCAAGTCTCGATCAAACCGCCATGGGGCACTATTTGCACCATGGCTTGATCGATGAGTTTGATGTCTTCTTTGACCAGCATCTCCAAGACATCTGCGCAGCCGCCCTTCGTTCAACGCTGGTTCGGCACTATGTGTTGGTTGATATTATTCTGAGTTCTGCGCAGTTTGTGGCCAGCCTGGGTGGAAAGGAAAGCGAAGTTATACCCGCGATCGGAGACATAGACAGCCTGTTGACGAATCTCGGCTCACCAGAGCAGATGAAAGAAGGGCTCAGAAATGTCTTTGCAGGCGTACTTGCCTTCAGGAATGAGCACGCGCACATGCATAGGGCTGAACTCATTTATCAGGCAAAAACCTTCATAGACGCCAACTTTGCGGATCCTCACTTACTCCTGGAGGATGTGGCTGCCACTGTTAACTTGAGCCCCAGCCATTTCAGTACGGTTTTTGGGCGTGAAACAGGCGAATCATTTAAGAACTATCTTACGGCCGTGCGCATAGCTCGAGCCAAAGAACTGCTGCGATCGACTAACTTGAAGTGTTCTGAGATAGCATATCAAAGTGGGTACAGTGATCCCCATTACTTCAGTTACGCCTTCAAGAAAAGTACGGGATTACCGCCCCAGCAATATCGCCAGTTGGCCCGTACGTAAGCGGTCATTGAGGCAGTGCATGACAACAAACTCCTCTGAACACCGCTAAGAACTAACCTGGCTATTTGAGGCAGTTATGATAAACGCAGAGCTTACCTACAACGAGTCTTCTTCCAGGTTCATGAATAAGTTCATTACCATGTTCTCTGGTGTCGGATTTTCGCTGCGCACCAAGATATTATTCTCTTTCTTTGCCGTGATCCTCCTGCTGTCAGCGATGAACATCATCTTGATCTATGAAGTATGGCACTTCAATCGCCAGTATGAGGCAATTATTTCCAACATTACGACGGCCAACAGCATCAACGGCTACATCAAGCCTTCGATTGACACGGAAATGTGGAACATTGTTTCCGGCAAGACAGAATTTGCGCAGGGCAACCAGTACCTTGTGATCGAACAGGTCGACGCACAGATCGAATCCATGATGGCCAACACCAACTCGGACAAATCCAGAATCAAGTTAGAAGTAATTCGAAGGACGATGAACACCCTCACCCATTACGTGGATAAGATGGGTGAAGAAATCGCGGCAGGTGGCCGTGTCTCCGAGCATGAAAAGATCCTGGAAGATATCCATGGCGTTTCCGAGGTGGTTGAGGAAACCGTCCAGGATTACATGCTCTTCGAAGTAAACGAGGCAGAGCAGCGTTACAAGGAGAATCAAGAACGTTTTACGCGACTGGCGATACTGTACATGATCACCTTACCGGCCGTGGTTGGCTTCTCATTTCTGGCTGCGTGGATCATTTCCGCGAGTATTTATGTGCCAATCAAGAAGTTACATGATGTCACTACAACAATCACTGGAGAAGATCTCCAGGCCTTGGTCACCACCGACAACGTCGATGAAATTACGGAACTGGGACTCAGCTTTAACTTGATGATCGCCCAAATTCGGGATCTGCTGAATGCAAAGATGCAGGAGCAGGAGAACCTGAAAAAAGCCGAGCTAAAGGCTTTGCAGGCACAAATCAACCCCCATTTCCTTTACAATACGCTGGATACCATCGTCTGGATGGCTGAGGCGAATAAGACCGAGCAGGTGATAGAAATTGTTCGCGCTTTATCAAGCTTCTTTCGCATCGCGCTGAGCAGAGGTGAAGACTGGATCCCCCTGCGGCAAGAATTGGAGCATGTCAGAAGTTACCTCACAATCCAGCAGATGCGCTATCGAGATATCCTCGCTTATGAAATCAATGTGGACGACCAATTGCTCGACAGCAATATCCTTAAGCTAACGCTGCAGCCGCTGGTTGAAAATGCCTTATATCATGGCATAAAGTCAAAAAGAGATGGCGGCAAGATTGTAGTGACAGTTCGCCACGGCGAGCAAGACAATGTGGTGCTCGAGGTGCGAGATGATGGCGTCGGGTTTACCCCTTACAAGTTGGCGCAGATTCGAGATATGTTGTCTGGCCAAGCGGATAGGATCAGAATGAAAGAGGGCGGATTTGGCCTGGATAATGTGAATAAGCGGATCATGTTATATTACGGTCCGCAATATGGGCTTTCAATTGATAGTCATTATCGAGGGGGCACGCTGGTAACCGTAACCATACCAGACAGCCATGAGCCAGCCTAAACGGTATTTGACAACGACCTTGTTTATTAAGCGCGTTTTGCCCCTTGCCATACTCGCGCTGAGCGCCTGTTTCATTCAGGGATGCGGCCCCACACCAACAACGCCCGCAGTTGAAGCGACTGTTCAATCGGAGGAAGCGAATAGTCGCAAGACATACAATGAGCTCGTGGTTGGATACTCTCAGCTAGGTGCTGAAAGCGAGTGGCGGACGGGCAACACCGCTTCGATCAAAGAAGAAGCCGATAGATTAGGTGTGGAACTTATCTTCGAGGATGGCCAGCAAAAACAAGAGAACCAGATCAAGGCTATCCGCACGTTCATTGCCCAGCAAGTCGATGTGATCGGCGTGTCGCCGATAGTGGAAAGCGGATGGGAGTCTGTTTTCCAGGAGGCCAAAGATGCCGGCATACCGGTCATTCTTGTCGATAGAAGGGCGGATGTAGATGAAGATCTCTATGCTAGCTATCTTGGTTCGGACTTTATCGAGGAAGGACAGAATGCCGCCAGAGTGATGGTAGGGTTGTTGGCCGGAGAGGGCAATATCGTTGAGCTGGTGGGCACGATCGGATCCGCACCTGCCATCGATCGCCATTATGGGTTCCGGCAGATTACCAAGGATTATCCCGGTATTCAGATCATTGCTTCTGAGTCGGGAGACTTTACACGAGCTAAAGGCGAGGAAGTCATGGCCGATTTCCTGCAAATGTATGGAGATCAAATCGACGCTGTTTATGCTCACAATGATGATATGGCTATTGGTGCGATCAAAGCAATTGAAGCATACGGTATGAAGCCCGGTGTCGATGTTAAAATCGTATCCATAGACGCGATTCGTGATGCGTTTCAAGCAATGATCGATGGGAAACTCAACGCAACCATTGAATGCAATCCCCTGCTCGGTCCCCAGTTTTTCGAGCTGGCTCTAAAAGTGGTAAATGGTGAACCAGTGCCCAACTGGATCCGCTCTGAGGAGGGTATCTTCTTCCCGAACGATGCCGCGGAACTGCTACCCTCACGTAAATACTGATATATCCTGCTTTCCTTAAACCCGGCGAATCAAAAGAAATCAAATCTCTTTCGAAAGAAATCGCAACATATTTCGGTCTAATCACCTCGGGGGTGCCAAGACCAGAGCATTTTGTAAGAAGTGCCTAGTAAAATGCATTGATCCCTGTCTGTTTCCACCAGTATCCTTGATCCATGGTGAATTTCATCGGGCGAGGATGAAATGAAACGGATGATCAATTCCCACAATCAAAAGGAGAAAAAAATGAAGAAAGTTGGCTTGATCCTTGCCGTCCTGTTGGTGATTTTTGCGCTAGTAGGATGCACAACGGCAACGCAGGAACCGGCGGCGGGCGATGCGGCTCAGGAATCCGCTGGAGAGGCTGCCCCGGCAGCTGAAGGACAGAAAACCTTCGAGGACCTGGTTGTCGGCTACGCCCAAATCGGCGCTGAAAGCGAATGGCGTACAGCTAACACCGCTTCGATCAAAGAAGAGGCTGAGAAGCTGGGCGTAACCCTTAAGTTCTCGGATGCTCAGCAGAAGCAGGAGAACCAGATCGCGGCCATCCGGTCGTACATTGCCGAGGGTGTTGATGTGATTGGTTTCTCACCCGTTGTTGAGACGGGCTGGGAAACAGTAATGCAAGAGGCGAAAGATGCTGGTATCCCGATAATCATGGTTGACCGGCGCGCAGATGTTCCGCGCGAACTATATGCCACCTATCTTGGTTCTGACTTCGTCGAAGAGGGCAAGAAAGCTGGCGACGAAATGAACAACTTGCTCCCCGATGGCGGTAAGATCGTCGAGCTAGTTGGGACAGTTGGCTCCGCGCCCGCGAATGATCGCTACTCGGGATTCCGCGAAACACTCAATGACAACATTGAGATCATCGATTCGCAGTCCGGTGACTTCACGCGCGCCAAGGGCAAAGAGGTCATGGAAGCCTTCCTCAAGAAGTATGGCGACGAGATTACCGGTCTCTATGCCCACAACGATGACATGGCTATCGGTGCGATTCAGGCTATTGAAGAGTATGGCCTGCAGCCCGGCACCGACATCAAGATCGTCTCCATCGACGCCGTGCGTGGTGCCTTTGAGGCCATGATTGATGGCAAGCTGAACGTTACCGTTGAGTGCAACCCGCTGCTCGGACCGCAGTTCTATGACCTGGCGCTGCGCGCCGTGAACGGCGAACAACTGCCTGAGTGGGTTCCTTCAGAGGAAAGTGTCTACTATCCTGATAACGCGGCCGAACTGCTCCCAGAACGGCAGTACTAGTCGCAAGTAGTCGGTTATCGGTAGCAAAATATCAGTTAATCGCTCAAGATACCGGTAACTGATATATCCTATGAGGAGCAGCAGAATTGCTGCTCCTCATCTTCACTATCTAGCAGGAGTGCAAAGCAGATGGCGGATGCGAACTCCAATTTGTTGCAGTTAACGGGTATTTCGAAGGCGTTCCCAGGTGTGCAGGCCCTCTATAACGTCGATTTTGACTTGAGGGCCGGCGAGATACATGCCATTGTTGGTGAAAACGGGGCGGGAAAGTCCACGCTCATAAAGATCATTACAGGCGTTGAGCGGCCCGATGCCGGCACAATTGAGCTAGAAGGCAATAGGGTCGAAGTCAAATCACCGCAGCATGCTCAGGAACTGGGTATCAGTACTGTCTACCAGGAAATAGACCTGTGTGAAAATCTTAGCGTTTCTGAGAATATCCTTCTGGGTCGTGAACCCCGAAAACAGGGCCGCATTGATTGGGAAACTATGCACCAAGAAGCTGCCCGCTCATTGCGACACCTGAATGTAAATATTGATGTCACCAGAAACCTGGGTGATTATTCCATAGCGATCCAACAAATGGTCGCTATTGCGCGCGCCCTAAAAATATCCTCGGCCAAGATGCTCATTCTCGACGAGCCGACTTCCAGTCTTGACACACATGAGACCGAACAGCTCTTCCAGGTGATGCGCAAATTGAAGGATGAAGAGCTAGGTATTGTCTTTATTACCCATTTCATCGATCAGGTTTATGAAATATCTGACAGAACGACCATTCTCAGAAACGGGAAACTGGTCGGAACCTTTGACACCGAAACGGTGCCGCAGCTAGAACTCATTGCCAAGATGATCGGCCGGTCTATGGGCGATTTTAATGACATGGCCCAAATCAAGTTGGCGGCCAGTAGACAGATTGGTGATGAGGCTCTGCTTGAGGCTAGAGACCTTGGTCGTGTGGGAACTATGTCACCATTTGATCTGGATTTATTCAGTGGAGAGGTACTAGGGTTTGCGGGCCTGCTCGGTTCCGGCCGCACGGAAACGGCCGAGCTGCTGTTCGGCATTTACAAGCCGGACAGCGGGACGATCTCCATGCAGCAGATACCCGTGAAGGATCATTCGCCACATGAGTCTATCGCGCGAGGTGTAGCTTTTTGCCCGGAGGATCGCAAGGCCGAGGGAGTCATTGATGACCTGAGTGTACGTGAGAACATTATCCTGGCTATTCAGTCCTATCAAGGATGGGTCAGGCGTATTAGCCGGCAGCAGCAATACGAGTTGGCCGACAAATATATCGAAATGCTAAATATCAGCACCCCTTCTGCCGATCAAGCGGTCAAGAACCTGAGCGGCGGCAATCAGCAGAAGGTCATCCTGGCACGATGGCTAGCCACCAATCCGCAAGTGCTCATCCTTGATGAACCGACGCGCGGTATCGACGTCGGCGCCAAGGCCGAAATTCAAAAAATCGTACTGGAACTCGCCGATGAGGGAATGTCCTGTCTTTTTATTTCCTCGGAATTGGAAGAAGTGCTGCGGACTAGCCATCGTATCATTGTGCTGCGCGACAAGCATATGGTGGCCGAGTATACGGATGAAGTGGATGAACAAACCATCATGCAAGCAATGGCAGGGAGTGAATAATGGATCAGTCCACCAGTATTTGGCATAAATTACGCGATAGCCAGCTGTTCTGGCCCTTGCTGGCTCTCGGCCTGATCATGCTCTTCAATTTGTTTTTTACACCCGGATTTTATGATATCGAGGTAAAAGACGGACATTTGTCCGGATTCCTGATCGATATATTGAACCGTGGTTCCATGCTGATGCTGATGGCTATCGGCATGACTATGGTCATTGCTACCGGCGGCGTTGATCTCTCCGTAGGTGCGGTGGTTGCTATCTCTGCCGCAACGGCGACTGTTTTAATCAATCCGGCTCTGGCAAACCAGCTCATCAGCTCGGAAGAGCTGATCCAGGACGTCACTAGGACCCCGTTGTGGTTGTGCATTGTTGCCGCACTCGCCGTCTCGACTCTCTGCGGGCTGTGGAACGGCCTTCTTGTTTCCAGGGCCAGAATCCAGCCGATGGTGGCCACACTCGTGCTCATGGTAGCCGGCCGAGGTATCGCGCAGCTTATCACCAACGGGCAGATCATTACGGTTTACTACAGCCCTTATTTTTTCATAGGAAACGGCTATTTGTTGGGCATCCCATTTAGCCTTTTTATCACTGCTATTGTCTTAGTCTTGGTATGGCTGCTGGCCCGGGGCACCGCCTTCGGTTTGTTTGTGGAGTCAGTAGGCATCAACGCCAGGTCAAGCTTCTTCAGTGGTATAAATGAGCAGAATGTCAAGCTAATTGTTTATACTATCTGCGGCTTTTGCGCCGGCGTGGCTGGCCTCATCTACAGCTCAAATGTCAAAAGCGCCGATGCGAACAATGCCGGTTGGGGGGCGGAGCTGGACGCGATTTTAGCGGTTGTTATCGGCGGAACGCTTATGACAGGCGGCCGCTTTTCATTGCTGGCCAGCGTTATTGGCGCCCTGGTTATTCAAAGTATTAGCACGACCATGTACGCTGTAGGCGTGCCAGCGATGGCCGCCATGGCAATCAAGGGCCTGATTGTATTGGTAGTCGTCCTGCTTTATTCAGAACAGACGAAGAGTGTACTCACGAACTTCGTTGAGAGAGTTGGAGCTCAGTCATGACGCAGAGACTGAAAATAGACCGCAAATATGTGCCCGTGCTGACAACGATTGTCGTCTTTGCCCTGCTGTATCTTTACGGTGCGGTGCTCTATAAAGGCATGCGCCAGCCCCAGGCATTCTTCAATCTGCTAATCAACAATGCCTTCCTCCTGATTACTTCTATTGGCATGACATTTGTCATTCTGACAGAAGGCATTGATCTGTCAGTAGGATCGATGATTGCTCTAACTTCTGTAGCTTCCGCCGCTTTACTGGAGAAGGTCGGCTTAAGTCCATTTATTGTTTTGCCTCTCATGCTGCTAATGGGCATCGTCTTTGGCGGAGGTATGGGCGCCATTATTCACTTCTTTAAAGTGCAGCCGTTTATTGTTACCCTGGCTGGCTTCTTCTTTTTTCGAGGACTGTGTTTTTTCATAAGCTTGGATGCGATCCCTATTACGGATCCCTTTTATCGCACGCTGGCCCTGACCAGAATCCAGATCCCATTTTTTGAAAGAGCCTTCTTG
This sequence comes from Promineifilaceae bacterium (SeqCode), assembly GCA_046259695.1. Lineage (GTDB taxonomy): Bacteria > Chloroflexota > Anaerolineae > Promineifilales > Promineifilaceae > JAACFF01. The sequence continues at coordinate 18,342 of JBJYWX010000191.1, read as the reverse complement.
AGCATTGGTGCCGTGGTTTCCTTGATTGTGTTGGTAGTCGGCATGTACGTCGCACACTACACGCGTTTCGGCCGTACCGTATATGCCATAGGCGGGAACGAGCAGTCGGCGCGCCTGATGGGCTTGCCTGTTGGACGTACTAAGATCGCTGTCTATGCTATCAGTGGTTTCTGCTCGGCGCTGGCCGGCATCGTCTTTAGTATTTCTTTGCTATCGGGACATGGGCTTTATGCCCAAATGGTGGAGCTCGACGCGATTGCCTCGGTCGTCATTGGTGGCACATTGCTGAGCGGTGGGTATGGATATGTCATCGGCACCTTCTTTGGTGTGCTGGTCACAGGTCTGATCCAGATGCTTATCCAGTTCAATGGCGAGCTGAGTTCCTGGTGGACGCGCATAGCCGTCGGCGCCCTGACGCTCATCTTCATTGGCGTTCAGAGCTACTTCGCGAGCAGGCGCCAAGGTCGAACCTTATCTGGGATGGAAACATCGTTTCCGGACGCCGCGCAGACGGCCGCTGCTGCAGAAGACGCTTTGACGATCGACACGAGCTAAGGCGCGCTGGCGTTATTTGCCAATTGCTATAACAGCGGTTTACACCTCCTGATTGACACGGGCTGTATTTCCTGTTAACATGCCGTTACCGGTACCGTTAGCGCTAACGGTACCGGTAACATCCGGGCAAGGAGGAAGATGTGGCCAAAGAGGTCACGATCAAGGATGTCGCGAGGGAAGCGGGTGTATCGCCTATGACCGTGTCGCGCGTCCTCAACAACCGCCCAGATGTTTCTGCTAAAACCCGCAAACACGTCCAGCAAGTGATTAGTCATCTAGGCTATTCGCCAAGCGAGGTTGCACGCAGCCTGAGCCAGGGACGCAGCAACACGCTGGGCGTGGTCACCTCTGCGATAGAATACTACGGACCTTCTCGTGCATTGGTTGGCATCGAACGGCGAGCCAATGAACTGGGCTTCTCGCTGATGGTGAAACTGCTGCATAACCCGTTGGAGAGCCGCGGTGAGCAAGCGTTCCACGAGTTAATGGCCAACCAGGTAGCGGGCGTTGTCTGGGCCGTCGCCGAAATGGGTAGTCAGAGACAATGGCTCTATGAGCAGCTCTCTGATTTGGCAATCCCGATCGTCTTCATAAACATGGCGCCGCGACTGGACACATCGTTTGTGACGGTGAACAATCGCCTGGGGGGGAGGCTGGCTACAGAACACCTCGCTGATCAGGGATACGAACATATCGGCATTATCACGGGCCCTCTCGCGTGGTGGGAGGCGCGCGAACGGGAACTGGGCTGGCGTGAGATTCAGCAAGAAGGTGGCCGGAATGACCTGGAGGTCCTCAAAGTAGAAGGGGATTGGACGGCCGCCAGTGGCTACCGGGCCATGCTCACGCTTCTGGAACGGGCGCCGCATGTAGACGCCGTTTTTGTCTGCAATGATTCCATGGCACAAGGCGCGCTGCAGGCAGCCACAAGCCGCGGCCGTTCTATTCCCGCCAACTTGGCTGTCGTGGGCTTCGATGATATTCCCGAGTCGGCCTATTTTATACCGCCCTTGACGACGGTGCGCCAGGACTTACTGAGCGTAGGCCGACAGGCCGTTAGCCAGCTGCACGACCAGCTCGTAGCCCGAAAGAACCAGGAGAATGGACTTGCTCAAGCCACGATCGTCGAACCGCAGCTTATCGTGCGCCGCAGTTCGCTTAAGGAGTGAACGTGGAGAACGAGAGGCTTGCTCGTCATAATGCCTGTCTTGAAAGACACACGATCCCAGGCGCGCCTGATCAAAAATCAGAACAAGAGTGTATAGCTGGTTAGAAAAGGGGGTGAATATCGATAGAGAAGAAGAGAGACGCAAGTTTGCATTGATCGCGTATAGTAAAAGGGAGAAAAAATGAAAAAACTAAGCCTTCTGGTAATTACCCTCCTAGTAATCGGACTGGTGCTAGTTGCTTGCGCCGCACCGCAAGCCGCGCCCGTGGTAGAAGAGGCAGCGCCGGCCGAAGAGGCGGCGCCAGCTGAACAGGCGGCAGAAGCGCCCACCGAAGAGGTAGCTGAGGCGCCAACCGAAGAGATGGCGGAAGAGCCTGGTGAGACTGAGGGAGCCGCTCCGGCGCAAGACGGTAAGTGGTGCAGCGACACAAACATCGTCTTCTTCCCCGGCGGCCCTCCTGGAGGCCCTTTTGCCCAAGTTGTGGCTAATGGCGCCGTACAGGCGGCGGCTGACCTGGGTGCCAATGTGGAGTATGTCTGGTCAGATTGGAATCCGGAACAGATGGTGACACAATTTGCCGAAGCTGCGGCGACGCAGCCGGATGGCATCGCCATTATGGGCCACCCTGGCGACGACGCTTTTGAGGCGGTGGTCGATGAAGCCGAAGCCAACGGCATCATCGTTACCAGCCAAAATACGACCTTACCCAGATTGGAAGGTAAATACTCCTCGCAAGGATTTGGATATGTCGGCGCGGAAAATTACTCCGCCGGGTACGCGCTTGGCCAGGAAGCGGCGAGCCGCTTTAGCCTTGGTAGTGGCGATAAAGCGTTGGTTTGGGGCTTGCTGGCTCAGGCTGGGCGCGGCGAGCGTACAAAGGGCGTTATCGATGCGCTGGAGGAAGCGGGCTTGACCGTGGACTACCTCGAGATCGATGATGCGACCAATGCTGATGCCTCGGCCGGTATTCCGACCATTGTTGGCTACGTTTCCGCAAACCCGGACGTCAAGCTGATCGTTACCGATCATGGCGCGCTGACCGGCACGCAGCAGACCTACTTTGAAGCGGCAGGCCTGGGGCCCGACGATGTGATTGGCGCCGGCTTTGACCTCAATCCGGCGACGGTGGAAGCGATACAGGGTGGCTGGACGGACCTAGTGATTGACCAGCAGCAGTGGCTGCAAGGTTACCTGCCGATCCTGCAAATTTGCCTGACACACAATTTCGCCTTTACCGGTCTGCATATCGATACGGGTGCCGGCTTTGCCCATGCGGACAACGTGGATCTGTTGGCCGACCTGGTAAATGCCCAGATCCGTTAATTCAGTCACGATCTGCCCTGGCATGACTTTTGGCTCGCCAGGGTGCTGATATGGAGCGGGGGCCGAGCGGCTGCTTGGCCCCCGCTCCAAACAGATGGAGAGCAATGATGGAACCTGCTTATAGAATTGAACTGCGCGACGTATCGAAGAACTTTGGAGAAGTGCAATCGCTGCGCAACGTCAATTTTCGCTTGGGAAGAAATGAAGTTGTTGGTCTATTGGGGGACAACGGTGCGGGTAAGTCGACAATGATCAAGATCTTGACCGGGTATCACCAGCCCAGTTCAGGCGAAATTTATGTCGACGGTAAACTCATTGAGTCACTCACAGTGCCTATGGCGCGGAGCCTCGGAATCGAAACAGTATACCAGGAACGTGCCCTCGCAGAGCTGCAGACTTTGTGGCGCAATATATTCCTTGGTCGCGAGCTACAAACGCCTTACGGTCTACTGGACGTAAAGAAAATGAAAGCGGAGACGCGCCGCCTAATGACTGAGTCAATGGGCTTTACCTCTACTGCAGTTAGCCCCGACTCAGCAATCGAGACTTTTTCCGGCGGTGAAAAGCAGGGTGTGGCCATTGTCCGGGCACTCTATTTCGATGCCGACATCATCATCCTTGATGAGCCGACCATGGGCCTTTCTCTCAAGGAAACGCGTAAACTACTCGACTTTGTGCGCCATATCAAAGATGTGGGCAAATCTGCAGTGTTCATCGATCATAACATTTTCCATGTTTACTCTGTTGCCGATCGCGTGGTAGTTCTTGATCGAGGCATGATCGCCGGCGAATTTAATACATCGGATATCACGCTGGAAGCGTTGATGGACAAGATGTATCTCGTTGCGGAAACTGGGAGCCTTGATTAGGCCGGTTCCTGCCCTTCCTGTGACTACGAGTTGAGGACTAGAGATTATGAGTTCTGAAATTGAAGAACTAGCGGGAACGGAAGCGGTCGCCACACCATCGGCGGGGTCGTTTAGCTGGAAGAATTTTTTGCGCAGTAACGCCACGCAGTTAGGCATGATTGCCGTCTTCTTTGGTTTATGGTTATTTTTCATCCTGGCCGCGCCGCAGACCTTTTTGTCACCACAAATCTATCTTGCGTTCATGGCTACAACCCCGCTCTTTGCCATCATGGCCCTGCCGCTGACTATGGTGATCATTGCCGGCGAAATGGACCTTTCGTTTCCGTCTATCATGGCCATAGGCATGGTAGCTTTTGTTTTTGTCTTTCAGCCCACAGGTAACGTGTTTCTGGCATTGTTAGCTGCCCTCGGTGCTGGAATCGCCTCTGGCATCTTGAATGCTGGTTTGGTAGTGGGAATTGGAATTCCATCGTTGGTCGCGACGATCGGTACCCAATTCTTCTTGCGCGGGCTGTCGCTTGTGCTGCTGCAAGGAAAGGGCGCGACGCTGAGCGGCGTGCGCGATAGCTTTGTCTACCAGCTGCTGGTGGGGAAGACGATCGGCGGCATCCCCAATCAGTTCTGGTGGTCGATCGCCGTCGCCATTCTTTGCTGGGTCATACTCAATCGCACGCGACTTGGCGCGCATATCTACTTGATCGGCGATAACGAAAAGAGCGCGAGGCTAATGGGCGTCAATGTCAATCGCACGCGCATGATCGTGTTTATCATGATGGGTCTTGCAGCCGCCTTCTCTGGTGTGCTGGCCAGCCTGCAGGTTTCATTTTTCTGGCCGTCATTGGGCGAAGGTTACCTGCTCTCGACTTTGGCGTCGGTCTTTCTGGGTGGTACTTCCGTTTTTGGTGGTACAGGTACCATCCTGGGCACATTCTTGGGCAGCTATATCATTGGTGCGATCAACGCCGGTATCGTGGCCATTGGACTCACTGGCTTCTGGACGGAGTTAATTTATGGGTTGATAATAGTAGTTTCCGTTTCCATGCACGTGATCATGCAGCGGCGGATAAAGTAGTTAGGATTCTTCGCCAGCGCTTGCGGGCACAATCGTCCATGCTGCCTCACGTACATGAATTCGTGTGTTGTCTCCGGGCCAGTATAGATGGCTCCAATAGCTGGCGCCGCGCAGCGTGGAAGGGGAGCGGCCCTTGGTAACTATGATATGGTTAGGGGTATAGTGGGCAAAATGCGTGGCGCTCGTCAGCGGAGTACGGCCGAGTGTAGGATCAACTGGGGCCCAGCCATTGCCGGGGAAGTAGACCTCCGCCCAGGCGTGCTCCTGGCGAGCCTCAACCGGCTCTGATTCACCGAGGTAGAGCAGGCCTTCCACGTAACGGGCGGGAATGCCTTGAGCACGGCTCAGTGCAATTAACAACGATGAATATTCTGTGCAATCGGCGCCCATCGGGCCTAGGGCTGCCTGCGCACCCCAATCGTTTCCATTGTAAGTGTAAACGAGGTGCTGGCCGATGTAATCGTAAAACGCCCGCGCCTGCTGGCAAACAGTGTCGGTGGCGGCAGACAGCGCTTCTGACAGAGCAACGATCTGAGGGTTTTGGGACTCTATATGGAGCTCCGGAGCGGTAAAATCTTTGAGAAGTTCCCCTCGACAGCCGCCTAGATCGTAGGCCAGTTCATTCACCTGCACTTGGTAGTGAATGGTGATTTGCTCTTCAGCGCCTGGGGCCATGTCAATCAAATCGAATTCGGCATATTGGTTGCCAAATTCATCATTGACTAGAAGATAGTCTGCAGGCTGTATATCACGGGAAAGCAGTTGCTGGTAAGGTGGCTGGTCGCCGATCAGGGCGACCCAAAGATTGTGTTTTTCAGGTTGCTCTGGACCTTCATTAACAAGCGAAATTGACTGCGTGACATCGTAGCGAGTCGTCTTGATTACGCTTGCCGACGACGCGACGTCATTCGCCGGGGTTTCGTGTGCGATGTTACATGAGGCGAGAAGACAGGCTGCCAAAAATAGAATAACAAAAAATCGCATCGCAGTAATGCTAACACCGGCGAGAACAAACCACAATAGGATAGTCAATGGCGTCTCGGGAGCGCATCTACCGGCAGTGGTACATGCAGTTTGGCAAGACGCCATGACCATGGGCGCTGTGTAACAGTATATATAGGAGAACGTTATGCTAGAGGAATTACGCCAAATTGTTTGCGACCTACATGCGGAACTGCCCAAGAACAATCTGGTTGCCTGGACCAGCGGCAATATCAGCGCGCGAGATCCTGAGAGCAACCTGGTAGTGATCAAGCCTAGTGGAATTAAATTTGAGGATTTAGCGCCTGAGAATATGGTGGTGGTAGATATCAACGGCCGCCTCGTTGAGGGTGACTTTAAAGCCTCATCCGATACGGCTTCACACTGCTACATATATCGCCAAAAGCCGGAAGTGAATGGTATTGTGCATACCCATTCACGCTACGCCACTGCCTTTGCTGCGCATGGCCGGGGCATTCCCTGCATCACCACCGCCATGGGCGACGAGTTCGGCGGCGACATTCCCTGCGGCGGGTTTGCCCTGATCGGGGGTGAAGCGATTGGTAAAGTCGTGGTTGACACCCTGCGCGACAGCCGCAGCCCGGCCTGTTTACTGCAAAGTCACGGCGTTTTCACCGTTGGCCCATCGGCGGAAAAGGCGGTAAAGGCGGCCGTCATGACTGAGGACAATGCCGCCATAGCCTGGGCATCGCTGGCCCTTGGCACACCCTTGACCATTGCGCAGGAAGATATAGACAAGCTCTATGATCGCTACCAAAATGTATACGGCCAGTAGCCACTTGGCGCCGGCCTATGAAGAGGGGAACGACGGTCCTGCAAATCGCTTTCTCAATAAACAATATGTACATGCAGAATTGAATAGTGGGAGATAAAGATGAATCAAGACAAAATCCGGGCTGCAATCGAGAGTGGCAACACCGCCCTTGGCATCGAATTTGGCTCAACGCGCATTAAAGCGGCGTTGATCGGTGAGGATCACGTGCCTATTGCCACCGGCAGTTATGACTGGGAGAACCAGTACGAAAATGGTTACTGGACTTATGGGTTGGATGAGATTTGGCATGGTTTGCAGGAGGCTTATCGCGATCTCTTTCAGGAAGTTTATACCACGTACGGCACTGAGCTACAGAATGTGGGAGCCATTGGTTTCAGCGGCATGATGCACGGCTATATGGCCTTCGATCGAGATGAAAACCTACTCGTCCCATTTCGTACTTGGCGCAATACGACCACCGGCGAAGCCGCTGCTGAACTTACAGAGCTTTTCCAGTTCAATATTCCGCAGCGCTGGAGCATTGCGCACCTGCGCCAGGCGAGATTGAACGAGGAACCCCATTTCAGCGACATCAGCTATCTGACCACATTGGCCGGATATGTTCACTGGAAGCTAACCGGTCAGAAGGTAATGGGGATTGGCGAAGCATCGGGCATGTTTCCAATAGACAGCGCCCGCAACGACTACGACGAGGAAATGCTCGCCCGTTTTAACAAACAACTTAAGGCGGAAGGCATTTCATGGAAGCTGCAGGATATTCTGCCCAAAGTACTGGTGGCGGGTGAAGCAGCCGGCGTATTGACCGAAGAAGGCGCCCGCTTGCTGGATCCGGCAGGCAAGCTCCAAGCGGGTATTCCCTTGTGCCCGCCCGAAGGGGACGCTGGTACGGGGATGGTCGCGACCAACAGCGTGGCCGAGCGAACCGGCAATGTCTCAGCCGGTACATCGGTCTTCGCTATGATTGTCCTGGAAAAAGCGCTCTCGAAACTGTATCCGGAGATAGATATGGTGACGACGCCTGCCGGCAGACCGGTGGCGATGGTGCACAGCAATAACTGCACGTCTGACCTGAACGAATGGGTCGAGCTGTTCGGGGAGTTTGCCGAAACCCTAGGCGTGAAGGTCAACCAATCAACATTGTTTGAGACACTCTACAAAAAGGCGCTTCAGGGTGACGCGGACGGCGGCAATCTATTAGCCTATAATTATGTTTCAGGCGAGCATATTACTCACATGGAGGAAGGGCGCCCCCTATTTGTGCGTAAACCGGACAGCCACTTCACGCTGCCCAATTTCATGCGCACGCATCTCTTTTCCTCACTTGGGGCGTTGAAGATTGGCCTCGATATACTTTTTGAGCAGGAGCACGTCGAGATCGATCAGGTCCTCGGCCATGGCGGTTTCTTCAAAACAGAGGAAGTCGGGCAGAAGATAATGGCGGCGGCCATGAATGTGCCTGTGTCGGTGATGGAAACGGCCGGCGAAGGAGGCGCATGGGGAATCGCCCTTCTGGCTGCTTACATGCTGAACAAGGCCGACGCCGAAACACTTGAGGACTACCTGGAGCAAGAGGTCTTTGCCGGCGAACAGGGCTCAACCATCTCGCCCGATCCGCGGGATGTGGAGGGCTTTGAGACGTTTATGGATCGCTATAAGAATGGGCTGATAATTGAGCGCACGGCCATAGATGCGTTTGTTTAATGGGTTTAACAACGGCGGTCATTTCCTAGACTTAGGAATCGTCTTTGCGAGAGATAGTTGGCAAGCCGTACAGTGGTTGACAGGCGCGAATCATTTGCTACAATTCGCCGCAATGTTCGTTCAGATAGTAGCTCCTCGTCGTTTGCGTCGCCGCCCGGACCGCCAGGTCTGGTGATTGAGGTTGTCTGACGAGCGAACACGCTAACAGGTAAACGAACCGCCAGGACCAAAAGAAGGCCTGGCGGTTTTTTATTGCTAGGAGAAGTAGATGGATACGGTGAAGGCCGGTGTTTACGGAGCGACGGGTTATACAGGATATGAACTGATAACCATTCTGGAGCGCCATCCTCAGGTGGAAATCGCCTTCGCTACCTCACAGACCTATGCCGGACAGTCACTGCGCCAGGTCTTCAGCGGCGCTCAGAATCTTATGTTATCGACCCCTGATGACGTGTCGCCGGGCCAGGCTGATGTTGTCTTCTTGTGTCTGCCACACGCGGCGTCGGCAGAGACGGCCGTTCTTGCCCTGGACGCAGGCGCGAAGGTGATCGACCTCAGTGCCGATTTTCGTTTTACCGATGTAGATGTCTATGAAGCGTGGTACAAGGTGAAGCATCCGGCGCCGCAGCTGCTGCCCCATGCCGTATATGGGCTGACAGAATTCGCGCGCGATGCTCTGCGCCATACGCGCCTAGTAGCTAATCCGGGCTGCTACACGACGACCACGCTGCTCGCCCTGCAGCCGCTTATGGCATCCCAGGCGGCGGTTCAAGGGGCGATCATTGTCGATGCCAAGTCAGGCGTCTCTGGCGCAGGGCGCACGCCCAGGACAAATACGCTTTTTGTAGAAGTGGCCAACAACTTTTCGCCCTATAGTATCGGCCGCAGCCACCGACATCTACCCGAAATGGAGCAAGTAATGGCCTGGTGGCACAATGATGCGCCGCCCCTCATATTCAGCCCTCACCTCCTGCCCGTGCCACGTGGCATCCTCGCTACTATCTATGTTACCGGCTTTCAACCGTGGTCCGAAGCCGAAGTGCGCGGGCTCTATGCCGACACATATGCGAGCGAACCGTTTGTTGAGGTGCTGCCCGCCGGCGAACTGGCGACACTTGCACATGTTGTGCACAGTAACAGATGCGTGATTTCCCTGAGCTTTTGCGGCGAAACACTGATTATTACTTCGGCTACGGATAACCTTGTCAAAGGCGCCTCGGGCCAAGCCGTGCAGAACATGAACGTGATGCTGGGTTTTCCGGAGACAATGGGCTTATGCGCGTCTTGAAAGTAGGCGGCAACGAACTTGACGATCCCGCCTTTCTGGACCTGCTCGGCGCGAGTGCGGCGTCCCTATCGGCAAAGGGCGGTGATCCTCTGGTCATCGTGCACGGTGGCGGCCGGGCCATTGCCGGCCTGCAGGCCCGATTGGGTTTGGAGACGATCAAGGTCGATGGCTTGCGCGTAACCGACCAGGCCTCGTTGGATGTGGCGCAAATGGTGCTTTCAGGACAAAGTAACAAGGTTGTAGTCAAGGCGTTGCTGGAAGCGGGTGTCGATGCGCTGGGCCTGAGCGGGATTGATGGGGGCTTGTTGCGCTGCCACAAGAAGCAGCACGCAACGGCTGATCTCGGTTACGTTGGCGAAATTGGTGAGGTGCGCTGTAGTTTGCTTAAGGATCTGGCGCGATTAGGCTATACGGCCGTGGTTTCACCGATTTCACTGGGAGTTGATGGTCAGGCCTATAATGTTAATGCCGATGAAGCGGCGGCGGCAATCGCCCTGGCCTGCGGTGCTACTGAATTGTCCTATGTTTCAAACGTGCCGGGCGTTATGCGTGAAGGCGAAGTGCTGCCGCGCCTGACGGCCGATGAAGCGGAAGAGCTGATAGCTGCAGGCGTCGTGAGCGCGGGCATGATCCCCAAAGTGCGGACGGCCGTGCAGGCCGTGCAAAGCGGCATCGCCGGGGCACGTATTGTTGACCTCGCCGGGCTCATGCGCGACGGTGGCACATTGGTCTGCGCTTGACCGGGTCACAACAGGACAGCGATGGACAGCACAATAATTGAGCCATTTGACATTAGAATGTATGACCAGGTGTATGCCCTCTGGCAGCGATGCCCGGGCATTGGCCTCAGCAGTGCTGACGAACGGCCCCATATGGCGGCTTACCTGGAGCGAAATCCCGGTATGAGCTTTATCGCCCGTGCTGGCATGAACGTGGTTGGTGCGATTCTTGGCGGCCATGACGGCCGCCGCGGATATATCCATCATCTGGCCGTCGACGAGAGCTTCCGCCGCCAGGGGATAGGGCGGAGGCTGGTGCAGAGCTCTCTGGCGGCGCTGCAGGAAGCCGGGATGCAGAAATGCCACCTGTTTATTTTTCACGAAAATGACACGGGGATTGCCTTTTGGCAGGCGAGCGGCTGGACACTGAGGCAGGATATACAGGTCATATCCCGCCACCTGGCAGTAGAGACCGGTGGCCCGAAAATTTCCGGGGACATGAGGGAGGCGTGATGGAAGCGCGAGAAGTCATTCAACTTGAGGCCGAATACGTTCTGCAGACCTATGTGCGTCCTGAGGTGGTCTTCACGCACGGCCAGGGAGCTTATCTATTCGACAGCGATGGCCGGCGCTACCTTGATTTCGCCTCCGGGATCGCTGTCACTGCGCTAGGACACAGCGATCCGGATTGGGTGGCCGCCGTTTGCGATCAGGCGGGCAAACTGGTGCATGTTAGCAACTTATACCATACCGCGCCCCATGCCCAACTGGCACAGCGCCTGGTAAAGAACTCTTTCGCCGACAAGGTCTATTTCTGCAATTCTGGAGCCGAAGCGAATGAAGGGGCGCTCAAATTCGCGCGTAAGGCGGCGCGGATGATCGCGCCGCAAGGAAACAAGACAAAAATCGTTGCCTTTAGCGGTAGTTTTCACGGTCGCACCATGGGCGCGCTGGCCACAACCTATAAGGCGCATTACCGTGAGCCATTCGCGCCGCTGATGCCCGGCGTAAGCTTCGCGCCCTTCAATGATATCGCCGCCGCCGCGCAGGCCATTGACGATACAGTGTGCGCGGTGCTGGTAGAGCCGGTGCAGGGCGAAGGCGGTGTGCGGCCGGCTACGGCCGATTTCTTGCAAGCGCTGCGCAATTTGTGCGACAAGCACCGGGCGCTGCTCATCTTTGATGAGGTGCAGTGCGGCCTCGGGCGCACCGGCACATTATGGGCGCATGAAGCCGCCGGCGTCACGCCGGATATAATGACCCTGGCCAAACCGTTGGCCGGTGGCTTGCCGATTGGCGCAACGCTGGTCACGCAGGCAGTGGCAGGCGTTATGCGACCAGGTGATCATGGCAGCACCTTTGCCGCGGGCCCTCTGGTATGCCGTGCGGCGCTGGCCGTCTTTGAGCGCATTAGCGAACCTGCCTTCCTCGACCGGGTACGGGCGCAGGCCGCCTATCTGGCGCATCGTCTGGAGACGCTGGAAGCGGAAGCCATTGTTGATATTCGAGCCGTGGGTTTGCTGGTAGGCCTGGAGCTGGACCGGCCAGTCGCGCCCTTGATCACTGCGGCGCGCGAGGCCGGGCTGATCGTGATCAACGCGGGTGAAAACGTGCTGCGGCTGGCGCCGCCGCTGATCATCGGCCGTGAAGAAATTGACGAAGCAGTGCGTGTATTGGCCGAGGCACTTGTTGATCTGGAGGCGGACGCTTAGATCGCATGTATATCCGCGTCGCCCGGACCGCTGACGTGGCAGATATTGCCGCCCTAATCAGCCGCCATGCGCAGCGCGGCAAGCTTCTGCCGCGCACGGTGGACTCTATCACAGACACGCTGGATAGCTGGCTGGTTGGCATAGACGAATATGGCGAACTGGTTGCCTGCGTATCACTGCATCGCTATACGCCCGGATTGGCCGAAGTGCGCTCGCTGGCTGTGTCCGACAAGGTAAAGGGGCAGGGATATGGACGCACCATTGTGAAAGCCTTGATCGCCGAGGCGCGCTTGCGCCAGATACCAACGCTATTTGCATTGACCCGTGTGGTCCCGTTCTTTCAAAAGGCCGGTTTCCAGCCAACAAACAAAGAATGGTTTCCGGAGAAAGTATGGCGCGACTGTCGCATTTGCCCGTTCTTCGATGATTGTGATGAAACGGCCGTGGTCATGCATCTGTCGCCCGTGAATCCGGTCCGTTCAATTCCCATTCCCATGAACCGGCGCCTTCCCGCGCAAGACGAGCACTACATTGCCGATGCAGAGAAAGAATCGATAGAAGAGAAAGGAGTCATACCAATGTCAAAATCATCAGTAGAGAAGGTGGTGCTCGCCTATTCCGGCGGGCTGGATACGTCGGTTATTGTGCCCTGGCTGCGCGAGAACTACGATTGCGAGGTGATCTGTTTCTGCGCTGATATTGGCCAGGGCGCCGGCGAGCTTGATGGATTGGAAGAAAAAGCGCTGGCCAGTGGAGCAAGCAAGGTCTACGTTGAAGACCTGCGCCACGAGTTCGCCAAGGATTTTCTCTTTCCCATGATGCAGTCCGGCGCCATTTATGAGCGCCGCTACTTGCTGGGCACCTCCGTGGCCCGGCCCTTGATCGCCAAGTGGCAGGTGGCTATTGCCGAGGCGGAAGGGGCTGACGCCGTGGCGCATGGCGCCACCGGCAAAGGCAACGACCAGGTGCGATTTGAATTAACCTATAAGGCGCTCGATCCTACCTTGAAGGTTATTGCGCCCTGGCGCGAGTGGGATATTCGCTCGCGCGAAGATGCCTTGGCATATGCCAGAAAGCATAACGTGCCCGTAACGCACACCGAGAAATCGATCTACAGCCGCGACGCCAACCTGTGGCATCTGTCCCACGAAGGGGGCATTCTTGAAGACCCGGCCAATGAGCCAGAAGAGTCGATGTACAAGTTGACCGTTTCGCCGGAAGATGCGCCGGATGAGGCGGAGTACGTAAAGATCGATTTCGAGGCCGGTATTCCCGTGGCGGTGAATGATGTGCAGCTGCCTCCGGCAACGCTCATCGAAACGTTGAATGCCCTCGGCGCCAAGCACGGCGTCGGCCGTGTCGACCTGGTAGAGAATCGCTTGGTAGGCATGAAGTCGCGCGGCGTCTACGAGACACCTGGCGGCACCATCCTCTACGCCGCTCATCGCGAACTGGAGTCATTGTGTCACGATCGCGATACCAGCCACTATAAAGAGGAGATAGGTCTGCGCTACGCCGAGTTGGTTTATTTTGGCAAGTGGTTCCATTCTCTGCGCGAGAGCTTGCAGGCCTTCATCGAGGAGACGCAAGAAACGGTGACCGGCTGGGTCAAGTTGAAGCTGTACAAAGGTAATGTTATTGTTGCCGGCCGCTACAGCGCCAATTCGCTGTATCGTGAAGATTTCGCCACTTTTGGTCAGGAAGATGTGTATGATCAGCAGGATGCCGTAGGTTTCATTACGCTGTTTGGCCTGCAGATGAAAGTAAAGGCGATGATGGAAGTGAGCGACGGTGGCAAGACGCGCTACGCGGCGCCCGACTATTCCAAGTTTAAACGCGACTGACGCGCAGCCAAGATGGCGCGTTTCGAACAGGGAGATAGGTGACAGTATGGCATTCATGACCGAGGGCAGCGTAACCAGCCCCACTGGCTTCACGACCGGTGTGGCTGCGGCCGGCATCAAAAAGGCGGATCGTCCGGATGTGGCCCTGCTGTTCGCGTCACGGCCGTGCAGCGCCGCTGCCCTATTCACGCGCAACCAGGTCGTTGCGGCGCCGGTCATTCTTGACCGGCGCACGTTGGCGGCGAACAATGCGGCGATTCATGCTGTGGTCGCTAACTCCGGAAACGCCAATGCCTGCACGGGTGACCAGGGACTGGAAAACGCGCACCAGATGCAGCGCCTGACGGCTGCCGCTTGCGGGTGCGCGCCCGAGCAGGTGCTGGTCCTGTCCACGGGCGTGATAGGCGTGCAGCTGCCGATGGCAAAGATTGAGCATGGCATACAGGACGCCGCGAACAGTCTGTCCGCCACCGCTGGCATGGCGGCGGCAAAGGCGATCATGACCACAGACACGGTGCCAAAATCGGCCGCAGTGCGTATAGACCTGCCCGGCGGCATGGTGACTATTGGCGGCATGGCCAAGGGCGCGGGGATGATCCATCCCGATATGGCAACGCTGCTAGGCGTGCACACGACCGACGCACTCAATGCTCCCGCGCTCCACGACCAACTGCTGAGGATAGCGGTAGACCAGAGCTACAATCGAATTTCAGTCGATGGCGATACCAGTACCAACGACACAGTATTGCTCTTGGCCAACGGCGCCAGCGGCATAGAGGTCGCGGACGAGGAGAGTATCCGCCGTTTTCAGGCCGGATTGACTGAGCTAGCAACCTACCTGGCCCAGCAAATTGTCCGTGATGGGGAGGGGGCGAGTAAGTTCGTCGCGATCCACGTCGTGGGCGCGGTGGATGACACCGCGGCGCACCAGATAGCCAATACAATCGCCACCTCGGCGCTGGTCAAGACAGCGTTCGCCGGTAGTGATGCAAATTGGGGACGCATCCTCGCCGCAGCCGGTCGCGCCGGTGTTCCGTTTGACCAGGCACAGACGGCGCTGTGGGTTGGCGTGACGGAGCCGCGGTCGCTGCAGCTTCTGGATGGCGGCACCCCGACTTCTTATCGCGAGGAAGACGCGGCGGCCGTGTTCGCTGAACCGGCGTTCGAAGTATTGTTCGAGCTGCAGCAGGGGCCGGGCCGGGCTGTGGTCTGGACCAGCGACTTGACGCACGAGTATGTGTCCATAAACGCTGACTATCGCACGTGAACGATCTACGCCGCATCGAAGAAGTATCGCTAGATGCCTGGCCAGCGCTTCATACGTTTGCCTATGATGGTTGGCTGCTGCGCTTTGCCAACGGCTACACCAAGCGGGCCAATTCTGTCACGCCGCTGTACGCGGGCGAGCTGCCGGCGGCGGAAAAGATTCGCTATTGTGAAGAGCAGTACTGGCGACGGGCTCTGCGGCCGATCTTTCGCCTGGCGTTGATACATCCAGAAGCGGACCTGGATCGGTTGTTGGCAGATGCTGCTTACCAGCGCGTAGACGTGACCAGCGTACAGGGCCTGGAAATAGGGCGTGGTTTTCGCGCTTCGACGCGCACTGTTGTCGCGCCACTTAATACCTGGCTGCGCGCGTTCCATTTGCTCAACCCGGCGCGCCGCGATGAACGGGCCCATGAAGCCATTCTGCAGCAGATAGCCGGGCCAATTTGCCCGCTAATCCTGATGAACGGTACGCAGCCTTTGGCATGCGGCCTGGCCGTGGTACAGCAACCATATGTTGGCCTGTTCGATATCGTGACTGAGAAGGACCAACGGCGCAAGGGCTACGGCCGTGAGCTAACAGAGAGCCTCATTGCCTGGGGCCGAGAACACGGCGCTTCCTACGCCTACCTCCAAGTGATGCGAGACAATAGTCCGGCGCTGGCTCTTTATGAGCAGCTCGGATTCAGTGAACTATATCGCTATTGGTATCGTCTGGCGCCCAACAGCGGAAAAACTACTGCGAAGGAGAATACTGCATGAACAAGCTGTGGGGCGGACGATTTGTGGAAGAGACGGATGCATTGGTGCACCAGTTTAACGCCAGTATCCTTTTTGACCGGCGACTTTACAACGAAGATATAGATGGGAGCATTGCCTGGGCGCGAGCGCTGGCGCGCGCCCAGATTCTGACCCCGGCTGAGGCAAAGGAGATCGTTGACGGTCTCGAGACCGTACGCAAGGAGTTTGCCAGCGGTTCCTTTCAACTAGACCCAGGTGACGAAGATATCCATACCGCCGTGGAACGGCGCCTGGTCGAACTAATTGGTCAGCTTGGGGGCAAGCTGCACACTGGGCGCAGCCGCAATGATCAGATAGCCTCCGATTTCCGGCTGTGGATCATGCGTGCGGTTGATGACCTGGATAGGGCTATCAGCGCTTTACAGTCTGCGCTGGTGGAGTCGGCCGCAAACCACTTACTGACGCCCATGCCGGGCTACACACATCTGCAGCACGCGCAGCCGGTGACTTGGGGTCATTGGGCTCTTTCGTTTTTCTGGCCCCTGCTGCGGGACCGGGAGCGTTTTCGGCAGGCGCAATCGCGCGCCGCTGTCTTGCCCCTCGGTTCTGCGGCGCTGTCCGGCACGACTGTTCCCGTGGATCGCCACGCTCTGGCGCAAGAGCTGGGCTTCGCCAGCATCAGCGCCAACAGCATTGACGGCGTATCCGATCGGGACTTTGCGGCCGATTTTCTCTATGCCGCCGTGATGCTCGGCCTGCATCTGAGCCGCCTATCGGAGCAGCTCATTCTCTTTAGCAGCAGCGAGTTCGGCTTTGTGCGCCTGCCGGACGCTTACAGCACCGGCTCCAGCATCATGCCACAGAAGAAGAACCCGGATACGTTGGAATTGACCCGCGGCAAAAGCGGCCGTTTATTGGGCAACCTTACGGGATTGTTAGCAACGCTCAAGGGTCTACCATCTACCTATGATAAAGATCTCCAGGAGGATAAAGAACCAGTCTTTGATGCTTTTGACACCTTATCCCTTTCCCTTCCGGTCATGGCCGGGCTGATAACGCACCTGCAAGTGCTTCCCGAAAGGCTGTCAGCGCAGCTTGAGCCCGGCCTGCTGGCAACCGAACTGGCGGACTACCTGGTGCAGAAGGGCATGCCATTTCGTGAGGCGCATGGCGTGGTGGGGCAGGTAGTGCGACTGGCCGAAGAGAACAGACGGCCGATAACCGAGCTGCGGCTCAGCGAGCTGCAAGATATTTACCCTTTATTTGAAGCTGATGTCGCGGACGTCCTGACCGTGGAATGGGCCCTTGCTCAGCGGTCTGTCGAGGGCGGCACCGGTCCCGCAGCGCTGGAAAAACAACTGGCAGCGGCAAGAGCGCTGATGTAAGCAAGGCTAGATCTAGCGATAGAAGTTAGACGGTCCTGCTCCGCCTGCCGGAAAATCGGTCCCGGACTCCCTGGAAAGACGCATTAGATGGCGCACAAGCTGTTGCACTTCCAATGAGACATCTTCATCAGAGAAATAGCGCGTGTGTATCTCTTGACCGTCAGCTACAGTCAGTTCGTACATGAACCGGTCGGCGCCGCGGGGGTCTTGCGGCTGGAGTGGCAGGGCCTGAAAATCGAGCTGCGTTAATAGCTGTTCGATAAATGCTTCATCTTCCGCAGGTAATGTAGCCGTGTCCAACTCCGTTTGCAGCGAGCGCCCCATGAATCCGCCGCTGCGCTTCAGGGTAATATGCATGATTACTTTCTCCTTCTCCGACTTCCTCTAGCTGCGCCGGCCTGCGGCTTAGCTGAAAAGACGCCGGAACAAGAAGCCTGTGAAAAGCGAATCAAGACAACCTGGTTGGTTGGTAGCGCCGTTTGAGCCGCCGGGATTGTCGTTGTCACCATTGCCATTGTCGCCGCCGTTATCCTCTTCGACAAAGCCCACGCTGAGGCCAACTTCTTGCCAGCCAAAGCGAACCGCTTGCTGTTCCAGGCTGCCGATACCATACAATTCTCCAGCGGTGGTGTGGGTCAGACGCGCGAAATCATTAAAGTCAGCATTGCCAAACAATTTGTCGCGTGAAGTCGTGTACCAGATCTGTCCTGCTTTTTCCCAGGCGTAGCCGCCAAGCTCAATCGCCGTAAGGTAAAATGCGTGATTGAGGATGCCCGAGTTAATATGCACGCCTCCCGCATCTTCAACAGTCACCACGTAATCATCCATATGGCCCGGCTGCGGGTCTCTCCCAAGCACCGGATCATCGTAGGCCGTTCCAGGTTCTTTCATGGATCGTATGGCGATGCCGTTGACATTCTC
>JBJYWX010000190.1:0-5325 GCA_046259695.1 Promineifilaceae bacterium (SeqCode) | reverse complement strand
GCTTCTGAGCAGTACGATTTCAATGCGCTGAAAGACAAATATTACGCAGATCATCCCGGCAAAGGTAAATATGCTGATCTGTGGGAGCCGATACCCATAGAGCAATACTGGAATCCCATAACCTTCTATCAGCCACCTGACACTGTAAAAGGTGAATATACGGCGGAACAATGTGTGGACTGCCATACGGGCGCCACACCCGGGTGGGTACATGCCTGGCAAGACAGCACACACGCTAATCTTGATGAGATACGGAGATTGCACAGCGATGACTCCCGTTTTTATAAAAAGGCCATGCTGGAAGATATCGAAAAAGGCCTGCAACAGCGAGGTGTATTAAAAGAAGGCCAAAAATTGGCTACCGTCGGTTGTATTGATTGCCATGGCGGTGTCGGCAAAACCTCTCTGGTGCATGACAAAGAATTAAGGCTGCCCGACCGGGCCGCTTGTGGTGAATGTCACGTGCAGGAGTTTGGCGAGTCCGAGGATGAGAAAAAGCAAAAATGGCCGCATGACCAATGGCCTGCAGGTCGTCCATCGCATGCGTTGGACTGGACAGCCAACGTGGAAACCGCCATCTGGGCCGGTATGTCGCAACGCGAAATCGCACAGGGTTGTGATATGTGTCATTACCAACAGAACAAATGTGACGGCTGTCATACTCGCCATTCGTTCTCCGCTGCAGAGGCACGTAAACCGGAAGCCTGTGCTACTTGCCATAATGGTGTCGACCACAATGAGTTTGAGGGTTACACGTATTCCAAACACGGTGTGAAATATGAAACATCGGGCAAGGCCGATTGGGATTTCGAAGTGCCGTTGAAGGATGCCATGACCAAAGGGGGGTATACCGCGCCGACCTGCGCCTGGTGTCACTTCGAGTTTGACGGTGAGTTTTCACATAACCTGGTGCGCAAAGTCCGCTGGGGCTTCAACCCAACCCCGGCCATTGCCGATAACCTGGATCATCCCTGGTTTGAAGAACGCAAAGTGGCCTGGGTAAAGACGTGCGCCAATTGCCATTCACCGCGCTTTTCAAAGACCTGGTTGGATACCGCGGATAAAGGCACGATACAAGGCTTGGAAGTGGAGCAGGAGGCCAAGAAAGTCGTACAGAAGCTGTATGATGATGGTTTAATGGTTGGGCAAAAGACCAATCGTCCTGCACCACCTGCACCCGTCAAAGATGCGCCTGGCGATTTCTATGCATTGTTCTGGGCGAAGGGTAATAACCCGTCATTCGTTGACCGCATCCATGCCGAGATGTGGGAGCATGATTCGATCAAGCATTACAAAGGCCTGTTCCATGTCAACCCGGGTGGCTTCACTTATTCGGAGGGCTGGGCCAGGTTGATGCGCCGTTATACGGAGATCCAGGACGAGAACACCCGCATACGTGAAATGGATGCTTTGAAGAAGCAGGTTGAGGCCCTGAGCAAAAAGCAATAGCCTCCCTGAACATCGAAGGACACGGATGTCCTTTAGGTTTGAACAATAGGTGATATTATGAATAATTTGAATCAAGCTGTCGCTTCCCCTGAAGATAACAACTATCTTCGGAAATCCCTCTGGGTCGGCCTATTATTGGCGATCATCATTGCCAGCTTTATTTATTTCGCTGAAAAAGGTCGACTATCAATAGCAGCGCCTTCGTCTTCGGGTTCTGTCGATTCACTTCAAAGGCAAAAAATGGAGGTCGACAAAGGGCCACTGCTCTTTAAAAGTGAATCGGTTTCCGTTAAAGAGCCTCTGAAGTCTTTCTTCACTATCGATGATGTTAAACGTTATACCATCACCATTACTGATGACATGAATTATGACTTAACAGTTGCGAGTTATATGGGTAGTGAACAAGAGCAACGGCACGCAGTTATTTATTTGCCCGCTAAAAAAGATGATGAGGGCAAGGTTGTTGATAGGGAGAAAGTACCCGTTCAATTTCGTTACGAACAATGGTTGTCGGCCAGCGAGGCCATCAATAAATACACAAAAAGTGATTCCTTGTTTGTATCTTTCTGGGACAATGCCCAAAGAATTCATCTTTTCACTGGTCGGGATAACTGGGTTACGCTGCCAGCTGAAGATGCTTATATGGAAGATGAGCATGCCCTGTGGCAAGAAATTGCGGGAGGGTTTGATCATCAAGGCCGCTCAGCCAAATTCAGTCAGTTGTTACTAATGGATATGGGCGAGGCTCTGCAGGAATTACAAAAGGAATTACCACAAGGGCGCGATCATTATTTATTACTCAGTACGGATGACTTGTCTCATGTGCAGGAAATCGCTCGTATGACCGGGCGTGGTTTGCCACTGGAGACGCGTTTGTTTCCAGCGGATGCTGATTTACACGAAACTATTTCCCAGGTTAAACAATGGGCACAAGAAGGTGAGGGGACGGGCAGTTATCTGGCCCAGTCCATCTCTGAGCGAAGCATACGTGTTTGGCGTATCACAGATGAGAGTTTTGAAAATACGCTCTTAGCGCGATTGTTACCGTTTTCAAGTTCCCTCGATAGAAGTATTGAGGGTGCGAAATTGGTGTATCAGTCCGATTGGGGTGGCTATATCAGCATCTATCAACTATTAGATTAACGCTATATGTTGTCCATCATTCAAGAGTGCGGTCGGTAATCCTGCGGGACGTGCCCATGTGGATAGCCCTGCAGGAGGCCTTCTTGTCCGGGTTGCGGCGGCTCGTCGCCTGCCTTGGCCTGGCGATGACCCATCAGGCCGGCGCAGAAATCATGGCTAACGACGGCCGCACCCGAACCGGGTCTGGCCATCTGTGATGGCCTGGAGCCGGTGCGGCATCTTCGGCCGGCGACGCAGATGGCCGCCGGAGCCGGGTAGCCTCAGATCTTGGGTTTGGCGTCCCTGGGCAGGGCTTTTATGAGCAGGCCGGTGAGGATCGAGAACGTGGCGGTGACCGCGGCGATCTTCGCGAGTTCGGCCGGGGGCGGGATGCGCAGCCGGAACGTCCCCTCGGCCTTGGCCTGGCCCATGTTGTAGTGAATCAGCCCTTCGGTCATGAACACGCCGAAGGTGATGCCGGTGATGATGATGCTGCCCATGGTGGTCTCGTCCTGGTCGGTAGCGGGGATACCGAAAAAGATAGCAGAGGCCCCCAGCCTGGCATGATCCTGGATGTCGGGCGCGTGCAGGTCGCCCGGGGGCGCTCAGGCGTTGCGGTCGGCGGTCTCCGGATGGGACTGTACGGCCGCGTCCTGCTCCAGCCGCAGGCCGGCGGCGAGATCGGCGACATAGAGCAGCATGGTGAGGATCGGCACCAGCAGCTGCCCCTTGAGTAGCTGCTGCACCGAAAGGGCCAGCATGATCACGAAGATCAGCATGCGCATGTCGTTGATGCCACTGTGGAAGTCGTGGGGATGGCCGTCAGGCGCGGCGGCATCGCGCTGGCGCTCCGGCACCAGCGTCAGCAGCGGGCAGCCAGCCAGGATCGTCTCCAGGTGAGGGGCGTGCCCGGCCGCGAAGGCGAGGACCACGCTACCTGTGACCGGGTTGATCCGGACCTCGTCGAACTCGGGATGGGCGCGCAGATCCTCGTACAGCGCGAGAAAATAGTCCAGGTCGCGGCGCCGGCCGGGCACCCGCAGCCGGGCGCGCTCGCGGGTGCGGTGCACGATGCGGGCCGCGGCCGCGCCTGGCGCGTCCTTGCCGTTGCCGTCCTTGCCGCCGTCCATCAGCCCTCGGCCTCGCCGCTGTCTGCTGCGGCGCGCATTGCGGCGGCGGCCTCACGCTCGTCGCGCAGTTCTTCGCGCACCTCGGCGACGAGGTCTTCCATGGCCTCGCCGATCTCGGCGCCGACCTCGCGTCCCTTCTCCAGGGCGACCAGGCCGGCCTTGACGACGGAGCGGGCGGCGGGACGCAGGTACGGGGCGAGTAAGGCGATGGCCACCGGCACGGTGACGGCGACGCCGATCCCGATGACGACGTTGCGCGCGGTGGGATTCTTGAACAGTTGTCCGAGGGGTTGGGCCATGCGGGTGTCTCAAGTGCGTGGTTCAGACGCTGGTGGTGCATGGAAGAGGGAGGTGCTTGCGCCGGGATGGCCATAGGAGGCCCGCCGGGAGCACGTGCCCGAAGTCTACCGCAACGCGTTCGTGGCTGAACCGCTCCATCGCGGCATCGCCAGTCCGGCAGCCTGCATTGGCCGCTCTGCGGTGTGCCGCCGCGGCGGTGCACCATGGAACTGCCGTTCCATGAGGTGCCGGGGCCGTCGTCCGAGGTCAATCTGTCCCTGTCGGCGCCCTGATCACCAGCACCGGCTCCTCGGCGGAGTGTATGACGGCATCGGTGACGCTGCCGAGCAGCCAGCGGCCGACGCCGTGGCGCCCGTGCGTGCACATGGCGGTCAGGCTGTTCGGTGTCTCCAGCGCAAAGTCGGTGATCTGCTCGGCCGGCACGCCGCGCAGGACCCGGTGGGATACCTGTTCGAGTCCTTCGCCCCGAAGGCGCTGCTGGAGGGCCTCCAGATAAATCTCCGCCGCGTCGTGGACGATGGCGGAGACCTCTTTCATGCGCACCGTGGAGCCGGGGAACGACGGGTTGTAGGCGCGCACCAGGATCAGCTCCATGTCCAAACAGCGGCACAGCGCGACGGCGGGGGCGAGGACGTGCTCGGCCAGGGGCGAGCCGTCCAGCGGGACGATCATGCGTTCAAACTCCACCGGTCCGCCGCTCGGGCTCGTCGCGCCGCTCGGCAGCAGCAGCACCGGCGCGTCCGCGGCCTGAACGACCTTGTGCGCGACGCTGCCCAGGAACCACCGCTGCATGCCCGAGTAGCCGTGGGTCGCCATCGCGATCAGCGTGCCGGGCTCGTCGCCGGCATGGTCGACGATCACCTCGGCGGGCCGCCCGCGCCGGCATGTCCAGGCGGGATTGGCGGCGGCCGGCAGGGTACCGGCGATGCGCTCCAGGTAGGTGCAGAGCGTCCGCTCGGCCTCGGCGAGGGCATCCTCGGGCAGGTCCTCGCCGTCGACGGCGCCGATGAGCTCCATGTGGGCGCCGCAAGCCGCGCCGATCTGCCGCGCATAGGGCAGCACCTGCTCGGCCAGCGGGGAGCCATCCAGCGGCACCAGGATATGATCGAACATGGCTCGTCTCCTCGGCGTTGCGTTGTCGGTGGCCGGCGCCGGTCGTCCCCGGCCGAAGCCGCGGGCCATGGCGGTGGCCCGGCCGCGGCGGCGCATTCGCATCAGGCGTTCGGCAGCACCCAGATCAGCATGCCCAACAGGTAGCAGATCAGGCTGGACGAGAGCGCGAACAGGATGCTCCAGCGCAGGAACTCGTGGAGCGGAATCTTGC
>JBJYWX010000189.1:0-8702 GCA_046259695.1 Promineifilaceae bacterium (SeqCode) | reverse complement strand
ATGCGATTGGCTCGCGCTCGGCCTGCTTTGTCTTTTTGTGGCCCTGTTTACGGTCCTGACCAGCCGCATTCATTACAGCTTCGAAACGAAAGCACTCGACCTGGCCAAGTTTGACCAGAGCATTTGGAACACGGCCCAGGGCCGGCCTTACCAGATTACTATCGGCGAAGACCTTGTCATACAAAGCCATTTTTCGCCGGCGCTGGCGCTATTTGCGCCCCTGTTCTGGATATGGTCGGATATTCGCGCCCTGTTTTTTGCCCAGAGCCTATTATTAGGCAGCGCCGGCTTTCTGATCTACTGGCACTTCCGGCGCAGTGCGCCGTGGCTGGGCCTCATTGTCTTCGCCGCCTATCTAATGCACCCGACGCTGCACGAGGTCAACCTCGAGGAGTTCCGGCGTATTACGTTGGCAGGCTTCGCCATATCATTTGCCTTCTATTTCCTGCTGCGGCGCCGTTATGGCTGGATGGCCCTGGGCCTGGCCCTGGCGCTGCTCAGTAAGGAAGAAACGAGCCTGGTCGTAATCATGTTTGGGCTCTACATCCTGATCTTCCAAAAATCATACCGGGTGGGCCTGGTCACCACGCTCGCGGGCATTGCCTGGTTCGTTCTGGTGCCTTTCGTCCTTCTGCCGCGCTTGATGACGGCGGATCACGTTGCCGGATACCAGCACGCGGCCGGTTCGTACGATTACCTGGGCAGCACGCTCACGGAGATTCTGGGCACACTGAGAGAAAGGCCGTTCATTGTCTTTGAATATATTGGGCGCCCGGCACGGGTCAAAGCCTTGTTCAATTTCCTCTGGCCATCCGCATTTCTCTTTCTACTCGCCCCGGAAATAGCAGTGTTCCTCGTCCCTTATCTAGCCGTCCTGCTCAGCAGCACGGCGAGTATGATGGGTACGCTGAAGAACTGGTATCCGACTGTTCTGATCGTGCTGCTGTACTGGGCTGTCGGCCTTGGCGTCGCGCGCCTGCGCGGCCGTTGGCGATCCGGCGCATTGGTACTCCTGCTTGTGACCAGCGTGGCGGGCTGGTTCCTTTTGAGCCAGCTCTGGCCGGGCCGCAATTTTGAGATCAGCCGATTTCAGATTACAGGCCATGAACAGGCGGTCGCCCGCGTTCTGCAGGAGATCCCGTCCGATGCCGTCGTCATGGCGCAGGACGCGCTCGTGCCCCACCTCTCCCATCGGCGGCAAATTTATCTGCTGCCCTGGGTGCGCGGCGGTAACCAGCCGGACTTCGTTATTCTGGACACATCCATGGGTACCTATCCAGTTGTGCTGGAAGCGTATCGCACGCTCTTCCACGATTACCTGGCGGATACGCGATACGCGCTGGCGCAACAAGTGGATTCCTTGTTTGTGTTTGAATATGTTGGGCAGGACAGCCCGCAGCTAATAAGCGATACGGAGTGGCAGAGCGGCATGCGCCTGCAAGGCGTTAGTGTGGCCGTCGCGCCGCCCGGTGAAGGCTTTGGCCCGTTGGAAGGCGAGCTTCCGGTTGATTCGACGCTGCGCGTGGCCCTTTATTGGGACGTCCGCGCGCCGACAGACATCAATTACACCGTGTTTGTTCACGCGCTGAACGCCGAAGGGCAGATGATCGGCCAGAATGACAGCTGGCCGGACGACGCTCACCGCCCGACCTCAGTTCTGCCCGCGGGCGAACAATTCCGCGATGTGCATTATCTCATGCTGTCCGAGCCGGTCGCCGCACAGGCGCTGCGCCTGAGAATCGGCCTCTATGAAAGCGGCAGCGGTGCAACGCTGCCGACGACAGGCGGCGAACCTTCTATCGAACTGTCCATCGCGCCCTGACGCTGCTCCCCGGGCAGGGCAATCCCCTGAGAAATCTTGACAATCTGGTAAAATGATATGTAAACTAGAACATATGAGCGATAAATGGGTGAATGCCAGTGAACTGTCTGAATATGAGTACTGCCGCCGCGCCTGGTGGTACAAGCACGTGCGTGGGTTGCAGAGCGCCAATATCAGGCGGATGGAATCCGGCAGCGCGTTTCACCGGCGCCATGGCCGGCGATTGCGGGCTGCGCCCTGGCTTCGTGGCCTCGCCTATCTTCTTCTGTTTGCTGCTGTAGCTGCCTTGGTTTTCCAGCTGGTGGCAGGGACGTAAGGTAGGCAATGGCCTGGGGCGAGCTGCTTCTTAGTCTCATCCTTGTTTTCATAGCAGTCATCGTGTTGCTGCTGTCGCGCCGTCTGCGCGCGGACAGCGGGCTGCCACCAGGCAGCGTCATCTATGCTGACGGCGGTGCCTGGTACCAGAATGGCGAGGTGCTCACCGATCCGTCGCTGCGCCTGGCCGGTAAGCCAGACTATCTGGTCGAACAGGAGAATGGGCTCATTATTCCGGTTGAAATTAAGTCGGGTAAGGCGCCGGCGATGCCCTATGCCGGCCATGTTCTGCAGCTCATCGCCTACTGCTGCCTGGTTGAAAGTGCCTACGGCGTGCGGCCGTCGCACGGCATCCTGCAGTACAGCGATCGCGCGTTCTCCATTGATTTTACCGATACCCTCGAACAGGACCTCCTGGACACGCTGGAAGAGCTGCGCGACGACCAAAGTGCTCCCACGCCAGACCGCGACCACAATGACCCCCGGCGCTGCACTGCCTGTGGCTTTGGGGCGGTCTGCGAACAGCGCATCGTTTGAACAACAAGTGCCGCTCCTGGGAACAGCCGTTATAATACACGGCTGACACCATCCTCAGGGAGGCAACTTTGTTGACGATACAGCGGGTAACCGGTATGCAAGATGTGCTGCCGGATGAGCGTCGTTATTGGGATTGGATCATTTCAACCGCCGACGCCCTGGCGACGCGCTACGGTTTTTCGCGGCTCGATATCCCCATTATTGAATACACGGACCTTTTTGCACGCGGCATGGGCACGGCGTCTGATGTGTTTGTGCAAAAGGAAATGTATACCATCGAGGAACCGGACGGCAGCAGCATCACGCTCAGGCCGGAGTTTACCGCGGGCGTGGTGCGCGCGTATTTGCAGAATGGCATGGCAAGCTGGCCCTCGCCGGTGAAGCTGTTTCTAATCGGCCCGATTTTTAGGCGCGAACGGCCGCAGGCCGGCCGCTACCGCCAGCACAGCCAATTCAACGCCGAAATCCTGGGCGAAATGGATCCCGCCGCCGACCTGGAAGTGATGATGCTGGCCATGAACCTTTACCGCGCCCTGGGCTATTCGGACCTTGCTTTCCAGCTAAACAGCACCGGCTGCCCCGTCTGCAAGCCCGCCTACATTGAGGAATTGAAAGGGTACCTGGAATCGCGCTTGGACCGGCTGGCACCTATCGACAAAGAGCGGCTGCAGAAGAACCCGCTGCGCGTCCTGGACAGCAAAGAACATGGCATGGATGAACTGCTGGGTTCGGCGCCGCACATTGCCGATTACTTGTGCGAGGACTGCGCCACGCACTTTGCTGAACTGCGAACCATGTTGGACGCCATCGGCCAGAAATATACGGTCAATTTTCGCCTGGTGCGTGGCATAGATTACTATACCAAAACCGTGTTTGAGGTTTGGGCGGAGGGCATTGGGGCGCAGTCCGCGCTGTGCGGCGGCGGACGGTATGACGGTCTGTCAGAAGCGATCGGCGGTCCCCCGACGCCCGGCGTCGGATTTGGCAGCGGCATCGAGCGCATCGTGCTTGGCTTGCAAGAGTTGGGTATTGAGCCACCGCCCACGCCCATGCCCGAGGTACTCGTCGCCCATTTTGGCGGGCGTACCAAGGAACGCGCGCTGCAGATCGCCTTCTTGCTGCGTGATGCCGGCATCGGCGCCACACTTGCTTTTGCCCGCGAGCAGCGCAGTATGAAAAGCCAGATGCGCGAAGCGAATCGCAAGGAAGCGCGCTTCGTGTTGATCCTGGGTGAGTCAGAAGTGGAAGAAGACACGGTCACCGTGCGGCCGCTCGCCGGCGGCGACCAAGTGACGCTGCCCGTGACCGACTTGGTGAGTTGGCTGCAAGCACAATAGGGCTGGGGCATGGCGATAGAACAGGTAGGCATTCTCTACCAGAAGCGAATCCCTGAAACCGACACCGTCGCGCAAGAAATCAGTGAGTGGCTGCAGGCGCGCGGCGTTTCTACCTGGGTCGGCACGGGCAGAGACGGCGGCCTGCTCTCCCAGCATCTAGAAGAGATGGATCTACTGATCGTGCTCGGCGGCGATGGGACAACACTGCGCTCGGCCCGCTTACTCAATGATTACGATGTCCCGATTTTTGGCATCAATATGGGCCGGGTCGGTTTTCTCAGCGAGGCGCAGCCGGATGAATGGCAGGACAAGTTAGCCAGCGTGCTAGGCGGTGACTATTGGATTGAGAGGCGCCTGCGTATCCAGGCTGACCTGCTGCGCGAAGCGGAACAGATCGACTCGTTTACCGCGCTCAATGAAATTGTTGTCGGGCGCGGCAGCCAGGCGCGGGTCATTCGCCTCCATTTGCGTGTGGATGGGGACCTGGTCACAACTTACGTCGCCGATTCACTGATCGTGGCCACGCCGACCGGTTCAACCGCCTACGCGATGGCCGCCGGTGGCCCCCTGCTGCCGCCCCAGCTGCAGAACTTTGTTGTTGTGCCCGTCGCCGCGCACCTGAGTCTCAACAGGGCGCTGGTACTGCATGAAGAAGCGGAAATCCTGATCACGGTGGAGATGGATCACGAGGCTAACCTCACGGCCGACGGACAACTTGGCTCTCCGGTTGCCAATGGCGATCAGGTGCGCATTACCAAGCATCCGCAGCCCTGTTATTTCGCCCGCGTCGAGTCCGCCGGATACTTCTACCGCCGCCTGATGCGCCGCCTGGGATTTAGCTGGCCCCTACGCTGAACGGCAGCAATTGGAAATGATGTGAACCGGTGAGCAAAGACAGCATAAACGGCCGCGTCCGCCGGCCCTATCTCAGTGCGACTGTTTACCGGCGAAGTAAGAAAATGGGGCAAGCTCGTCCAAGCGGTCTACAATAGCGGGATGACTTTAAACAGTGATTCACCCCGCATCCGCTCGTTGCTGCGGCAGGCCGATCGTAATGTGGCAGCCGGCAAGCTGGCGGCAGCGGAAGAACTTTACCGCCAGATTATCGACGAGTCGCCGGATAACGCGGCGGCCTGGCTTGGCCTTTCTAATCTGGTTGGCGATGAAGAAGAGCGCCTCGAAGCATACAACACCGCGCTGGAACTTGATCCGGCGGTCGCGGATAAGAACGCAGGCGACGAGCAACCGCTGGCGCCGCAGCCGGAAATGGCCCCCAAGGCAGCGGCTGTGACGGCCGAACCGCAAGCGGCGCCGCTGCCCGTCGCCCAACCCGATCAGATAGATCAGGGCAGCCGTTACGAGGTAGTCGATGCCGGTACTCAATTATTCTGCTATCGCCATCCCGGACGTGCCACGTCTTTGCGCTGCTACAAATGCAACAAACCGATCTGCAGCGAATGCACGGTCAAAACGCCTGTAGGCTACCTTTGTCCCGACTGCTATCGTGAAGCAGAAGATCTTTTCTTTAATGCCCGACCATTTGACTATATTTTAGCCCTCCTGGTGGCGCTACCCTTGAGCCTGTTGGCCGGGTACCTGGTGATACAGTTCAGCCGGGGCATCTTCTTCATCATTATCATGTTCTTTGTTGGTGGTGCGGTGGGTGGCCTGATTGGACGCCTGACCAAACGCGTGATTGGCGGCCGGCGCGGCCGTTACATTCCGCACGTGGTGGCCGGCTGTGTCATCGCAGGTGTGCTCATTTGGGTCCTGCCACTGCTGCTTGTTAACCCGGGCGCGCTGCTGGCATTGATTGGTCCCGGCGTTTATCTTGCCACGGCTGTCGGCTCGGCATACTATTGGGCGCGTTAGCGACGACGATTAGCGACTTCTACATTGCCAACCAGGAGTAGCCGCTCCATGCTCAGCGAGATAACGATCCGCAATTTCGCCATCATCGATGATCTGACCCTCAAGTTGAGCCCCGGTTTCGTTGTCCTCACCGGCGAAACAGGCGCCGGCAAGTCTATCATTCTCGACGCGGTAACCCTGGTGCTAGGGGGCCGTGCTGACAGCACGATGGTGCGCGCCGGCGCGAACGAGGCCTACCTGGAAGCGATCTACCAATTGGACGAGCGCCTCCAGGCGCTGCTAAATCCGCTGCTGGTTGAAGAGGGTCTAGAAGGCGAAGAGCCTGCTTTCCTGGTGCTTTCGCGCGAGGTTCGTGACAGTGGTCGCAGCATTGCCCGCGTCAACGGCCGCACCGTGTCTTTGGCGCTTCTGCGGCAGCTTGCGGAACCCCTGGTTGATATTCACGGTCAGGGAGAGCACCTCTCACTGCTCAAGCCGCGCGCCCATCTCCCTCTGCTAGATGCCTACGCCGATTTGGGCGCACAGCGCCAGAAGCTCGCCGGCGAAGTGGATCAGTTAAGAGCAGTACAGGCTGACCTGAACGCCCTGCGGCGAGACGAGCGCCTAATTGCCCAGCGCGTCGATATGCTTACCTTCCAGTTGCAAGAGATTGAGGCCGCTGCCTTGGAAATAGGCGAAGAGGAAGCGCTGCGCGAGGAGCGCACGCGCCTGGCCAACGCTGAACAGTTACAGCGGCTGACCTCGGCAGTGATTGCCGCCCTATTGGAGACGGGCAGCGACGAACTGGCGGCGATTGATCAGATCGGGCAGGCGGAGCGCTCACTGGGCAAGCTGGTCGAAGTGGACGAGGCGCAGCAGTCACTGCTAAATGATTTGCAGGGTCTTTCGTTCCAGCTAAGCGAGATTGCCGCCCAGGTTCAGGAATATCAGGATAGATTGGAGCACGATCCGCGGCGACTCGACGAGGTTGAGGAAAGGCTGGAACTGATCGGCGGCCTCAAGCGCAAGTACGGCGACTCGATCGCCGCCGTGTTGCAGACGGCGCAGCGCGCGGCCGCGGAGCTGGACCAGATTTCGCACAGTGAGGAGCGTATCGCGGCGCTGGAAAAGGAGCGCGATGCCCTCCTGCGGCGCATTGGCGAACAGGGCGAACTCCTGTCTACAGCGCGCCAGGCAGCCGCGGAAAAGCTCTCCGCGGCAGTGGAACACGAACTAAAGGAGCTGTACATGGACGGCGCGCGCTTCGCCGTAAGCTTCGAGCGTGAGCCGGACGCAGAGGGTGCTTATACGGCCGATGGCCGCGTAGCATTTGATCGCAGCGGTATCGATCGCCTGGAGTTTGTCATTTCCGCCAATCCGGGCGAACCGTTGAAACCGGTAGCGCGCGTCGCCAGCGGTGGTGAGACGGCGCGGCTCATGCTGGCGCTCAAATCCGCCCTGGCCGCTGTTGATGCCACGCCGACGCTGATCTTTGATGAGATTGACCAGGGCATAGGCGGGCGCGTGGGCGATGTGGTGGGCCGCAAATTGTGGTCGCTCAGTTCGGGCGGCGGCCATCAGGTAGTCATTGTGACCCACCTGCCGCAACTTGCCGGATATGGCGACGCCCACCTGCAGGTCAGCAAGCAGGTAGCGAACGGCCGTACTACCACACATATCGAACAATTGGATGGCAGCGGGCGCGTGCGCGAACTCGCGGCCATGCTAGGCACAGCCGGCGACGCAGCCGTCAGCGGCGCGCATGCCATTCTCAGCCACGTGCACGAAGTTAAACGCAGCCAGGTAACAAAACAGGCCGCCTATTAGGCAGCCTGTCTGATAAAGAAGTTCGGGCGCGGCCAGCCGGCCGCCGCCGTTAAGTTTCTTCCACCGCTTCGGGCTGCGGGCTTTCAATCACCGGCTGGCCCAGCAGGAAATCAACCGCCGCTTCCAATTGGGTGTCCTCAAACTCCACGTCGGGATCGAACTCCGGTAGCAGCACGTAATAGTCCGGCGTCAGCCCTTCGTGGTGAACCCAGGTGTCGTCCGGCGTCAGCCAGCGCGCGATCGTCAACCGCAAACCGCCGCCGTTGCTCAGCCGCTGCCAGGTCTGGACAGTGCCTTTGCCAAACGAAATGTTGCCAATCAAAACGCCGCGCCCGCGATCGCGTATCGCGCCGGCGAGAACTTCAGAGGCACTGGCGCTGCCTTCATCAATCAGCACCACCATCGGGATCTCTTCGGCCAGGCCGCCGGCCCGCGAGTCAAATTCCCGTTTCACACCGTCGCTGAACTGTTCGAACAGCACCACACCCTGGGGCAGGAATTCATCGGCAATCTCTACTACCGTATCCAGGCCGCCGCCCGGGTTACGGCGCAGGTCAAGGATCAGGCCATCCGGATTCTCGGCCATTAACTCGGTCAGGATCGTCTTCATTTCTTCGTCGCTCTGATCGCCGAAACGGCTCAAGCGCACGTACGCCAGATTGTTATCCAGCATCTCGCCGCGCACACTGGCGATCGTGATCACGTCCCGTTCCACGACCACCTCGAACGTTTCGCCATCACGCTCGATCAGCAAAGTGACTTCAGTGCCGCGCGGCCCCCGCACGATCTGCGCCGCTTCCGTCACAGTAAGGCCGGTGAGCACCTCTCCATTTGCTTCACGCAGGATGTCACCGGGCATCAGGCCGGCTGCGGCTGCCGGCGAGCCATCTATCGGTGACATCACGACGATGTTGCCGTTGTCCTCACTGACCTCAACGCCGATGCCCTGGATTTCACCTTCAAAACCATCCCGTTCGGCCGCTTCTGCCTCGGGCGAGAGATAAAGCGTGTGC
>JBJYWX010000188.1:0-7962 GCA_046259695.1 Promineifilaceae bacterium (SeqCode) | reverse complement strand
TGACGGTTCGCCGGGCTAATCGTATGCCCTCTCCCTGTAATTGCTGTGCTATTTCATGGTCGCTGAGCTTGCTGTCTGCTTGAGCTAAGATGTAACGCATGGCAGTCTTTGCCGGTAACGAGCCATCGAAAAAGTCACTCAGAAGCGTAAGCTGTCCACTTGGAAGCTGAACTACCTTCTCTTTCACGGCGCGACTGACAGTGGAGGAATGAATGCCCAGCTCCTCAGCTAAAGCCACACGCGTCAAGGGCTTGAGGTAGCGTGGGCCGTGCTGCAGAAAGCCACTCTGCTGCTCAACTAGATAGTTACCGATGCGCCGGAGCGTTTCCCAACGCTTTTGCCACGCGTATAGGAATAGTCGTGCCCGCTGCAAGTATGTTTCTAGCCAGTGGGCTTCGGCTGGTGACAATACATTGTGGTTGTTGCTTGAAAGTCTCGTAAAAGCCTCATTCATCTGCAGATTGAAAAACGTTTCACCAGGGAGATCCAAGACAAAAGCGGTCTCGTCGTCAGGCGCACGGCGGATAATCATGTCGGGTTTTTGCAGCAAATGGTCCACTGCCGTCTGGGGAAAAAGGTTTAGGGGGTAAGGATGTAGCCGACTGCGGATAAAGGTAACTGCCACAGAGACTTCATTCTCTGACACAGCCAACTTCCGAGCGATCACCACCCAGCGCTGCAGGGGCAGGTCCGCCCAACATTCACGCAAGATTTGCTGGGCTAGCTTGCATTCGATGCCGCGTTCCTGTAGATAAGCACACTGGATCAGCAAACACTCACGCAAATTGCGCGCTCCAATTCCTGGAGGTTCTAGCTGGTGGAGTAAATCGATGGCAGAGTCTAACGTGGTTTCATCGATGTCTAATTCTTTACAGAGGTTAGCCGATTTCTCACGCAAATATCCATGATGATCGAGATGGGCGAGCAGTCTGAGTGCCGAGACACGTGTCGCACCGTGACCCATGAAGGCTATCTGCATCTCGAGCTGAACAAGGGGTGTAGTTGGAGCCGCTATTTGCTCGAGATCCATCCCTGGTCCAGAGAGACCATATCCTGAATCAAGCCGCGGCGCGGTCAGTTCGTCTTCTAGAGCGGGATTAGTGTCCAGCTCGTTCTGAACTAGTTGCTCTAGCTCTGCGCCAGAGACTTGTAGTAGCTGGCTGCAAAGAATACGCTGTGGCTGAGTAGTTAGTCGAATTTTTTGTGCCAGCTGAAGCCGCATGGAAGTCTTATCTCCTGTAATAGGTGTGAAAAATGACTTTTGTCCGCGCCGTATAGGTGCGGGGAACGTAGTCGCCAGCTAGCAATAGCCGTGTCTTTTTTCGGCCGGGGAGCGCAACGCTCTAAAGGGTATGAACAAGTATTGTGGCCGAGAGGGTATAGGACTAATGGTCATATTGTAAGTATTTACAGTCGGGATTTCTATCAAATAGTTTACAATGCGTGTCATGAGAAGTTACTTCTGGTCTAAAGCTGTGGTTGCCATGGATCAGCAGCGTTTGGTTTTTTTATAGAGGGTCTCGCTACAGTTTTCACGAATACAGGATACTGCCCCTGTGCAACTCTGTGCGAGTAACGTGGACCCAGCAGGCGAAGCAGATTGCCCCCTAGAATTAGCTCTTCGGCATGCGGCGGCAAGTGTAGCGCGCGTACCTTAGCCAGCTCGAGGCCTGGGTGCAACCATGGGCCATCGGTGCCGAATAACACTTTTTGCGGACCTGCGCGCTTCACCGCCATCATTAACAAGTCGAAACGTCGCACGCCAGAGGTATCGGTGTAGATGTTGTCGTGGCGAACCAAGTGATCAATGAAAGCAAGTTGTGCCCGCCAACTATCGGCAAAGCTACCAAGGTGGGGAATGATGAAATTGACATCTGGATAAGCCTGTGCTAGCAGCTCACAGACACTGATTTCCCCCATTACGTCATATAGCACCGGCAACCCATGGGTGCGCGCGGCATCAGCAATTTCGCGAGTTAGCCGCGCGTCGTAACGGTGAACCTTGATGCCCACGAAACCCAGGCTTTCCACTGCCTCGGTCACTAGCTGCGCCACGCGGCCACGATCCCGTTCGGGATGAACAAAGGCGAAACCGTAGAAGCGGTTTGGCGCGCTGGCCACAATACGTCCAACCTCCCGGTTGGCGACAGCGTAATCAGTATGGAATGCTGGAAAGAGCACGGTGCGCGCGATGCCGGCCCGAGTGGCACGCTTTAGATAACTATGAAGTGGCGCCGCTGTGTCCCAAGGGCCTGTCAAACCATCTCCCTCACCGGCATGGCAATGGCAGTCGATTATCATAGGGTGAACTCCGTGCATTTCGCCCACCGTAGGTGCTGACGTGTGGCGCTCTGTTTGCTACTCTTGTTCTTGCCTGAGTTTTTTTGTAGCGTCTTGATCGGTGTGCGCGAATTTCGGGAAACAGCGCCCTTTAACTGTTTCACTTCGCGTGCGCGACTGAAATCAAGACCAAAGTTCATCCTCTTGGAACCAGTGGTGCCTACGTGTCCGGTGATTACCCGGAGTGATTCACAGTACACTTCTGCATTGTCAAGCACAGAAAACAGGAAAGAAAGCAGAGATTCGTGGTAGTGCGAACATAGACGATAGACGTCCGTAACCAACTTGTCTAGGGTGGGTGCCTTTTGGCAATCGATAAACCGGAACTGTTTGCGCGCCCGGAAGTAAGGAACTCGTGCCGAACTTTTTGCCCGCTCCGTTCTTCCCGTTACCAGACCAGACTGGTGCTGGCTCGCAGGCTTTCGTAACCCTTTTTTTTCAGATGCCACCATACTTTCTGGCACATCCCGGCCCAGCAGCAATAGACCTGTTTTGGGAGTAGGATGGGGTATGGACATGTTGCTGTTCATGGGCTCTGCTTCCTTTCGTTTCTGTAGGGGGTGATCAGCGTCAAGTTGCCCACTCATGACTTGCCTATTGTTCTTTACTGTGCCCCCTGTATGGTCTTAGTAATGACATTCTCGCCATTATCGTCCCGGTCGCGATACGCTTGGCGGATGCCATTTTGTAGTAGCGTTAGAAAGCGCTCGGTGCTTACGCCGCCAGCCTGTCGCGCCGCACGCAGCGCAGATGATGTTCCGTTGATGGCAGCGACTGGCAAGTTATTGTAGGCTTCCTGAAAGAGACCCCGCACGGCAGCTGAACGGTTATAATGACCGATAAACACCTGGTAGTCGGTCCCCTGGCCGCGCTGCTCTAGCCGGCGCCTGATGCGGCTCAGGTGACGCTGCATCCATTCGCGGGCCAGTGCAACTTCGGCGATAATAATCTCTGAGTCCAAACCGGCGAGGTAGAAGCGTTGTGCCCAGCCGTCCCAGCGTAGCTCCTCCTTGGTGGCAGCACCCTTAATTGCCGTTTGTCGACTGCTGCCCCAGGAATAGGTGCGACCAAGGTCAAGTTCGATGCCGTAACGACGAAATGCCGCCGGTGCACGCTGGATCCATTCCTGGAGTTTACCGTGCTGCAAGGTGAGTTGCATGAAGCCGATGCTGACCACAGCGCTGTCCCACGTATTGAGTCCCTGAATTTGACCGCTGGTTTCGACATTGGCGATGCGCTGGAATAGGTCGATTTCCGCATCGCTCACCTGTAAATTGTGACTGGTCCGCAAGCGCCGGAGCGCGCGATCCAGCCGCTCGTTGCCGTAGCGAGATAAACCACGCTTCACCCGTCGGCCCTCTCGAGTGCGACGATAAACAACGCTGTAACCTGCTGGTTCGCGCGGCCCGTTTAATGGAGGGACAGCAGTTGTTCCTGAGGACGCCACTGGAGCGTTTGCCGGAGCTGCTGCAGGTGTGGTTGGTGCACGTAATGCAGGCAGTACAAGCCTATCGCGGATCTGTGTCCACTCAGTGGACAGCTGGCGGAAGTTGGGCTCACTGCGTTGTAACCTGCGACCCTGCCGTTCTGGATGACGGGCGAAGAAGACGATATTCGTTAACTGGTTTGGATCCCGTGTGCCGCGGCTGATGGCCCGTTGTACCAGCAGGATATCCTGGCCAATTCGTGATACTTGTCCGGCAACCCGGCGCAGGGGCTCTAGAAAACCTAGCTCTTCGGCAGTGGCTGGCGCATCCGGTTGGTTGGCACGTCTGGCTTCCACCAGTGCCTGCTTTGTTTCTGGTCCGGCTATGCCATCGACGCTCAGGCCCTGTCGCTGCTGGAAAGTGCGTAAGGCGCTGCGTGTTTCGGGCCCAACCATGCCGTTTACTGGCAGGCGTAGGTTGAGGATTTGATTAAGAGAAGATTGTACCCAGCGCACGTATTCACTGCCTGTAGTTGGTGTGGGCAACATTAGTCGTCGGCGCCGCATAATCGCGGGGCGTCTACGACTCCCACGACCGCGGCGCGTTGCTCCAAAACCATAACGACGCTGGCCTGACGCCTGGTAACGAGGGGTCCCTCCGCGAAAACCGCGCGATCGGTACCGCCTTGCTGCACGCCCCGACTCCCCGTCCCAGGTTGTAGCTTCGAGTTCCGGTAGTAGCGCCGGCCAGCTCTCCTCGCCAAGGTTGTTTGAGGAAATACTAAGTTCCGGTGAGCTCTTACCAGTTCCCCAAGTGCGCCAAGCACTGGGTATTGGGTTTCCACTGCCGATTTTGAAGCCCGGTCCACCATCTTTCAGGCCGTGTTTATCGATCGCCCACTGGCCGACATAATACCAGATGGCAGGGCCAGGATCATTTTCACGAGTGCCACTCGATTGGCGATGGGCCAGGATGTGTGTTAAGCCGATGCTGCTTATCAGGTGTTGCACCAGGTAGCGCCCCGCCTCAATCTGGGCCGCGGTTAGGGTGTGGCAGCCGTACTTGTCCTGCTGCCAACAGCGGCCGCGCGTGTTTGGAAAGTTACCAGCAAATTCCACGGCGACGCTGCCGCGATTGAAACCGTTTGAGGCATAGAGATAAGCTGAAACCGGGTGAAGCTGCAGAATCTTCCCGTCAGGCAATATGGCATAATGAGCCGTGACTTTATCATACTTACTTGGATCGTTGCCGCGGCTGAAAGCCATCTGGTGTAATACCAGCGCATAAACGGTTTTCGGGTCGCGACTGCGGATACGCTTGCTCTTCGGCGTCAGGTGTGTGCGGTCCTCGATGCGGAAGCGGCTCACGACGCTATCTACCAGTGAACCGAGAAATTGATCCTCGGGTTCAATTGTTGTCGTTGATACTCCTTGAAATGTGTTCATCATTACCTCCTACCTTAATGACGCTTAACCGTCGGCAAACTTACCGCGCGACCGCAACAGATTGCTTGAACAGTGGTTGTGAGCCTGCTTGCGTAGATGAATTTTCTTTGAGCCGCGCATTATCTTTCTCCTTAGAGTTTGTTGGTGTCAGCAAGAGTCGGTCTAAAAATCGTTGCGATCAAGATGCTGGCAGCCGCATCAATATCGTCAGGACTGTGGGCGGAGGTGACAATAAAGCTTAGCCGTGGCTGGCGTCGGTGATCCTGTCGTAGCAGAGCGTTCACTCCCGCTTCCCGCAGCTGGCGCCACGTTCTAACAGCCTTTTCTCCTGTCAGTGTTGCAAGAGTTTGAACTGGGAAAAGACCTCCAACCATGCGAACGCCGACCTGCTGCATGCGGTGGCGGAAGCGCTTCACAAGAGCGAGTAGCCGTGCGCGCAGCAGATCACCTCGTATATTGTTTAGTCCCAGCGCGCGCTCGGCGGCGCAGAGGTCAGCCAGTGAAGGCGGGCTGCAATGCATACGAGTCTCGCTCTGACGGGCAAAGATCTCTACTTGAACGGCGCTCCCGGTCAGAACGGCTAGCGGCGCGCCAAATGCCTTGGCCAGGGAGCTGATAACCAATATATGCGCGTCTCTAATACCGCTCCAGGCGAGGGAACCACCCCCACCAAGACCGTATGGTTTCCAGGGGGTAGGACTGGCTCCAAGGAGACCCAGTGCTTGCGAATCATCGATTAGTAACATCCCCGCTGTAGTCTTGGCTAGCGCCGCGTACGCGCGCAGCGGGGCAGTGCAACCACAAATACTGCACAGTCCGTCGGCGATGATTACAGGACGGCGGCCTGCAGGTAGGCGTTGTAGGTGTCGCGCCAATGCCTGCGGATCGTGGTGGGAAAAAGACTCAACCAAAACACCTCGCCCTGCCGCACGTTCGGCACCCCAGCGGGCGATGGCGTAGCTACCGCTGTCAATTAGGATGGCGTTGTTTTTCGATGTTAGCATACCGCATAAATCCCAGAAAATGTGGAGCGTTGAACGGCCCAGGAGACTACATTCTGCTCCCTGTAGTCTGGTGAATTGGCCGGCGATCTCGCTAGCAAGTACTGGCTCACGCAGGGCCGCCGGCACGCCCGTGGTCAGAGCGGACCACGGGCGTAGCGTGCGATAACCGTGTGTTAAGCCCAGGTACTGGGTCCTAGTAAAGTCAAGCACGATGTTTTCAGTCACTACTGCTTTGACTCGCGGCCTTGCGCCGCCGCAGGTTTGACGTGGGTGGCTGTTGGACAGCTACCGGTGTCCGACCGTTGGCAGAGGTGCCGTTCCCGGTGCGCTGGGCCCGGGCATGGATCAGCTGCGACGGTTGGGTCGTAAAATCTACGCGCTGCTGCTGTACGCTCTGCACCGTCGCTGCTTCGACCAAATTGACACTGGTGACTGCCTTGTAGGCATGTCCATAACCTTGTACCTGCGGCCGCCAGAAGTTAGCCCATACCTCAGCCTCGTTGGCATCGTTGATGCCACTCCAGGCGCCGTAGCGCACGGAGAGCAACAGCTGCTCGCCAAAAACAGCTAGGTTGTGGTAATGGGTGATGGTTGTGTTGTCCCAGCCCTGCAGCCTCTTCATCGCGTCGACACGATCCATCCAGGGCTCAGGGTAGGCAACCATGACACGCGTAGGTAGGAACTCTCGGAACTCTGGCCGGGCCAGAAGCCACTGTTGCATCAGCATCTCAATACGCGCCGTGACCGGCAGATCGCCAAACTGGTTGTGCGCACCCTCGGTTACCACTAGATGCAAATCCTTTAGTGCATTGAGCACCGGGAAGGCATCGGCACGGATCGTGAGGTCATCGGCCTGCTTGTAATAGGCAGCGGTGACATTTATTAGGTTGTGGAATGATTCCAAGAAACGGCTGCGGCTATCGGCCGGAGTCAATGGCGGCACTGCCTTCCCTTCCAGGCGAAGGCCGTAGTGGTGATCATACTCGTAGGCGCGACGTACCAGAGAGAGGCGGTGCTGTTCATCTTGCACGTAGCCCCAGACCAGGTTATTGAGTGGCCGCAGCGGGTCGATCTCCAGCTCGGCGAGGGGATCGCGTTCACCCGGAGCGCGTACGTTCTGGAAGCGTCGGCTGATTACGTTCATTGTCTGAACCAGCAAGCCTTGCTCTTCCCAGTAGGACCAAATGAGCTCCAGGAAACACGGATGGTGCAGTTTTTCGCGCAACGTGCCGTAGCACAAGCGGCGCACTGCGTCGAGCTCTTCGCTGTGGGTACTAATGATATTGTCTAATAAGCGGTCATCGCCGAGCTTACTCTGAACCAACATCAAGTAGGGGAGCGTGCGGTCGCTGGTACCATTGATCTGTTTTAAGTAGTTGTTCCACAAGGTATTCAGATCTGCGCTTTCGGCACCAGCGCGGCGAAGCAAAGTATCCTCGTCGAAGTCCGTCGCGCGCTCAAAAACGCCGCAGTTCACCGTGACAAAGGCTTCTGTAGCGGCTTTGAGCAACCGGTAGGCGTCTGTGTCCGTGTAGGGTAGCGAGCGCAGCCGCGCCAGACGCCCGAACTCTGGCTGTTTCCTTTCCTGAATCAGTTCGGGCTCAATGCCCTCTAGCCGATCCAGCGCTGTCCTATCATCGCACATGACAAAATCCAGAAATGCCTTAAGGCTCTGGAAAGACATTGCCTTGGTGCTGCGTTCGATCAGATTCCATAGAACCAGAGAACCGCTCGCCTGGGCACGAT
>JBJYWX010000187.1:0-2844 GCA_046259695.1 Promineifilaceae bacterium (SeqCode) | reverse complement strand
GACCAGTGATGCACCGTCGATCCCGGAGCCAAGCGCCGTGTAAGGGCTGAGGATCCCGAACCGCTCGGCTGGAACGGTAGGTGGCCGCAGAGGTGTGTCTGTGGTCTGGATTGCGGGCGCTGCCATCACGTGGGCCGTCGCCAGTAGCGCAGCCACCATGCCGAACGCTATCCAAATCGATGCTGCCCAAGGTTTCCTCATAGTATGTTCCATGGCCCGCGCGAGACACGGGTGCGTTGATTGCGTTTGTGCGGCGGATTGAACCGGCTGTGCCTAAGGACTGCCAGCTTGCGCTCCTGAAGCACGCCGGCAATGCGGGGATTCAGGTTCTGGCCAACGGACGAAATCGTAGATTACCCGAGTGCAGGTGTCAAGTTCGCACGCACATGGCAGCAGGCGACCACTGTCGCTCACCGGGGCCGGTTCGACGGCTCCGCAGCTTCACTGCGGCGCCAGGATCTGTGGCGGACAATGTAGCCTATGTGGATGACCTAAATTGTATCGCAATTTGATGGATCTGAAGGGCGCGTT
Organism: Promineifilaceae bacterium (SeqCode); assembly: GCA_046259695.1. Taxonomy (GTDB): domain Bacteria; phylum Chloroflexota; class Anaerolineae; order Promineifilales; family Promineifilaceae; genus JAACFF01. Next base: position 2,313 of record JBJYWX010000187.1, on the reverse strand, counting down.
TCGCGTGATCTTGAGCCAAGAACGCCAGTACGCTACAATTGACCCTATCAATCACGACGCCAGCGCGACCGCCTATCCGGGAAAACACCGCGTAGTGAACGCCTGATTGCGGTTATCCACTTTGTCGGCACGGCCTAATCGAGCACGATTGACGCAAAGGCGGCAACTGAACTCGACACTGCGCTAAGTGCTGCGCACTAGCTCCCGCCAATAACACTGAAAGGCTACCATGGCAGCAGCCAACACAGAATTGAGCCGCGACCTTTCCCTGTTTGATGTGACTATGATCGGCGTCGGTGCAATGATTGGCGCCGGCATTTTCGTGCTTACGGGCATTGCGGCGGGCGCGGCCGGACCTGCGCTGATCCTCGCGTTCTCGCTGAACGGCATTATCACTGTGTTCACGGCCATGGCCTATGCCGAACTCGGGTCGGCCATCCCCGAGGCAGGCGGTGGATATCTGTGGGTCAGAGAAGCCCTACCGGGTCCTAATGCCTTCCAGGCCGGCTGGATGAGTTGGTTCGCCCACGCGGTGGCCGGCAGCCTATATGCACTAGGTTTTGGCTCTTATATTACACTCGTGCTGAATGAGCTGGGCGTGCCATTTATCGGTCCGGAGGGGGGCATAGCAGGCAAGGTTTTCGCGGTCATCATCATACTGATCTTTCTGGGCATCAACTTCCGGGGCGTATCCGAAACCGGAATGGCCGGGAATATCGTCACTGTCCTCAAAATCCTAATCCTGGGTTTCTTCATTGTCAGCGGTCTATGGGCAATCTATCGAAACCCGGAGTTTCTTAACAAGTTCACCGATTTCGCCCCCAATGGCTTGGGTGGCATCTTCACAGCCATGGGGTTGACGTTCATCGCATTCGAGGGATATGAAATTATCGTGCAGGCGGGTGAAGAGGTGAAGCGCCCGCGCACGAACATCCCGAAAGCAGTCTTCCTCTCCCTCGCCATCGTTATTCCTATCTATATGCTGGTTGCTTTTGTTTCGATTGGGGCGGTGACGCCGGATACACCGATCGAAACCTATCAGTGGCTAGCGGAACACGCCGAACTTGGCGTCGCCGAAGCCGCGCGGCAATTCATGCCCTTGGGTACAGTGCTGTTGTTGATTGGTGGTATTCTCTCGACCATGAGTGCGCTGAACGCCACAACGTTTTCGTCGACGCGCGTTTCCTTCGCCATGGGCAGAGACCGCAACTTGCCCAAAGCCTTTGCGGAGATCAACCCATGGACGCGCACGCCTTACAAGGCGCTCATGTTTAGCGGCGCCCTCATCTTGTTCATGGCCATCGCAATACCCATCGAGGATGTCGCTGCTGCCGCTGACGTCATGTTCCTGTTGCTCTTTTTGCAGGTTAATCTAGCGGTCATCATCATTCGGAGAAAGTACGGCGATCGCCTGCGCTACGGGTATTTGATGCCCTTCTTTCCGGTGATTCCGATCGTCGTCATTTGCATCAAGTTCATGCTCGCCATATTCATGTTCCGCTATTCTCCGACGGCATGGTACTTCACGATTTTGTGGCTCGCCATCGGTTTTGGTATCTACTACCTCTACGCTAGACCACGCAAACGCGAAGAAGAGCGCACGCCCATCATTATGGAAGAGCGACTGGCGGTGGAAGGCGTGGATGACGGCTACACGGTCCTCGTGCCGATCGCCAATCCGGCTTCGCTACCTGTATTGATTCAGCCTGCTTTGAATGCCGCACGGCGGCAAAACGGCAGCGTAATACTGCTCAACGTCATCACGGTACCGGACCAACTGCCCCTGTCCGCCGGGCGAAGATATCTGAAAGAAAGCAGGGCATTGACCGCGCAGGGCGCGCAGATTGTGGAAGCCGACGGTGTACGCGTGCAGACGCTCGTACGAATTGCCCATAACGCGGCGGATGCCATCATTCAGACGACCGAAGAACACAATATCGATCTACTGATCATGGGCTGGCGAGGCGACAGTCACAGCACATCGTCGTATATCGGAAGCAACATCGACCGTATCGTGCGCGAGGTGAACTGTGAATCGCTGATCGTCCAGAGTTCGCGCACGCCGCCCTTCGAAAAAGTCCTGGTGCCAATTGCCGACCCCATGCAGATCCAGACTGCCCTGGATGCTGCCGGTTACTTCTGCGACGGCGGATGCCAGCAGATCGATGTCGTACACGTATTCCGGCCCGAGACCACAGAAGACGAGAAGACCAAATACCTCGAAACGCTTGAGACGCTCATTGCCAAGTCCAGTAGCGGCGATGACTCTTCCGAGCACCCGACCGTTTCGGTACAGACGTATACGGATAGCGA
>JBJYWX010000186.1:0-2768 GCA_046259695.1 Promineifilaceae bacterium (SeqCode) | reverse complement strand
GCGCTTTGCTCCTCAGCCCGTTTCTTTTCCGTTTCCGCCAGCTGGCGCGCGTTCTCTAATTCTTGTTGCCGGCGCGCTTCTTCCTCCGCCCGGCGTTCTCGCCGGGCGGCCAGGCTGAGCGCCAGGTACTCATGTTCCTCTGGGGTAAGGATCAGGCTGCTGTTTTGCGCCCAGGCGGCCAGTTGATCGAGGCGCGTTTCGCGCAGCAGAAGACCGGAATCGCGATCTTGCGCCATCCACTCATTGGCCAGACTGTTGAGCCGCTGCTGCTGGTAAAGATCATCTTTGCTCTCGGCAAGCCAATCGTGCAGCCGTCGCCATTCGTCGATCAAGGCTTCGTGGGCCACTTCCACTGTGGGCAGGCGGGTCAGCGGATCGTAATCGAGTGTTAGCAGCCGTGCCGAAGCGTAGCTGTTGATGATTTCGCGCAGTTGATCGTCTTCCGGGTAAAGTGCCAGAAGGGTTTCAAGCGATTCGCGGCGGCGCATCCCTTCTCCTGCACCTGCAGCATCCCCCTCGCCGGCAACCAGCCTCAAGAACACCTGACGCAGCGCTTCTTGTTCTTGCGGATTTTGGGCCAGGTAAAGCGCCTCTGCACTCTGAGCCAGGGCGCCGGTAACGCCCCCGATTTCTTCATAAGCCGCGTGTGTGAGCGCTTGGCCGTCCCGGTTATCATAAAGTTCGGTTAACGCGTACTGTAGCAAAGGCAGCGCGCCCGGTTGGTGCCGTACATCGTCAATGATCCGCGCCGCCAGACCCTCTTCAAAATAGGCGCCGGCCTCCTCCGCAGGCTGCACGATTGCCTCTTCTAATTCCGCGGCCGACAAAGGTAAGACCGCCTCGGTATGACCACCGATGAGCTGGCCGAATTGAGCATATTTTAAGGGGCGGTCGTAAAAATCCGCGCGCAGCGTAATAGCCAGCGTCAGACGGCCGTCGACATCGTCAACCGCCTCGGCCAGCATGTCCAGGAACTTTTGGCGCACCGCCTCCTCCTCGACCAGGGTGAAAAGTTCTTCGAATTGATCGATGAGCAAAAACAGGTTCCCGTTTTCATCCGGCAGGCAGCTTAGTAGAGAGCGGTTCAAACCATGGTTATCCTCGTGAAGTTGGTCCAGCAGGCTCTCAGGGGGATTAACGGCCACGCGCAGCAAGGCGGCTTCCAGCTCTTCAAACGGGTGCCGTCCAGGGTTCATCTGGATAAAGAACCAATCCGCTGATCCCGGTAGCGCCCCGGAACGCAGGGCCGGGATAAGGCCAGCGCGCACCACGCTCGATTTGCCGCTGCCGCTCGGGCCGACAACGGCCAGGATCCGCTCGTTTTCGCCACCGGCCAGCCTGGCCAGCAGGCTCTGTACCAACCTGTCGCGGCCGAAGAAATCGACGGCATCCGATTCGATAAACGGCCGCAGCCCCTTGTAAGGGTTAACGGCTTTCGCCCCGATCCTGGAAACCGTCGCCGGGATCTGTTCTTTTTTTCCGGAGACAGCCTCGGCAAAAGCGGTGCAGAACGCCAGTGCATTTTGGAAGCGCAGCGCGGGGTCTTTGTTCGTTGCCTTGCGGATCACCTCGTCAACAGCCGGGGGGATGTCGAGACGCCGTTCGTGGATCAGCGGCAGGGGGTCAACCAGCTGGCGGCGGCGAATTTCTTTTGGCGGCAGCGCAGCAAACGGGTGCTCGCCAGTGATCATTTCATAGAGTACCAGCCCCAGGTTATAAATGTCGGACAGGGGGGTCGGCGGCGTTCCGCGCAGCTGTTCGGGAGAACTGTACTCGATCGGGCTCGAGAGCGCGTATTCGTAGTCGTTTTCCAAACGATCCGGCATACCAGGCTGTTCAACCAGCAAACCGATTCCGAAGTCGGCCACATAGGCGTTATGGTCCTCGTCAAGCAGGATGTTGGCCGGTCTGATATCTTGATGGATGACGTTTTGCTCGTGCGCGAAGTTCAATGCGGACGTGATCTGCTCGACCAGGCCGCTGGTTGTCTCCAGGCTCAGCGGGCCACTGGACAATGCTTCGCGCAGGTTGCCGCCGCGCAGCCAGCGCATCACCAGAAACGCGCCACTGGGATCGCGCCAGTAATCATAGAGGGGTACGATGTTGGGATGTTCGAGGCGGGCCACCAGGCGTGCCTCAAATTCAAAGCGGCGGATGAAGTTCGGCTGGTTGGCGAGGCGTGGCAGGATTGTCTTGACGGCGACTTCACGCTGCACGGCCGTCTGATAGGCGCGGTAAACGAGGCCATAGCGGCCAGTCCCCAGCCGCTCCCGAATTTCATAACCGCGAAGCCCTTGAGAAAATATCACTACCTCCGTCAGCAGCCCCAGCTCCCGCGCACGGTCGGCCGACTCCTCGCGATTGTTCACGCCGAGCTTGTTGTAGATCTGGCGCACATACCACTTCACCGTGTTGCGGGCGACGGTCAATTCCTCGGCGATCTGGCGGTTCGTTTTGCCCTGTCCTATGAGGGACAGGATCTCTTCCTCGCGCGGGGTGAGAGGTTTCGACGCCAGCGGCAGGTTGTTCCTGATTGGGCCGCCCTGTTCTTCCGGCAGCAGCAGACCAAGGCTCCGCGCGCGGGTCACTGCTTCCTCCCGGTTGTCTACGCCAAGCTTGCTGTAGATCTGGCGCACGTACCATTTGACGGTGTTCAACGAAATGGTCAGATGCTCGGCGATCTGGCGGTTGCTCATTTCGTCACCCAGGCAGTTCAGTATCTCTTCTTCGCGCGGGGTGAGGGGCTGCGCTAAGGGCAGGACGTCTGT
>JBJYWX010000185.1:0-5144 GCA_046259695.1 Promineifilaceae bacterium (SeqCode) | reverse complement strand
GTGAAACCAGCGTGCCTGCCAGGCGACACGAGACCCTGCAGGGTTCGGGGTGCGCGCACGATTGCGCCACGCGTGATTTTCGCCGGAAGTATGATGACAAGCGATGTTTTTTTATGGCATGATAGGGTGTGCGCGAGGCATGTTTTGCTTTCGGTATCTGCGCCGGCGCCTCGTGTCGCTGTTTAGCCTGCTGGCGCCGGGCGTTTCACAAGCCAAAGGAGGACGGTCGTGAAAACGAGACTCGGTTTTTTGCTGCTCTTACTGTGTATCCTCACCTGGGCTACGGCGCTGCCCGCCTCAATGTTTTTGGTTGTCAAAAACATTGAGGTCTAACCCGTTAAATGACAGGCTGTCTTTCTGGTTCTAACTGGCGGAGTCTAACGCCCCAAATGTGACCACTTTCATGGCTCTCCCGCACCAATAGTGCAACCTGCTGACGGCGTAGAATCAGTAGGTTCATAAGTCCCCTTAGCTTCAGAGGAAAAACAGAACAAGAAGGGCGCGCCAAAACCAAAAATCGAAATCTGCACTCTTTATGAGGGAGAGCCACTTTCATCTGGCCAGTTGTCTGTAAAGTGGGCGTGGGAACTCGTTGATGGAAGAACTACCTGCAAAACTCCAGATATTCAGCGCCTATATCGACGCCCAACCGCAGCCCGTTCGTGAGGCATTTCAGTATTGCTTCTGTCTAATGATGGTTGAATCAGGTGGTATGCAATTGGTGAAGACGCTCCCCAGCGAAGAGGGGGAGCTATGCTACTTCGAGACCAGCGCTGGTGAAGCGTTTGCCATTCCGCGACCGGCAATCACTGCTGAGCAAGAGGCTGGTGTTATCGAGACACTGCGTGAGATCCTGCGTGATGAAGGCCTGATGTAATCATCTCCTCTGCCTTCGCTGACTATCTCATACCCCCGAGCCAGTTTCATTTTGACTATTTCCGCGGCCCTGGCCAATGCTTCCTCTTGCGATGCGGCCGGCAGTACCCGCAGCTGCTGGTAGCTGTTGCGGCGGTTTCCCCAGGCGCAAATCACCGCCACCGGATCCAGCAAACTGGCCTGTACAAAGACCATGTACCAGCGGTCCATATGCTCTTCAGGATCGACCCGTTTTAGGAAGGTGAACATGCCCTGAATTATACTACCGAAGGGCAAAACGGCCGAACTTTTTTCCACGCTGAAAGATGCTTCAAATTTGCTTAATTCTCGCCAGCCAGCTGCGCTCCCTTTGATCCCCTTTGACCATTGACATGGGACATTCCTTTCCCCTACGATCAGATCGACTTACAAGATAGAAAGCCCGCTTGTTTTTGAAGACGCATGGGACTTTCATGAGTGAACACCTCTGGTTTTGTGCCAGGTGACCAAGTCAATTGGCACCCTCAATTTTCACTGAAGTCGCTACAACTGCCAATGACACAAAAGGGTTCGTACGTTTGGTCCGACCGCTTGTTGTAGGGCCGCACAATTACTGCCCACCTGTGCGAAAAAGCCAGCTGGTCTAAGGAACATATTGCTTATGCAATTAGATCTCATCAAGGCTGGCGGCCTCTTCGCGGCACTGTTGGCGATTCTGGGCGCGGCGGCGCTGCTCGCCTACCATACCACGGGTACCGTTGACAAAGCGCTGAGTATTTTGGAGCGCTGGCGCCGGCTGCGCAAACGCCGGTAGTTCGCGGCGAAAGAACTGCAGGCCAAGGAATGGGCAGCAACAAAGGCTTCTCTCCCTGGCTGCGGTTCCACGCGCTATGCCGTGCTCCGCGGCCCTGTCTGGTCGGGCAGATCTCAAGCGTGACCTTCCCCGCAATAACTGCCAGATCTTAAGCGCCGCCGCAAGGAAAAGGAACTACAGTAGCTATGTTCCTCCCCGCTCCAGTTGCTACTCGTGTTAGTTTGTGGGTTTTGGCTCTAAGACGTGCGTTTCCAGTTCCCAACTCTCCAGTGCTCGCCATCTGCCAATGGTGGATATCTTCCCAGTTCGTCCGGCTTTCTATCCTGGATAGTGGGTTGCCGGTAGCGCCTTGACCAGAGGGTGTATACTCACCCTAATGGGGGAACGGGAACCGCACAAAGAGATTGTTGGCCGCGGCGTTTTACATTATCTGAGCCATCCGGGAACGGAAGACACTTTTTCGGGATACGGTCTGACACATTATCCAAACCGGCCGGACCGCCTGGTAGGCTTGCTGATGGTCGACCGTCCTCATCCGGCGGATCCCGCCTGGCTGCAATCCGTCTCCGAGACCTACGGCGAATGCCGGCTTCACCCCATGACCGCAGGCGGCGAGCGCGGCCTCGCCTGCCGGATGCGCATTGAGCCGGACAGCGTGCCCCATCTGCGCCGCTCCTTCGGCGCACAAACAGACGCCATACAGGCGGCGCTCACGCCCTTGTTGGAGCAGCCGCCGGCGCCCACGTTGCGCCTGCGCTGGGATGATGAGCAGCGCGCCTGGACGAGCCGCTTCGCCGCGCCCAATGAACTGCTACCCGAGGTACGCCAGGTCTTTGAGCAGTCCGGCTACGGCTCGCTCGCGGTAGAAACCAACGTCGGCGTGGTCCATGTCTGCCACGCACCGGACGCGGACATCGAAGGTTTTCGCGGCCAGCCGGCCAGTTACCGCTGGGAGCTTGTCGAGATGCCCACCGCGCCCCTCGTGCGCCTTGGTGTACGCATCTTTGACCGGCCGGCGCAGCCCTTCTTCTTCGAATCCTTCCTCAATGTGGGCGAAGCGGACCAGCTACATACCCTGACCCGCATGGCAGGCCAGGATAAGCTGTACCTGGCCTTCTACGGCGACGACCTGGAGTATCGCTTCACTAAAATCCTGGATCACGATGAGGGGCAGTGGCAGCGGCTGGATGAAATCACGGAGCGTGCGCTGGCCTACTGGCAGAGCCTGCCGCCGGGGCAGAGGGACTTCGACCTGGCCAAGGCGATCTTTATGCTCTCCGGCATTTGAAAACCGATGCTACACTAACCGGGGAGGATGCGGGAGCGACAGCCAACAGATCTATTGCCCATCGCTGCGGAGGCGATGGCCCAGCTGTGGGAGCTGGAGCACGAACGACGTCCCCTGGACCTGGACGCCAAAATGCGCCGCCTGAAAGACCTCTCCGCCTATTCCCTCTCCCATGCCGAGATCCTTACGCGGCGGGAGGGCGTCGAGCTGTTCGCCCTGGGCATGTTTTTTGGCATGATCGGCAGCCCCAAGCAGCGCCGTCGCAACCAGGGGCGCCTGGCCCAGCTGCGCCCGGAGACCATGGATTATCAGGGCCGGCCGGAGACGATTGAGGAGGAAATCGCGGGGCGCAAGCGCTCGCGACCGCGTCAGCGCGACCGAGAGGCGCCGACCTATCGCCAGCGGCGCTTGCTATGAAACTTCCCTTGCCACCCTCTGAAAATGCGGATGGCGCAGCGAGAGCGCCACTTTTGAAGGATATCCCCCACATCTTGCAGACATACTGTTGTGACCTGCCGGCCAGAGCAGCTCTTTTTACCTCTTGAAATCACAGTTACGACCCCTGTAAGATAAAGCGATTGGTAATGGTCCGGAATACTCCGCTTGGACTTTTGGGCTATTAAACAAACATGGTAATTGCTATCGCTTCACAAAAAGGTGGAACCGGCAAAAGCACGACCGCCATAACACTTTCTGCAGGTTTAGGCCGTGGCAGTAAAAAGGTTTTGCTCATTGATGTGGACAGCCAGGCTAACGCTTCAAAGACATTGCTCCCCCACTACCAGGAGATCCCCAAGGAAGAGACGCTCTTTGCCACGATTTTAGAACGCGCGCCGCTGACGATCCACGAGACGGAAGTGCCGGGGGTAGATATCGTGCCTGCGCATATCTTACTTTCCAATACCGATATTGAGCTGACAGCGGCCAAAGATCACAGAGAGTCGCGCTTAAAAAGGCGCCTGGATGAGGTGAAGAAGAAGTACGATCACACCATCATCGACTGCCCTCCGGCGCTTTCCTGGTTGACGCTCAACGCCCTGACCGCGGCCGACAGTGTGCTGGTCGTTGTTTCGCCAGGCTATTTTGAACTGGATTCCCTGGTGCAGTTGAATAAGACGGTGCGCGAGGTGCGCGAGTTCTTCAATCCGAGCCTGAAGCTGTTGGGCTATCTCTTCACCATGAGCGACCCGACGATCAACAGCAAAACGAGCCTAAAACTCTTGCGCCAGACCTATACCGATGACGTGATCACCACCGTTATCCCCCGTAACACCGATATTCGCGACGCGCACATCAACAAGAAAGATATCTTTGCCTACCGGCCCAAATCTAAAAGCGCGGCGGCTTATTCTCGCCTGATTAAGGAACTATTTGGCCATGACAAAAAAGATAAATGAAGAGGCTGTTCTCAATGAGTTACGCCAGGGCTCGGCCTTCTTTCGCGACGCCGCGGCCGCACCGCCGCCGGTGAAGAAAAAGAGCGCTACCCCAGTGCCCGCAGGCAAAAAGAGCGCCGGCAAACGAGCAGGGAGTAAAAAGCGGTCTGCTAAACCGGACGAACGGTTGGACGATCGAACGGTTGAACGGACGAACGATCGTACGGACGAACGATCGAAAGTGCCATCGCACCAACGGATGATAAAGCGGCACGCCTTTGATGTTTTCGCGGATCAGTTCCAGGCATTGCAGCAGCTGCAGTTGGAGGCTGTTCGTGCCGGAAAACGGAAACCGACGCTGGGCGGCATGGTGCAGCGGGCGCTGGACCTTTATTTGCAGAAAGCGCGTGAAGAACAAGGAGATAAAAAGCGGGACAACGAAAGCGAACGTTCGAACGGTTGAACGGACGAACGTTCAAATTTGACAAGTCCCTTTTCATCCGTCTAGCATGATCCAGTCCTGGCAGTTAGTAAGAGATGTCGTCTGCTAAATCCATTCGCCAGAATGTGTGGCTTAAGCCACTGCGACCTAGGAGGAATCCGAACTGAAGGCTACCGGGCCGGCGCCGCCGGGAAAAAAGACCGGCGGAGTAGGGCAACAAAAAACGCCCTGAGAAACTCAAGGCGCTGTTTGTAAATCTATTGGCTTTTTACTTTTCTCGGCAAAACCCAATTCAGGCAGGGAAAATTTAAATACAAATTTGCCGCAGGCAAATTAAATATAGATTCTGGAGGCGGTGTGTGTCAATAC
>JBJYWX010000184.1:0-3178 GCA_046259695.1 Promineifilaceae bacterium (SeqCode) | reverse complement strand
GTATTTTATCATGGGGAGGAAGTATCCGCAGATTGCACAGGCATCATACCCACGGGGTATTTCACAGATTTTTTCTGTGCAATCTGCGTAATCTGTGGATTACTGTGCTCTTACCGCTGCAAAACCCAGCCCATATGGCCCAACGTGTGTGCCGATCACCGGCGTGACGTTCAATAACATGATATCGCGTGGAATCGACTGGCTGATCTCTTTCATCATGCGGTCCAAAAATTCTCTGGCGCGCTTCTCCGCGCCGGTGTGCAGGATGGCCAGACGTTCCATTGCGCCGCTGGCTTTCATCAGGCCGGCCATACGCTCGTTGGCCTGGCGGGTAGTACGCACTGCACCAATCGGCTTGACTACTCCTTCCGCCAACTCGATGAGTGGCTTGATAGACAACAGCCCTCCCAGCGCGGCAACCGCATAAGGGACACGTCCGCTGTGACGCAGGTTATTCATGGTGTCAAGCGCAGCGAAAACCTTGATCCGTTCGCGGGTAGAGGCAACTGCCGCCAGCGCCGCCTTCAAACCGTTCTCCGCAGCTTCGGCAGCAGCCAATACCTGAAAGCCTAATCCCAGGGACAGCGAGCCACTATCCAGAATGGTGACACGATCAAGAAACCCAGCTGCAGCCTGACGGGCCGTATTCACAATCGTGGTGAGTTGCACGGCAGCGTGGATGGACAGGATATGGTCACAGCCCAGGTCGAACAGTTTTTGATACCGGGCAGTGAATTCTCCGATCGAGGGAGCAGCAGTGGTAGGCGGTTTCTTCATTCCGGGCAGGCGTGCATAAAACTCATCCCGCGAAATCCCCTCTCCATCAGCATATTCCTTGCCATTCAGGATCAGGAGTGTGGGGATGACTTCCAAAGCGTGCTCATCGATCAGATATTGGGGTAAATCCGAAGTGGAATCAGTGACAATGCCAAGTTTCATTCAATGTCTTCCCCCTCTCCTTGAAGGGAGAGGGCAGGGTGATGGTGGATAATGTTCGGCCAGCAGTTGAACTGCTGGCCGAACATAGGCAAACATTAGCGAGTTTATTCTACTGAAATAATGAATTGGTAATGCGGCTGTCCGCCATCCTGGACTTCGATCTCCTGCCCCGGATAGGCCTCGCGCACCTTATCGGCAATGCGGTTGGCTTCGGTAGCGCTCAGGTCTTCGCCATAGAAGAGTGTAATCAACTCGCTTTCCTCAGCTTTGGCTTTCCCTAACATGCATAAGCAAGCCTCTTCCACCGATTTTGCAGAGCAGACCAGTTTGCCGTCCAAGAGTGCGATCACTTGCCCCTGTTCTACGTCCACACCGTCGATTTCCACGCTGCGCGTTGCAATCGTGATTTCGCCGGCTTTCACCAGATCCAACGATTTATTCATCTTCTCTGCCACGACCTCGACCTCGTCATCCGGGTTAAGAGCCAGCATAGCAGAGAGTCCCTGCGGGATATTGCGACTGGGCACAACCTGTACGTTCTTGACCGTTACATCTTTGGCCTGGTTGGCCGCCATGATAATGTTCTTGTTATTTGGAAGGATAATGACCTTGTCAGTTGGCAGGTTCTCGAAGGCTGCCAGGATCTCTTGCGTGCTAGGGTTCATGGTCTGCCCGCCTTCGACAATCGTGGCCACACCCAAACTGGCAAAGATGCGACTCAGGCCGGGGCCCGGCGAAACAGTCACCACGGCAACCTGCCCTGGCTCGACATGGGTCAGCTCGATTTTGTCGTCTTTGGACTTCTGGTCGATATCATCCATCTGGGCCAGCAGGTTTTCCATCGCCACCTTGGTGATCGTTCCCAAGCCCATGATGTAGTCGATCGGCAAATAACGGTTCTCCAGTGGCACGTGGATGTGCATGCGGTACATACCATCCCCCTCGCCTACCTGGATAGATGTGCCCATATCTTCCAGCTTGCCATAGAAAGATTGCAAATTCAATTCGGCTTCGGGGTAGAAATCCACTACCACCTCGAAGTCTTGCCCCTCCTCGACTTCCTGCATGGCGCTTTCGAAGTCCAGGGCCGAAAGCGGCTGAACGGATGCCAGCGGTGTGTCCAATGGTTCACCATAAATGTGACGCAACATGCCCTCCAGAATGAAGTACAAACCCTTCCCGCCTGAGTCGACTACACCAGCCTGCTTGAGGACCGGAAGCAATTCCGGGGTCCGTTCGACCGATTCGTCCGCAGCTTTCACCGCCAAGGCCAGGATCTCAATCGGATCTTGCGTGGACCCCAAGGCTGCTTCCGTTGCCGCAGCCACATCCTTGGCGACTGTCAGGATCGTGCCCTCCACCGGGCGGACAACGCCTTTGTAAGCCGTATCGCGTGCCTCCGCAAAAGCCTTGGCCAGCCCGGAGCCATCCAGCACATCTTGCCCTTGCAAACCGCGCGAAAAGCCGCGCCACAACTGTGACAGAATGACGCCCGAGTTTCCGCGTGCACCCATCAGCGCGCCCTGCGAAACTGCCGCCGCCATATCGCCAACATTGCGATGCCCCAACGCGCTGATCTCGTTATAAGCCGATTGCATCGTCAGCACCATGTTGGTGCCGGTATCGCCATCCGGGACGGGAAAAACGTTCAATGCGTTAACCATCTGTTGGTTGGTGCGCAACCAGGTCAGCCCAGCTTCCACCAGCCGCTTGAGCGACTGCCCATCCATGGGAGCCTTGCGAAATTTCTCCAGCCTTTTCTGTGTGTCCGGGGAATCCAATCCCATTGTTCCTCTTGCTCCTCTATTCTCAATCTGTATTGCTGACACGCAGTCCGGCTACGTGCACATTGATTGTGTTGACACGCAATCCCAACGCCTTCTCCACATGATAGCGAACGGTATTGGCGACACTATTCGCCACAGATGAAATACGTGTGCCGTATTCCACAACAATGTATATCTCAATATCAATTTTTTCCCCATCGTATTCCACGGAAACACCTCGCGTTGGTTCACGGGTAATCGTATGGGCCAGTCCCTCCACCAGATTTTTGGGAGCCAGCCCCACTACACCATATGATTCCAACGTGGCATGGTATGTGATGGTTGCGACAGCATCGGGTGAAATATGAATGCCGCCTAAAGATGTGGTTTCTTCGCCCATGATTCAATCCTCTGTTGGTTATTAACAATTCTTCTTGTAGAAGGATACGATGTGTGGTAGAATGCTGTGCTTG
>JBJYWX010000183.1:0-6580 GCA_046259695.1 Promineifilaceae bacterium (SeqCode) | reverse complement strand
AGCTCTCTTCCTTTGCATTGGGGGTGCGAGGCGAAACACGCAGCGTGTTTCGCCTCGCACCCAACCGCAGCATTATGGCATGGGGTACAACAGGTCGGCCGTTGCTCCTTCCTGTGGCCATACCACCTCTTTCACCAGCTCGCCATTGTCCTGCCACTGGATGTAGACCATCGAGTGGCCCGTCTGCAGGCCGTGCGCCTCTTCCGACGTATCGAACTGGATGTGCCCGAAAAAGGTCAGCAAATCCATGGCATCCAGTGCCTCTTTCACTGCCGCCGGATCGACCGAGTCGGCGTCCATGATCGCCTTCTGCAGGATAAGGCCGGCCGCGTAGCCACCGGCCGAGTGGTAGGAAGGCTCTTCTCCCGCGTAGGCTGCTTCATAGGCGGTGACAAAATCGTTGCTGTTCGGCCCGAAGAATTCCATGCCGGCATCCGCGGCCGACTCGGCGGTAAACGCCGCCTGCGGCTCCCACTGGCTGGGGCCAGTAACGCCCACCGCGGCCTGGCCGAGGTCCGCGAAATCGGGTTCCGGCGGGGCGACGAGCAGCACGAAGAAGTTGACTGCCACCTGCTTCTCGTCCAGCTGGCGGGCGAAGGTGCTGCCATCCTGGAAGTGGCCGCCGCCCAAAATGGCGTCCGGACCGGCGTCAACTATTTTGTTGATAAACGGGCCAAAATCGGTCGTTTCCGGATCGTAGCCCTCGAACAGAACGACCTCGTAGCCGAGGGACTCCGCGTAGGCCCGCGCCGCCTCGACGACGTCGGTCGAGAACTTGCTGTTCTCATAAACGAACGCCAGTTTACTGACATCGGGATCGGTGGCCTGCAGCAGGTCAAGCGCGCCGGTCAGGTAGCGGCTGGCGGGCGTGTAAGCCTGGAAAACCGTGGTCAGGCCCTGCTGGTAGGTATCATCCGAGGCGGCGCCCGTGGTAATCATGACCTTGCCATATTGTTCGGCGATCACGGCTGCTGCCGCTGTCAGGCCGCTGGAATAGGGGCTGATCAGGAAATCGGCTTCATCCTCGGTTGCCAGCCGCGTGTACAGTTCCTGTACGCGGTCCGTGTTGCTCTCATCGTCGTAAGAGACGCCGTCAAACATGACCTTTGTGCCATCGCTCAGTGCGATGCCGCCGGCGGCATTCACTTCGTCCATCCAAAGCTGCAGGCCATTGACCTGCCGCGTCGAGGAAACATTCTGGTTGCCAGTCTGGGAGGCGGTATAGCCGATGACGACCGTCATTTCGCCGCCCCCTTCCATGGCTTCCCCGCTCTCGCTCTCTGCGGCCGGCTCCTCCATCGCCTCGCCGCTGTCACTCTCTGTCGCCGCGCCGGCATCGTCGCCGGAGGAGCTTGACGCGGCCGGCTCCGTTTGCGCCGCACAGGCAGATAAACCAACTGCCAGCAGTAGAATAAGTAAGATTCCCCACAACCTGCGCATCTTTTCTCTCCTTTGCTGCGCGGCCGGTCGCCGGTGGGACCTGCGCCGGCCAGACAATAAACCCGCGGCGCCTCTACCTAGCCAGGTGATTGGCGCGACGGCCGTTCCACATGCTCTTAGTGTAGGGAGCGATCCGAAACAAAGAATAAAGATGGCCGGGGAAATGTAAAAAATGTATAAAAACGAGGGAGCTCTTTTGGTCAGTTTGCCAAATCAAGCCTCGAACACATAGCCGACACTGCGGATGGTAAGCAAATGTTCGGGCGCCGAGGGGTCATCTTCCAGTTTCTGGCGCAAACGGCCGATATAGACGCGCAAATACTCGGTTTCCTGTCCATATTCCGGCCCCCAGACGTGGCGCAGGATCGCCTTATGTGGCAGCGCCTTGCCCGCGTGCTCCATCAGGTAGGCCAGCAGCTCAAACTCCGTCGGCGTCAATTCGACCGGCACGCCAGCGCGCCTCGCTTCACGCCGCTCGAGATCAACGACGATGTTACCAGCGGTCATGCGAATGTTCTGCGCTGCATCCCGCTGCGTCCAACGCGTGCGGCGCAGAACCGCCTGGATGCGCGACAACAGCTCACCTACCCCAAAAGGTTTCGTCAGGTAATCATCCGCGCCCATATCCAGGGCACGAATCTTGTCCTCTTCCTCGCCCATGGCTGAGAGAATAATCACCGGCACCAGCGAACTCTGGCGAATGCGCCGCACCGTCTCCAGGCCGTCCATGTGCGGCATCATCAAGTCCAGCACTACCAGATCAACGGCGTTATTCTGAAATTGAGCCAGTGCTTCGAGCCCGTTGGCCGCGCTCAGCACCTGGAATCCACGTACCTCCAGATTTCGGCGTACAAACTCGCGCAGCGCCTCTTCGTCATCTACTACAAGAACGGAGGTCTTATTCATCATAGAGTCCCAGGCGACGCTCAGCGACCGGGAGCGAAAAGGCCACGCAAAGCCCCTCATCCGAAGGCTCAATCCATACATCGCCGCCGTGCGCGCGCACAAATCCCCGCGAAATAGCCAGGCCAAGCCCTGCCCCCTTCACCTGAAGCGTCTGCCCCTGACCGGCGCGGTAGAAGCTGTCAAATACGCGTCCTACTTCTTCCGGTGCGATGCCCGGGCCCTGGTCATTCACGCGCACCGTGATCCATTCGCCGTTTGCACTGGCTGTGATCCCCACCGGCTTGTTCGCTCCGCCGTATTTAACTGCGTTCTCAATCAGGTTGCGCAGCACGGCCACGATGCGCTGCGGATCGACCAGCACCGGCGGGCAGTCCAGGGGAAGTTCGACCACCAGGCACTCGCCCGGAGAAGGGTAGGCGCGCTGCGCCGCCTGCCCTATAAGTTCCGGCAGGTCACAGGCGATCTGGTCCACGGTGAGATTGCCCGCTTCAATGCGCGACATATCCAGCAGATCCGTCACCAGCTCACTCAGATGATCCGTCTCTTCAGAAATAATCGCCAGGAACTCCCGCTCACTGGCGGCATCCCAATTCACATCGTCGGCCAGCAGAGTGGAGGCGTACCCCTTGATGGCCGCCAGCGGCGTACGCAGCTCGTGCGATACGGTTGAAATCAGGCTGGACTTCATGCGGTCCAGCTCGTAGCGCTGCGTGACGTCCTGCACGATGCGTCCCCGGCCGATGGCCGCGCCGGCCGGATCGGTGACGTCGAACACGATCAGGCGCAGGTGGCGCGGGCGACTCCCCAGATCAAGGGGAAATTCAATGCGCCTTTCGCCGGACTCGTTGAGTATCTGCTCAATGCGTTCCATGACGGCCGTGCGATTGTGCGCCCGTGTCAGCAGGCCATCCATCAGCTCGGACACCGACCGGCCCGCGATGGCATCCTGGTCCAGGCCGCTCCACTCCGCCATGCTGCGGTTGGCATACAGCACGCGACCATTCATATCTTCCAGCACCAGCCCATCCTGCATTGACTGGATCAGCGACTCCAGCCGCCGCGTCTGCTCCTGCAGGCGCATATCGCTGCGCGCAAACAAAGCAGAGTTCTCGATCGCCATGGCGGCGTGATTGGCAAAAGTGGCCAGCAAGTTGATTTCCTGCCTGGTAAATTCATGCACATCGGGCCGGAAAACCAGCAGGGCTGCCGGCGGCGTATGCTGCGCCGGCAGCGGCATGCCCATCACTGAGCGAAAGCCGGCCCGCCGCGCCCGGTCGCGATTTCGGCTGAAGGACGGGTTGGTTTCGGTATCGCTGACCTGGATGGGGCCACCGGAATGGATGGCGCGCATCGTTACCGATCCCGGTTGATCCGGGCGGATTGTCACCTCATCCGTATACCACTCCGGCAGGCCGCGGCTGGCATAGACGCGGAAGATTCCTTGCGCTTCATCAAGGGCAAAAATAGCGCTCATCGGCACATCCAGCAGTCGCTCCGCTTGCTCCAGAATACGGCTGAGTACCGTTTCTTGATCGAGCGTGGAAACTACCGCCGCGCTTGTTTCCAGCAGTGTAGACACTTCGTTGAGCCGCGCCTCAATCGCGCGCTGCATGCTCGTCAGGCTGCGGCTCAGAAGGCCCATCTGGTCTGGGCGCTCCGTAAGCCGGCTCAAGGCGTCACGGTGCGCTTCAGGCGAATAGGTTTCCCCTACGCCCACCTCCTGGCTGAATACCGCCAGCCGCTCCAGCGGCCCAATGACTCTGCTCGAGATTGCCAGCCAGAACAGAAATCCCAGCGAAATCAGTCCGGCAACTACGAGAGTCAGGCCGCGGCGGAAGGCGGTGATGGTAGCGTAGGCGACGGAAGTAGGCTGGCCCACGATCACGCCCCATCCTGCATCCGGAATGGGGACGTAGCTGTAGAGATAGGACACCCCGCCCGGACCATCGGCAATCACCGTTCCAGACTGCCCACTAAGCACCGCGCGCGCGACCAGAGGCAGCTGCACACCGGCGTCCTGCAGCAGATTGCCTATGCTGGAATGGGCTACCGTCTGCCCCGCATGGTCAACGATCAATAGTTCGAACTGCGCGGCCTCGCCGTACCGCTCGGCTATCCCGGCCAGCGTATTACTCAGAGCCTGCAGCCGCAGATTGGTACCGACCAGCCCCTGGAAATCGCCGTTTTCGTCCCAGATAGGCATGACGGCCGTAGCTACCGGCTCATTGGTAGTGGGCGAGATCCGTCCTTGCGAAATCAGTGGCTCCCTGCTCTCCCTGGCGCGCTGGAAATAATCCCGGAAGGAAAAGTCGACGCCCACCGTGGACTCCGGCGCGACCGGGTAATGGAAAAGCATCTTCCCACCTGCATCGAGGCGATAGGTCAGGTTGATATCGTTGCGCCCGGCCATGATAGTCCTAAACAGCGGGCTCATGGCCGCGGCGTCGGCGGCCTCCACGGCCGGATACGCGCCCAATCCCTGCACCGTTTCGAGGGCGTTGTCCAGCATGGCGCTGGTCTCCTGGGCCAGCGCCTGGGCCAGGGCCAGGTTCGCCGCGCTTACGTCATGCTGCAGGCGCCGGCGGGCAAAGGCGTCAAAAAGAACGCCTATCAAGATAAGCAGTACAATAAAGGCCAGGGAAATGACCAGCAGCTGCGACCCCAGGTCGCGCCGCAGGGGAAAAGCAGGCTGTTTCTTCAAATGAGCCTCTTTACCACGTGATACTAATCGAACGGGCACGCGCACCTTCCGCGCCCGGCAGCCGCCTGTTCGCCGGCATCCACAGCAAAGCATCGAGGCGGGCTTATATGCTATGATATCATGACGGCCTGGCTTTGCCTATCCGGTGCCGGCTGCCCAGTCTGTCTCCCGCCTAGAGTGGCCAGAAGATGGGCAAGAAGATCATCGAAACGATCAAGAGTATCACTGTCAGCCAAATGCCGACCCGCGCGTAATCGGTAAACTTATAGCCGCCTGGGCCAAAAACCAGCACATTCGCCTTGTGGCCGACGGGTGAGAGAAAACTCGTGGCCGCGCCAATCACCACCGCCATGGTGAAGGTCTTATAGTTGGCGTCCAGACCGAAGGCGGTGTCGAGCGCGATAGGCACCACCAGGACGATCGCCGCCGCGTTGGACATCGGCTGTGTAATCAATGCCGCTAGGAGGTAGATACCTGCCAGCGCCGCCCGCGGTCCCAGCGGGCCCAGCACGCCCAGTACAATATCCGCCAGGAAACGCGCCGTGCCTGTTTGCTCCATCGCCAGTCCCAGGGGCAGCATGCCGGCCACCAGGAACACGGTACGCCAGTCGACACTTTCATAGGCTTCTTCAATCGTCAGCGCGCCGGACAACACAATTATCATCGCCGCGATCACCATCGCCAGAGCGATGTCCATGCCGCTGAAGATGGTCAGCCCGATCGCCGCCAGCAGCGCGCCAATCGCGATGGGCGCCTTTGATCGCCGGTATTGTTCCACTTTGACGGGCTGTAAAACCAGGAAGTCGTCGCCCTCTTGCAGTTCCTCAACGCGATAGCCGGACCCCTGCAGCAGCAGCGTGTCGCCGAACTGCAGCGGCGCGTCACGCAAATGATGGGTCATCAGCTGCCCACCACGTGATATGGCCAGTGCGGTAAAACCATACCGCTCGCGGAAATGGGCCTCCCGCAGGCTAATGCCGTCCAGGCGCGAGTAGGGCGCCAGCGTGGCCTCGATAATCTCCGTATCGCCCGGCTCTAGCTCCTCCATGGTCAGTTCCTGATCCATGCCGATGGACAGACCCAGCGCCTGGCTGGCAGCGAGCAGGTTCGCTGCGGAACCCTCTACGGCCAGCGTATCCCCTTCTTCAAGCACCGTTTCCCGCGTGGGCACCGGCCGCTGGCCATCTTTGCGGCGAATGGCCAGGACCGAAAAATCAAAGTCTTCTCCCAGCCGCGATTCAAATAGTGTCTGGTTGATCAGCCGGCTGCCCGGTAATATTTTTACATCCGTTACGTAGTCACGCAGGCGTTCCACGTCCTGGCTGGCAAGCGGGCTTTCGCGCACCGGCAGGAAACGACGGCCGATGGTTACCATATAGAGGATGCCCGTGGCCAGTACGACCATACCCATCGGCGTGAATTCGAAGAATCCGAAGCTGGGAAGCCCCACGTCGGTAAGGATACCGGCGGCCAGAATGTTGGCCGGGGTACCGATCAGGGTCATCTTACCGCCCAACAGGGATGCAAAGGCCA
>JBJYWX010000182.1:0-3507 GCA_046259695.1 Promineifilaceae bacterium (SeqCode) | reverse complement strand
GACCAGTTGACCAGGTATTCATCCTGGTAAATCAGGCCCATGCGGTACATGCGCAAGAAAGCCTCGCGCACGGCCATGGAGAGTCCCTCGTCCAGGGTGAAGCGTTCGCGGTCCCAGTCACAGGAAGCGCCCAGGCGGCGCAGCTGCTGCGTGATATAGCCGCCATATTTTTCCTTCCAGGCCCAGGTGCGCTCGAGGAAGACCTCGCGGCCGACTTCCACGCGCGAGGTGCCCTCGCTCAACAGCATTTTCTCCACCTGCAGCTGGGTGGCGATGCCGGCGTGATCCACGCCGGGCACCCACAGCGCCGCTTTGCCCTGCATGCGCGCGCGCCGGATCATCAAATCTTCCAGGGCCACAAACATGGCATGTCCCATATGCAGTTCGCCGGTCACATTGGGTGGGGGGATCGAAATGACAAACGGTTCGGCGTCTTGCGGCCGCGCTTCCGGCTTGAACCAGCCGTTTTCTTCCCACCAGCTGTATAATCTTTCTTCCGTTCCGGCGAATTCATACGCCTTGGGCATCTCACTCATGACTTGTTTCCTCGTTGTCTTCAAACAGGTGCCTTTTGAGAAAGGCCAGACCGTCAGTCACGGCCGATCGCGCCGCCTCACTCTCGCCAAACATGTCGAAACTATGCCCATCGAAGGGCAGGTTAAACAGCTCAAGGCGCCTGTTGCGCGAGAGCGCTTCCATCACGAAGCTGTCGATGGCGCGGTTCAGGCCGGGCTTATCTAGCCCGCCGCGGGCGACAAGCAGCGGCAGATCGCGCGGAATTAACTCCACGTGCGAAAGCGGTGAGAGCGCGATGAGCTCTTCGTCACTGTAGGCTGCCATGGCCTGCTCGACATGAGTCAGGTCCAGCATCGGGTAGAAGCAAGCTACCGCGCGCAGACCGGGTATATCGCCGTCCAGAAAAGGGCTGAGCAGCATGCCCGCGCCTGAGAATGCCCACAGGGCGTAACGTGCCGCATTGACGCCGTAGCTCTCCTGGCTCGCGCCGATCACTTTTAACGCCTGGGCTACATCCTCAATAGCGCGCACCAGCCAATCGTAATTGACATAACGGTGATTTATTACAACCGCGGCCAGCCCTTGTTCGGCGGCGAGACGGCCGTAATCCTGGAACACGCGCCATTCCTTCGGCCACGGCTGGTCCCGGCCAGCGCCGAGCGGCCCGCCGTGCAAAAAAACGAGCAGCGGGTAGCCGCCGGCGGGGGGATCGGCCGCCGGACGGTAGATATCCAGGCGTGTGACCGGGTCATCTTCTTCCCGGTAGGGCAGATCGCGCCAGATTCGCGGCGCGGGCCTGCCGGCCGGCGGCGTAATCAACGGCTGTTCGTAAAATGGACTATCTTCCATGATCAAAAAAACCCGCTCATCCGGACAAGGACGAGAGGGTTCAACTCACGCGGTACCACCTTGCTTCCACCGCGTTTGCGCGGCGGCGCTCTTAGCAGCTATAACGGGCTGGCCCGTTTCCGCCTGGCCGGGCAGCGCCGGATCAGCGGAAAGACTCATGGGCGACTTTCGCTGGCAAACAGCGCGCCGGCTTGCAGTCCGGGACCGGCGCTCCCTGGAGGCTGTCGCTTCAGCTACTCCTCCCAATCAACGTCTTTGCTTAATCTCGTTACCGGGAGAAGTATAGCATAGGGTGTGATCAGGTCAACCGCGGATACAGCGAATGTTAAGCCGCCGGCTATGGCTGACGGAGCACCTGTTTCTGTTATAATCCGCGCCATGAACATGACTCTGAATGAACAAACCGGCCGCGGCCTGCGACCGCTGCTGCCGTTGCTGGCCGATGGCGCGGCTCTGTTGGCGCTGCTGGTCTGGCTCCCCGCTCTGTCGCAGCGGCTGCAATCCCCATCCGGCTGGAATGCGCTGCTGCTTGTACTGCTTTATGTCCTATTTTGTCTTGGCGTCTACCTCATCCGCAAATTACTGCCCGTGCCGGGCACGCGCTGGTCGCCGCCCGCCTGGCTGGTCGATCGCCGCCTGCGCGCCGCTTCCGGCTTCGTCTTTGCCCTGCTAATGGCCACCACCCTGGCTTACCAGCTCGGCTTCTTTGAATCGATTTTCGCTGTTAGCGCCGGCCTGCTGGAGGAGGGCTCCACCTCCGCCCTCTTTGTATATGCGCCCGGCGCCTGGCTTGGCTTTTCGGCCTTTGTTGTCCTGGTGCTGGCTTTTCCGGTGAACAGCACGATAGCGCCGGAGGACGGCCGTTTTAGTTGGGTGGCACTTATCGCCCTGCTGTGCACCGATGCCATGCTCATCTTCAGCGCCGCGCAGGCGCGCGCCATGCTGCTCGGTCTGGGACTGCCGGACTCGATCTGGTTCACGGCCGCTGTGCTGGTCGCCTTCCTGGCGTCCTATCTTCCGGCGCGCGCCCTCTACCTCAAGCGCCAGCCATACCTGTCCGGATGGTTGTCCTTCGCCGTTCTGCTGCTCGCCGCCGTGCAGCAAGTCGCCTACCACTAGGCCCAGCCCACCAGAAAGCGCGCTCCAGCTTACAGGCCCTGCGCCTCCCTCCTGAAAAGACCAAAGCGCCTAGTGGAAACAGTCCTCGCCGTCCTCTTCTTTGTCATTGCCGTTCTCTACAGCGCTGTCGGTCTGGGCGGGGGCTCCGGCTACGTGGCCGTGATGGGCGCGGCAGGCCTGCCCCCGGACATTATCCGGCCCACGGCGCTCTCCATGAACATCCTGGTGTCCACCATCGCCACCATCTCCTATTTGCGGGCCGGTTACTTCACGGCGCGTATCTTCTGGCCCGTTACGCTGGCCTCGGTGCCGATGGCCTACCTCGGGGGCTACCTGACCCTGCCGCCCTTTATTTACCGGCCCCTGGTCGGCGCGGTTCTGGTTTACACCGCCTGGCGCCTGTGGCGCAGCACGCGGCAGGGTCACGCTTTGCCGTCCGTGCGGGCCGATCGGCCGCTGTGGCTAATCGCCCTGGCCGGGGCTGTTCTGGGCCTGATGTCTGGTTTGATGGGCATCGGCGGCGGCACCTTCCTGGCTCCGCTGCTTCTCCTGACCGGCTGGGCCGACACCAAGAATGCCCTGGGCGTGACCGCGGCCTTTGTGCTCTTCAATTCCTTGGCCGGGCTGGCCGGGCGGCTGACGGCCGCGCCGGCGCTTCCGGCGGGCATTGCCTTCTGGGTCGCGGCGGCGGGGCTAGGCGGCTTACTCGGCGCGCGCCTCGGCAGCCGGCGCCTCGATCCGCGCCTGCTGCGTATAATTCTCGCCCTTATTTTGCTGGTAGGGGGTCTGCGCCTGCTGCTAAATCTTTAGCCAGAGGCACAAATAGGACGCGGACGAGCGCTGAGAAGCGCGGAAGCACGCGGATTTGGACAAATTTCTTTTCCGCGTTTATCCGCGTCTTTCCGTGTTATTCTGCGTCCTATTCTTCGTCTTCGCCGTAGACGGGCGCGTCCGGCGGTGGCGGCATGCGCCGCAGGCGGTCGGCGAGGACGGAGATAACGTGAATCGCGAAATAAGGCGTCT
>JBJYWX010000181.1:0-36307 GCA_046259695.1 Promineifilaceae bacterium (SeqCode) | reverse complement strand
ATCAAAACCCGCCTCGCACTGCAGCACGCCATCCTCAATATGAACACGCGGCGCGTTCACCGCTTCGTCTAAAGTAAGGCCAAAGTCAAGCAAATTGCTCAATACCTGCAGTATGGCGCTGCGAATGCGAATGCTCCCCCCGCTGCCCACGGCGACGCGCGGCTGGCCGTCCTGCAAGACAACGACGGGCGTCATCATCGTTGGTATACGTTTGCCGGCAGGGCGGTTGTGGAACCCGCCCGGATGTAGGTCCGCCTCACCCATTATGTTGTTGGGAATGAAGCCTGTTCCAGGCACCACGTATCCGGCCGATTCACCCGCCGTAGTGGTCAGGCTCACGGTCATGCCTTGGTCATCGATCACGCTCAGGTGGCTGGTATTGGATGGCCCAGGCTGCTCGGTTTCGGCCTGCGTGGCGGAATGATCCCGCAGCGCTGCCTGTACTTCGGCCACGTATTGATTCACAAAGGCATCATCCAAGAAACGGCCGATTGCTTCCGGCAGGGGCATCTGCACACTGGACCGTTCCCACAAAGGGCGAGCACGGGTGGTCGCGGCCAAAATTTCGTACAGCAGCCGCAGGTGTTCCGTGCCGCCACGCGCCAGTCGGCCGACGTCAAATGCCGACAATAACTTCAAGCTAAATGCAGTCAATACACCACCGGTCGAACTTGGTGGTGGCAACAGCACCTCGTATGCGCGATATGGCAGACGAATAGAGGACAGTCTCTGCGTTTGATAGTTGATCAGGTCAGTGGCGGTGAGGAGGCCGCGATGCGCCACCTGGTCAGCCACCAGCGCCTGGCCCAGCGCGCCGGTGCGCAGCAGCTCCGCCCCCTCAACGGCCAGCGTTTCGAGCGTGCCCGCCAGGTTAGGAACAAACAGTTCTTCTCCAGCCTCAATCATGCGGCCATTGCGCAAGAAAATATCGCGCATCTCAGCCGTGTTGGTATACAGCGGCGCTAGCAGGGCGCAGGTATCGGCCTGAAAAGTATCTAGCAGGACGCCGTTGCGCGCGACTTCCAATGCTGGCTCAAGGAGCGCTTTCCAGGGTAAGCGCGCGTGATCCTGGGCCAGGCGCCAGAGGCCGAAGATATTGCCGGGTACGGCTACCGAAGCGCGGCCGAGAAAAAAACTCTGCGTCGTGGCCCCAAAATCGATAGAGACCTCAGCAAAATCCATTTCACTTAACGGCGGTTTAGGTTTGCCCAGTCCTGGTGTATCACTGAAAAAGTCGTAAACGAGGGAGCGGCCGAGTTGAGGGTCGTATATATGGGCCACGCCGCTGCCGCCCAAATGCACAACGCCGATTTCGGCAATGAAGGAGACAAAAGAGGCAGCCACTGCGGCGTCGACAGCATTGCCGCCTCGTTCAAGTATTGCAAGTGCAGCCGCTACGGTCTGCCGCCCACCTGCAGCTACTGCCCCACCTGCCACGATACCTCCGCCATTATGCTCATTTCAAAAACTGGATTAACACTATCTTCATTGTTCAAAGAGCGTTAGTTTACCTAAGTTGGCCCCGTTTGACAGGCAATCCCAGCCACAACAGTGGTGAGTGGCTGCGCAGCGCGTCAAACTCGCACGCTGCCGGCGGTTGATTGGCCCTGCCGTCAGTGTTATAACTACCGTTTGCTCCGGTCCTTTGCCCCGGCAAAATCTACTACACAGTATGGGGCCGATGCGAACAGGAATGAATGGATCAATCTGAGTTAATCAGTGGGCTAGAAACCCACGTACAGGCTAGCCTGCCGCGCCATTTGGAATTATTGCGGCAGATGGTGGCGATCAACAGCTTCACGGCCAACCCGGTGGGCGTGAACGAACTAGGCTCATTGACGATTGAGGCTTTTGCAGATCTTGGCTTCAGCGCCGAGCGGGTGCAGGCGGCCGATTTCAGCTACGGCCAGCACCTAGTGTTAACGCGCCGCGCGCCTTCTGCGAATGGCCATGGCGCGGCGCCACAAATCGGCCTCATTTCCCATCTGGATACGGTTTACCCTGCTGGTGAAGAAGTAGAAAACGACTTTTCCTGGCGCGTTTCGGGGCGGAAGATTTACGGCCCAGGCGTCTATGATATTAAGGGCGGCACGGTAATGATTCACCTCATGCTGTCCGCCATAGAGGAGGTGGCCCCTTGGCTCTACAACAGTGTGACTTGGATCGTGTTGCTTAACGCCGCCGAAGAGGCCCTGGTGCCTGATTTTGGCAAATTGTGCGTGGAGCGGTTGGCGGGTGATACGCTGGCAGCCCTTGTCTTTGAGGGAGGCGAGGCTGAACTAGACGGTGAAAACAGTTCGCACCTGGTGGTTAATCGCAAAGGTATGGCTCGTTTTCGCCTGAGCGTAGAAGGTAGGGCGGCGCATGCCGGCACAGCGCACGATCAAGGGGCCAATGCCATTCTACAGCTGGCGGATGTGATCCGCCGTCTGGCCGCGCTGACTAATTATGATGAACAGGTAACGCTGAACGTGGGCACCATCGCCGGCGGCACAGTGATTAACCGCGTGCCCCATCAGGCCAGCGCCTCGCTGGAAATGCGCGCCTATTCGCCGCAAATATTTAGGGAGACGTTGGAAAAGATCATGGCATTCGATGGTTACTCCTCGGTGTCCAGCGGCGCCGATGGCTATCCCTGCCGCGTACATGTTGAGGTCCTCGGTGTCTGGGAACCCTGGGGGCCAAACAGCGGCTCAGATGGCCTGCTGCAAACCTGGGATCTGGCGGGCCGGCCGTTGGGAATCCACGTGCTGCCCCAGTCGCGCGGCGGACTTAGTGACGGCAACTGGACCTGGCAGCACATCCCGACCGTCGACGGTCTCGGCCCGCAGGGCGGCAATGCTCATTGTTCAGAACGGAGCGCGGACGGCAGCAAGGAGCAGGAATTTATCTTGCCTGACTCTTACGCGACCAAGGCGCTGCTAAATATCCTGAGTGTCCTGCATCTGATAGGTGAGCGTGTCCGGCCCGGTATGGCGGCGCCATAGTGATGCAGTTCCAAGAACAGGCGAGGCGTATAGAAGCATTTCTGAGCCAGCACATGCCCCACTACATGGCGCTGCTCGAGCAGATGGTGGGCGTAAACAGCTTCACGGCGAATGCACAAGGGGTGAACACCCTTGGCGAGCAAACGGCCGGGTTGTTTGCGGGACTGGGATTCTCCGCGGAAACGGAACAATCAGGACAACCACTCTATGGCCGGCACCTTATTCTTACGCGGGCGGGTCGGACGAATGATGGTCGCCGGGCGCCTACCATCGGCCTTGTCTCGCACCTGGACACGGTGTTCCCGCCCGATGAAGAACAGCGTAATGATTTTCATTGGCGCGTCGAAGGTGAGCGCATTTACGGCCCCGGCGTCGTGGATATCAAGGGCGGCACGATCATGATCTACATGGTGCTTTCGGCTATACAAACCATTGCGCCGGCTGCTTTTGAAGCGGTTAACTGGGTCGTGCTATTGGACGCGGCTGAAGAGGTCGGTGGGCGAGACTTCGGCCGTATTTGCGTCGAGCGCCTGGGTGGCGATGCACTGGCCTGTCTTATATTCGAGCCTGGAAACTGGAGCGGGGACCAACCCCATCTTGTTGTGGCTCGCAAAGGGATGGCTATTTATCGCATTGAGGTTGAAGGCAAAGCGGCGCACGCCGGCAGCGCCCACGATGAGGGCGCAAACGCCATTGTGCAGATGGCGGATGTTATTGAACGGATCTGCAGCCTGACCGACTACGACCGCAATCTCACGTTTAATGTAGGTACAGTGGCCGGCGGCACGGTGATTAATCGTGTGCCACATTTCGCTTCGGCCAGTGTGGAAATGCGTGCATTTGACATGGCGACCTATGAAGAAGGAGTCGCCGCGGTATTGGCGCTGAATGGATTTTCGACGGTTAGCGCGCATGACGGCAGTTTTGATTGTCGCGTGAAAACAGAAGTGATTAGACGCGTCCTGCCCTGGCAGCGCAATGAGGCCACGATGCGGCTCTTGGATACCTGGCAGGCAGCGGCCAACGCCCTGGGCGGCACGGTTATTGCCGAAGAACGGGCTGGCCTAAGTGACGGTAATTACTTCTGGCGGGAACTACCCACCCTTGACGGGCTCGGCCCCGCAGGGGGCAATGCTCATTGCTCAGAGCGGTCGGCGGATGGTCTTAAGGACCAGGAGTATGTTCTGGCGCCGTCCTTTGTGCCTAAAGCGACACTGAATACGATGGCTATCTTGCATCTGCTGCAAGAAGAGGAGGTTGCTGCCGATGCACGCACATGATCAAAACACAGCACAGCTAGATTGGCAGGCATTGCTAAACGACTGCGTTGATTTTACCCAGCGCCTGATCCAGACGCCCAGCATGTCAGGCGAGGAAGGACCGGTCGCTGCGCTCGTGGCCGGTGAACTTCGACGCCTGGCCTTTGATGAAGTAGCAGTTGACGATAAAGGGAACGTGCACGGCCGGATTTTCGGCGCGGATCGTAAGCTGCCGGCTCTGGTGCTCAATACCCACCTTGACCACGTCGATCCCGGGGATCTCTCCTTATGGCCACAGCCGCCATTTGCCGGCGTGATTGTCGACGGCCGGATCATCGGCCGCGGCGCCTGTGATATTAAGGGTCCTCTTGCCGTGCAGGTTTATGCTATGGCAGCTCTAAAACGAATGGGCCAACAGCCCCGGCGTGACGTGGTATTCAGCGGCGTGGTGCAGGAAGAGGTGGGCGGCGCCGGCGCCCTGTATTGGGCGGAGCATGTCGATTATCCCGTGGCCCTGGTCGTGCTTGGTGAACCATCGGAAAACCAGATTGCTCTTGGTCACCGGGGAATAGTACAGCTATGGGTCACCTTTCCCGGCCGGTCGGTACATGCCAGTACGCCAGAACTTGGAATCAACCCTAATTTTGCCCTAGCCCACTTTCTGGAGGAACTGCCGGCCGCTGCTGCAAGCCTGGCTGTGCATCCTATGCTTGGCCGCACGACGATCACGCCGACAATCATCGAGGTGGATACGAAGAGCGCCAACGTGATCCCGGCCTGGGCCAGGGTGCTGCTTGATATTCGCACCGCAAGCGAGAGCAAGGCAAGCCTGCTTGCTTTTATTGCCGATCTGGCGGGTGACCAGCCTTATTATGTGACGGATGCCTGGCAGAGCGAGCCAACGCCCCTGGAAGCGGACGAGAGGATTATCTTTGGGTATGACACGCCGGCGGAAAGCGCGCTTATGCAGCGTGCCCGCGCAGCGATTGGGGCCGGGATGGGGCATGAACCGCAGCTGATCAGCTATCACTTCGCTACTGATGGCCGTGTCCTTGCGCCCTTCGGTATGCCCATCATCGGATACGCTCCTGGAGAAGCAATCCTGGCCCATACAGCCGGGGAAAGTATCGCTATCGCTCAAATGGCCGAAGCCCTGCGCGGCTATGTACAGCTTTTGCTCGATTTCTGATAGGGCGCGAAGCCGCGCAGCAGCATAGGTCGGGAAGCCCCGATTCACCCAGTCGAGGATTTGTCCTTAGCCGGGTCCGATAAAAAGACGCCACAGTTGAGCGACGACAAATGTTAGTACAAAGCCCATCAACAGCGGCAGCAGCGCGGATACGGCCGCCCAGCGTTTGCTGCTGGTCTCTTTGTAAATGGTGTATATCGTCGTCGAGCAGGGGTTGTGCACCAACGAAAAGAGCATCAGGTTGATCGCGGTTAGCAGCGTGAAACCGCCCGCCACCAGGATCGCCTTCGTTTCTTGCATCGAATCCAGCTGAAACATCACCCCCGCACCGGAACCGGCGTGCGCGCCCGTAACTAGCACGCTGAGCATAAGGATGGTCGGGATTACAATCTCGTTGGCGGGGATGGCCACGATATAGGCAACGAGAATGATGCCGTTCAGGCCGATCAAGATGCCGAACGGATTGAGGAAATTGATCATATATTCGGCGATGCTGGTTCCGCCAATGGTTACATTGGAAATGAGCCAGATCACGGCGCCGGCGGGCATGGCGAAGACCACAGCCCGCCACAAGACGTACAAAGTACGGTCCACGAAGGAAGTGCCAATGGTGCGCAGCACCTGCGGGGGCCGATAAGGTGGCAGTTCCAGGCTGAAGGTTGATACTTGCCCTTTCAGCATGGTACGTGACAGGGACCAGGAGACGAGAAAGGTGAACACGACGCCCAATACGGCGATGAAAACCACGGCCAAGGCGGAAATGAGGCCGGCAAAGTAGGCCGGCACCAGAGCGCCGATGAAAAGCGTGGCGATCAGGATCTGGGTTGGCCAACGGCCGTTGCAAAGGGCGAAGTTATTGGTAATGATCGCAATCAGCCGTTCGCGCGGACTGTCAATCACGCGCGTAGCTACTACGCCGGCCGCGTTGCAGCCGAAGCCCATCATCATGCTCAATGACTGCTTGCCATGTGCGCCTGCCTTACGAAAAGCGTTGTCCAGGTTAAAGGAGACGCGCGGCAGGTAGCCAAAATCCTCCAATAGACTGAATAGGGGAAAGAAAATCGCCATGGGCGGCAGCATGACACTGACTACCCAGGCCGTCGCCAGATACATACCGTCGATCAAAACGCCGGACAACCACCAGGGCATATTGATCGCATCGGCTCCCTCGTGCAGCAGCGGGTAAATAGTGCCGATCAGGATATTAGACAACCATTGCGAAGGAATGTTGGCGCCAACGATAGTGATCCAGAAGACAAGAGCAAAAAGCAGGATCATGAGCGGGAAGCCAAAGATGCGGCTGGTGACGACGCGGTCGATCGTGCGATCGAGGTCAAAGCGCGGCTCTTCGTCAGGCCAGACGACGGCACGGTCCGCCAGGCGCGCGGCGTCCTCGTAGATCTCCTCCATAAGATGCTCGTGGAAGTCAGGACCCGCTTCCCAACGCAGGTTCTCTGCCGTCTGCAGGAGTTCATCTACAACAGTAGCAGAGTCTGTAGGCAAGATCGCGGTTGTCATGCTACCACCTCCAGTGGGATAGATGCCCCCTCCTGCGGCTCGGGCGCTGGTTGATTCAGTTCGCCAATCGCCCCGCTGCGCAGCGCCTGTGCGATGCCCTGGTCGCCATCAAGCAGCCGCAACGCTACCCAACGTGCGTTCGGCAGGCCGGGATAAGCGGCCTCTATCTTGGGCACCAGCGTGTCCAAGGCGTGTCGAATCCCGGGCGATTCGCTCTTTAGCCGGTAGGGGCGACAGACGATTTCGCCGGTCGCTACACCTTCTATCGCCTTTAGAAGCTCTGGCAGGCCTTCACCGGTGCGGGCAACACAGGGCACAACCGGGATGCCGAGGTCGCGCGCCAGCCGCCGCTCGTCTATTTCCAGATTGTACCGCCGCGCTTCGTCTATCAGGTTGAGGCACAACACGGCACGATCCGTTATCTCGAGCACCTGCAGCACCAGATTTAGATTGCGCTCCAGCCGCGTTGCGTCGACTATTATTACGGTCACGTCGGGCTGACCGAAGAGGATGAAGTCGCGCGCGACCTCCTCATCGAGACTGGTTGAGAGCAAAGAATAGGTGCCGGGGAGATCGACGATCTTATAGCGGTTGCCATTGTAGCTGTAGCCGCCCTCGGCGCGGGCTACGGTTTTACCCGGCCAATTGCCGGTGTGCTGGCGCAGGCCGGTCAAGGCATTAAAGACTGTGCTCTTGCCGGTATTTGGGTTTCCGGCCAGCGCGAGGACATAATCCCAATCGGTCATGTCCACGCCAAGTTTTAGCAGGTTGCCGGCGTTATGCATGGGGCAAGTCGCGCAGGCGCTACTGTCGATAACGGGTCTATTGAGTGTCTTTTCGTCTGTACTCATGATTTAAGGTTCCAATCTTCTTACCCTGATGTATTGGGCCTGGTTTTCGCGCAGAGCGATGGTTGCCCCGCGGATCTTGTAAGCCATAGGATTGCCGCTGGGACTCTCGAACTCGGCCGTGATTCGCGTGCCGGGCAGGATGCCCAGGTCCAGGAAGCGGCGGCGTTCGACGCCGCGTGATGCCGGCGAGATGCGAATAACCTCGGCAATTTCTCCCGGCTCTAGCATGGAAAGGGGTACGCTTTCCGGCTCATCCGCAGGAACTACCTCGTTCCTGTCCAGAGGCATGACCGAAATATTGGCCGCGACCATTGGCGCCAGTAAATGCTCGTCGCCGTTGGACCAGAAGCGGATGCGATTTTCCTGCAGCTCACTAATGTGTACCATCTGGCCAAGGTGCAGGCCCTCTGCCAGCAGCTGTGCATAGACGGCTTCAGGCTCATCTTCAAGGTGGACGATACGTCCAGTCGTTCCGACCGTCAGCTGCGGCAAAGGTCGCCCCCCATGCCCACGGATGCTGCCTGTGGCGGTAGGTATCGGATCGCCGTGCGGGTCGAAATGCGGATTGCCCAGTTGCGCAGATAAAGCATCCGCCTCATCCGGTGTAAGGGCGTGTTCCCATTGGTCGGCCTGTTCATGCCAGACCTCTTCATTGTATCCGGTCTCTTCGGCGAGATAGCTTTCCCAAAGCCGGTGAGCGCGGATGATGTGCAGGGCTGCTTCACGGCCGTTGTCAGTAAGCGCGATCTCGCCCTGTTCAGTCTTGACCAGCCCATCAGCTT
The DNA here is from genome assembly GCA_046259695.1 of Promineifilaceae bacterium (SeqCode). GTDB lineage: Bacteria > Chloroflexota > Anaerolineae > Promineifilales > Promineifilaceae > JAACFF01. The sequence goes on along the minus strand of JBJYWX010000181.1, from coordinate 27,721 downwards.
CCATTTGGTTGATGAGCGAGGCCGCGTCGTTCAGGCTGATATGCAGCATACCCGCCACACTGGCTATTGAAGGCGTGTGCCGGCCCATCTCAGATTTGTAAAGGTGCTTCAGCGCATCTTCGCTGCGCACGCGCATCGTCATTCGCTGCGCCTGCTGCCAGCGGGACACCAGGCCGCGTCGCGGCCAGAAGAGCGCCATCAATAGAATCGTTATGCCCGCTGCGATAAATAAGGCAATAAGGGGATCAACCATTTTAGTAGTTTTCCTGTTAAACGCGACGCCTGCGGGAGGCGCCGCGAACTCGGTCATTATTTGGGATCATAAGTCAACATGCGCAGGCCATTTAGCGAGACCAGGACAGTACCGCCTTCATGGCCAATAACAGCCGCCGGTAGAGCCAGGTCACGGAAGAAAATCGCGGCCAGCATCAGGCCGATCATGCCCAGGGCGAAAATGAGATTAACGATCAGTGTCTGCCGTGTCTTCTTACTCAAGCCAATCACATAGGGAATATTGGCCAGATCGTCGGACATAAGCACGACATCGGCCGTTTCGAGGGCCACGTCGGTGCCTGCAGCGCCCATGGCAATGCCCAAATCGGCGCGCGCCAGAGCCGGCGCGTCATTAACACCGTCACCAACCATGGCTACAGGCCCATATTTCGCGCGCACCTGCTCCACAACATCTACTTTGTCTTCCGGAAGCAGCTCCGCATAATAGTCGTCGACACCGACTTCCGCTGCAATTTGCGCCGCCACGACTTCATTATCGCCGGTTAACATCACCACGTGTTCAATCCCTTTGGCATAGAGATCGCGAACCACCTGCGCGGCATCGGGCCGCAAAACATCGGCGAAGCCAATCACGCCGAGCACGGACGCCTGGCCGCTTTCGCCTTCAATATGGGCCATCACGACGCTGGTTTTCCCCTGCTGCTGCAATTCTTCGACAATCACCGCAGCTTCAGAGATGCCCTGCGGGGCATGGTCGGAGAAATAGCGTAAGTTACCGATATGCAGAGTGCGGTCGCTCACCACCGCTCGCACGCCCTTGCCCGTAATAGCCTGAAAGCTAATTGCTTCCGCAACGATGAGACCTTCTTGTTGGGCTGCTTCTACTACGGCCAGAGCCAGCGGATGTTCAGATTTCGCCTCCACCGCGGCAGCCAGGCTCAGGAATTCATGACGCTCGCCGCGCCAGGTTTCGCACAGCACAATATCTGTCACTTGCGGCCGCCCGGCGGTCAAGGTGCCCGTCTTATCAAACGCAATGACCTTCATAGTCGCCGCGTTCTCCACGTAGCTGCCGCCTTTGAAAAGCACGCCGCGCCGCGCCCCGTTGCCGATGGCGGACAGCACCGTAGCCGGCGTGCTGATCACGATGGCGCAGGGCGAAGCGGCCACGAGAATGGTCATTGCCCGGTAAAAAGATTGGGTTGGGGCTTCATTCAGCAGCAGGGGAGGAACCACGATAGCCAGCGCCGTCAGGACGATTACCGCGATGGCATAATACTGCTCGTACTTATCAATGAAGCGCTGGGTCTCGGCCTTTTCGCTCTGCGCTTCCTCCACCATTTGAATCAGGCGTGCTATGGTGGAATCCTTGGCCAGCTTGCTGACATCGATCTCCAGGTAGCCATTCTTGTTGATCGTGCCTGCGAAGACTGCGTCGCCCGGTTCCTTGTTGACCGGCAGGGATTCACCGGTGATTGACGCCTGGTCCACGGCTCCCTCGCCGCTGCGCACCACGCCGTCAAGGGCGATTCGCTCGCCGGGTTTGACAAGCATCAAATCGCCGATCCTGACTTTTTCGATCGGCATCGTGATCGTCTGGCCGTCGCGGTTGACAGTCGCCTGGGACGGCCGCAGCTCCATCAAGGACCTGATCGCATTGCGCGTGCGATCCAGGGCATATTCTTGCAGCACATTGGACAGTGAGAAGAGGAACAATAGCAGGGCGCCCTCAAACGGCTGCCCCACGAGTGCGGCGCCGGTGGCAGCCAGGATCATCAATAAGTCAATGTCAATGGTGTGTGCCCGCAGGGACTGCAGCCCGGCGCGCAGACCGTAATAACCACCCGTGGCATAGGCGACAGCATAGAATAAGGGGGCAAGATAGGTCGGCGCGCCCGCCATGCTTTCTACGATTCGCCCGGCGACCATGGTTATGAGAGTTATCGCGGTAAAAATCGCCGGCAGATGCCCTTGCGTCCACTGCCACGCCTTTCCCACACTAGTTTGTGGCGCCTCCGGCATTTCGGCCGGCAGTGTTGCGGCGGACGGCGCTACATCAACACCCCACTGCATCACGTTCTGTGAAACTTCTGCGGGCGTGATTACTTTGTTATCATATTGGATACTCATCACGCCGCCGGCATAGCTGGCGGTGGCCCGCCGCACGCCGGGCAACTGCTGCACCTGGCGCTCCAGCGCCAGGGCGCATGATTCACAGGCACGCCCACCGCGCCTGCCTAGACGCATCGTGCAGTGGCTCCAACGCTCGTGCAGCGTGGGCTCCATTGCAGCGGCGATCAGCTGGATATCCGCCTCTGAAATGCGCTGGGCGTCATAGGCAAAGCGCACGCGCTCCGCCGCTGTGTCCAGCTCCACGTGAACAATGCCGTCATGCGCCGCTACGGCCTCATCAAGTAATTCAAGACAGCTCTGGTCGTGCTCGTCCTGCTGTGATTCGTCATTCATACTAAGTGACCCTAAATGGGCATTTTCGTGGTCAAAACGACCGTTTTAGGTGAACCATACCAGAAAATTAACCTCAGTTAATTCTATAAAAAACAACCAATTTGTCAAGCCCCGGCGCCTGTCGTTTACCCTGCTATCAGGGCCTTCTCCAGGAGGGGTGCCCAGGCCAGGAGAAGCTCATCCTGGTAGAAGTCGCCAGTCACTTGCAGGCCCAATGGCAGGCCATTATTGCTCAAACCGGAGGGCAGCGTTAGAGACGGCAGGCCGGCAAAAGACCATGGCAGATTCATTACCGGGTCGCCGGTGTTAGCGAGGCCTCGCGGCGCCGCTCCCACGGCCGAGGGGGAGAGCCAGAGGTCGATGCCTTCAGTGATCATCGCGCTGTGCAGCGCCTCGCGCAGCTCAAAACGACCGGCGAGTGCTTCTGCGAGTGCGCCGTCACTTACCGCCTGGCCCTCCTCAATCAAAGCGACCGTTTTGGGGTGGTAGAGATCGCCGTACATGGCATACCACTGCGCATGCGTCAACGCCGCCTCGGCAGCAACGATGAGCTTGTGGTGGTCAACAATATCCGCGAAGTTGGGCATCAGGGGCACGCGTTTAAGAGCCAGTCCCGCCTCTGCCAGGCGTGTACAGGTTTGTTCGAAGTGGGCTAGGCCTTCCGCCGAAGCATAGCCGAGATAGGGACCTTGCGGTACAGCCAGAACGGGCGGGCGATCAGGCATTGTTGGCTGCCAATCGCCGCAGACAATCTGCGCTACTTGCGCCACATCAGCGGCCTGCCGCACAAAAAAGCCGGCGTGGTCGGCCGATGGAGAAAGTGGCAGGATGCCCGCTTTGCTGATGCGATCGTAACTTGGTTTGTAGCCAACTACGCCGCAGAAGGCTGCCGGGCGATTGATCGATCCAATGGTCTGCGTGCCGAAGGCCAGCGGGCAAAGTCCGCCAGCTACCGCCGCCGCGGAGCCGCTGCTGGATCCACCGGGTGTGTGATCGAGATTATGGGGATTCCGAGTGGGCCCAGGCGCAAAATAGGCGAATTCGGTGGTAACTGTCTTGCCGAGAATCAGCGCGCCGGCGGCGCGCACGCGGCTGATGGCTTCGGACTGCTCGCCCTGGAGCAAACCACTGTCCAGCCGGCTGCCGGCGCGGGTTACAAAACCGTCGACATGGTAGATGTCTTTTACGCCTACCGGCACGCCAAAGAGGGGTGGCCGCGCCGTGGCAGTAGGGTATTGCTGCAACAGGCGCGCTGCCTCTTCGCGCAGCCGTGCAAAGCGGTCTTGTTCAGGAACAAAGGCATGTACCTGGGGTTCGACTACTTCGAATCGCGACTCTAATTCCGCCAGGTAATCGAGCAGGGACAAGTCGCCACTGCGCAGCCTGCTGCTAACTGCCTGTAGGGAGAGATCGCCGGGGGTCGTCATCATTAATTCCTTTGTGGCTGACGCTATGTGCCATAGTCTCACGCTATTGCGGCGACATAGCGCAGCGAAAACCGAGGTTGGCGCGGGTAACCAGAGGATCGAACGAGTCGCGCGCTGTAACGCGGACCTCCTCCGCCTGTGAAAGCCAGGATCCGCCGCGCATAACCTTGAAGCTTCCTTCTAATGGCCCGAGCGGGTTGGTATCTGCCGATTCAGCGTAGGCTCTATTGCTGTACCAGTCGGCAACCCATTCCATTACATTGCCGCTCATGTCAAAAAAGCCGATAGGGGAACGCCCATTGCTGTAGCTGCCTACCGGGGCCGTATCCCGGTGCCCATCATCTACCGTGGCGTCGGCGAAGTCGCGCGGGCAATTGACATCGCAGAAATTGAGCAGCGTGCCATCAAAACCGTCGCCCCACGGATAGCCTGTTTTCACTGCTTCAACCGGTTCAAATCCGGCTGCTTTTTCCCATTCCGCCTCGCTGGGAAGCCGGCCGCCGCGCCAGGTACAAAATACATCGGCATCGTACCAACTGACAAAGATTACGGGAAAATCATCGAACGCTTGGTCACCAAAATAGGCGCTGTGGAAGGTGGCGCCGCTGCTGTCAGGAGGATCGCAGACGCCGGCATCTACGCACTGCGCATAGGCGCCATTGGTAACCTCTGTTTCATCCAGGTAGAAGGCTTCCAGCCGCACGAGATGCGCAGGTTGTTCGTCGCGTTCATCGCTTTCGTCATCGCCCATGCTGTAAATCCCGGCGGGTACATATAACATGCGCGAGCCGGTTTCAGTGATGAATGGTTCGGGCGTGGGTGTAGGCGGATTTGTGGGTTCGGGAATAGGCGTGGGTGTGGGCGCCAGGGCGGTTAGCGCCGACACGACGGCCGATTCCAATGTAGCCGTCGCTTCGGCTTCTGTGATGTTCGGCCCGCCGATATTGAGCACACCAAACGCCAGGCCGGCGGCGATTACCAGTAGAAGGAGCCCCAGCAGGCCGAAGATCGTGCGCCGTTCTATCTGCCGGCGCTTGCTCTGCGGCAGGCGAGGCGCGGGGGCCACGATGACCTGTTCCTGGGTGCGCCGCGGCCCTTGTGACGATTCCTCTTTGAATCCGGCCGGCCGGTTCAGCGCGTTGCTGAAATCGGTGGCGGTGTCGTACCGCGCGTCAGGGCGCAAAGACATCGCACGCGCGGCAACCAGGGACAGGTACGGTTCCACATCCGGATTGACTTCACGCGCGGCACGTAGTTCTTCAAGGCCGCTTTCGCGCGCCAGCGCCTTTGCCGGCTTCTCGCCACAGAGTAAGGTGTAAAGCGTCGCACCCATGCTGTAAATGTCGCTCGCCGGCGTTACCTCACTCTGTGCCTGCTGCTCGGGCGAGCCATAGCTGTCTTCGTGTGGCCGAATGCCCAGACCCATTAGGCCACTGTCAACTAGGTAGATGTCCCCATCGGGTGCAATACGTATGTTGGCCGGTTTGATGTCGAGGTGCAGGATCTTGTGCTCGTGCAGGTAAGCCAGCGGCCGGCAGGCGGCCTGCAAATAGGTGATGACCAGGCTAGAAGGCAGCAACCCATACTGTGCCAGCAGCTGTCGGCAGCTTACGCCAGGCACGTACTGGCTGATCAAATATTGGCCCACGTCCTCCAGGGCAAAATGGTCCAGCACCTTCGGCAGCTGCGGATGAGATAAAGTGCTCAGACGCCGGGCCTCCTCACGGAAACGTCTTTGTGTATCTATAGAGGGGTCCAGGTACTCTTTAACCGCTACTTCTCTTGCGGTCGCCACATCGACGGCCCAATAGGTGTTGCCATAACGGCCGTTGCCAAGCAGCCCGGTGATCCGATAGCGCTTGTTGAGAATCTCGCCAGGCAGTAAAGGCATTGTGCGTGATGCTTCCCGCAGCGGCTAATGGAGCAAATGCCGCAGCCGACCATGTGCCCGCGCCTTCGGGCGCGCAAGCCAGCCACTGACCGGCCAGGGCCGGTAACGTCGCTGCTAGGCCTTATTGTAGCTGAAACCAACATTCGCATAAACCAGGCCGACAATTAGCGGCCGGATGTTATAATGGCTGTTTGACTTTACCAATGAGGTGATAACGATGGCCCCTAAATCAGAGAAACTATCCAGCATACTGTGGCAAATAGCGCGGCGGCCCGATCCCCCGGTTCCCTGGCAGGATGGCGGCAATCTGCCCTGGAACGACGCTGAATTTTCGCAGCGTATGCTGGCCGAACACCTGGATCAGTCGCACGGGGCCGCCTCACGTACCGATCCGGAACGGGAACGCATCCTGTCATGGTTATGGCAGGAACTGAATTTGAAGACCGGCGACAACATCCTTGATTTCACCTGCGGGCCTGGCCTTTACGCCGTTGATCTGGCCCAGAAAGGCTGCCTGGTGACCGGTATTGACTTCAGCCCGGCATCCATTGCCTACGCGCGCCGGCTGGCAGCAGCGGAAGGTGTGGCGGCGCGCTGCACCTTTATTGAACAAGACGTTCGCGAGGTTGAGCTAGAACCCGCCTCTTTCGATGCTGCCCTTTTTCTCTATGGGCAGATGGCGGTCTTCCGCCGCGAGGAAGCCGCGGCTCTGCTGCAGAAGATCGCCGCCGCTCTTAGGCCCGGCGGTCGCCTGATTATTGAGCTGCTTAACCAGGATCGAGTGGACAAGGAACATAGTACCTGGTGGTTTACGGACGACAAAGGCCTATGGGGCAGCCGTCCTTTTTTACATCTTGGTGAACGTTACTGGATGGCTGACGAACAACTTTCTGTCGAACGTTTCTACATCATCGATCTCGAATCTGAATCATTGACCGCGATCACTCTTTGTGACCAGACCTACGCTGCAGATGAGATGGCTACGCTTCTCGAATCCGCCGGCTTTGCGAGCGTGGAGAGTTATCCGGAGTGGGCAGGGCTTGATCTCTATGACCGCAAGGAATGGATTGCCTTCTGCGCGGAGAAGTAAGGGAAAACCGCAGCTCGATACGTCTTGCGACTGACTGTTGTTTCAACAGTTACTACGCTCGTGTACAATTGGCGAAGTAGCGGTGGATGAACCGCCCGCTTTGTAGAGGTGAGAAATGAAGGAAAAGCGCATTGTTATTTATACTCTTCTATTAATCGCTCTGCTTGGTGTGCTGGCAGGCTGTTCGACACCGGAGGCGACGCCTACGGCCGAATCACCGCAGGAGCCGGCGACAGCCGAACCGACCCAGGCCGGCGCCATTGTCACGCCGACCAGCATCGCCATAGCGACAAGCGGCCCGGGGCAGAGCGATGGCGAACTGGCGGATGAGCCGGACCAGGCCTGGGCGCGCATCCAGGCGAAAGGGAGCGTGAGCGTCGGCACCGCCGCAGACTATCCTCCGTTTGAGTTCTACAACAGTGACCTGCAGCTCGACGGCTTCGATGTTGCCCTGATGCGCGAGATTGGCAAAGAACTCGGCCTGATTGTGGACTTCACGGATTTCGCCTTCGACGGCATCGGTGATGCGCTGGCGGTCGATCAGATTGATGTCGCTATTGCTGCCCTTTCAATCACGCCCGAGCGAGAAGCGTCGGTCGACTTCTCCAATGTCTACTACATTGGTGAAGATGCCGTTCTTGCCGCCGCGGGCAGCGATGTCGGAGAGATAAACAGCGAAACGGACATGGCAAACTACACGTTGGGGGTACAGGCCAGTTCCGTATACGAAAAGTATGCGCGCGACCAGCTTGTGGATACGGGCCTGATGCCTGAAGAGAACCTTTATGTTTACGCCTCCGCGGAACAGGCGGTAGCCGATCTTGTCGCGGGCCGCGTGCAGTTGGTGATGATGGACAAGAAGCCGGCCGAGGTTGCGACGCGACAGTTCGACGTTGAAATAGTTGCCTCCGGGCTGAATCGCCAGCGTTTTGCCATCGCCATTCCACAGGGCGAGGACACACTGCGCAACGAGATCAACAGAGCGCTAACCAACTTGCAGAACCAGGGCGTATTGGCTGACCTGGCCGAAGAGTATCTGAACCTGGACGAGGTAGCGCCGATCGAAGAGGTCACACCTATGCCGCCAGACGAGACGATTGTCGTCGGTTGTTCAGACGCGATGGCTTTTATTGGCGACCTGAACATGGATGACAACAATATGACTTCACCGCCGGTTGTGGCAGCGGGACAGGCGTTCCGCAAGGGATGGCGTGTGCAAAACATCGGCACCTGCACCTGGAATTCCAGCTACAGCCTGAACTATGTGACCGGCAACGTAGCCGCCGCGCAAATGGGCGGCACGACAGTACCGGTTCGCGGGCAGGTCTTGCCGGGACAAACTTATGACTTTTGGGCTGATCTGGTCGCCCCGCAGTTCCCTGGCGTTTACCAAGGATTCTGGGAAATGCATAACGATCAAGGGGAACCCTTTGGCCAGCGCATATGGGTCGGTGTAACTGTGCCGGCGCCGCCGACTCCGGTGCCTGTGCCTACGCAAACGCCATCGCCAACCATCAGTTTCTCGGTTAACCGCACGAATATCCGGGAAGGGGAATGTGTAACCTTTAGCTGGGACGTGCAAAATATCCAGGCGGTATGGTTCTACCCCGACGGCCAGAATTATAGTAATAACCCAACCACGGGCCAGAACAGCAGCACGCAGTGCCCGCGCACCACGACAACGTACAACTTGCGCGTCCTCAATACAAACGGTTCGGTCGAAATCAGGCAAATTACGATTTTCGTAGAGCCTTCTAACCAGGCGCCCAAGATATCAAGCTTCACTGTCGCCCCGCCGACAGTCAATGCCGGACAGTGCGTGCAGATCAATTGGCGTGTGGAAGGTGACGTGAACAGCGTTGTGATCTCGCGCGACAGCGTCGTTCTTTGGAACGGTGCTCCCTTGGCGGGTACCACGAATGACTGCCCATCCAACCCTGGCTTTGCTCTCTATGTGATAGAAGCAAGTGGACCGGGCGGTAATGCGCGGTTGCAGCAGAGTGTAAGCGTCCAGTAAGAGGACAGGCGACCTGGCAAAACAAAGACAGCGGCCGTCCGGGGCATGAGCATTCCCTGGGCGGCCGTTTTCTATGCCTGACAAGCAAGCGAGCTTTCCGTTATACTTATCAGAGAAATTACTAAAAACCTCGCGAAGCGGCCCGGCGAAAGGTGACCGCTCGCGAATCGGGAACAACCTATTTCTTTATGGCAAATACACCGGAAGCGATCAACAAAGCGCTGGAACGCACCCTGTTACGAGTGGCCAAACCTGGCCGCTATACGGGTGGGGAATACAACCAGGTTATAAAAGAGTGGGCGGATATTGACTTTAGGGTAGCGCTCGCTTTTCCCGACCTCTACGATCTGGGCATGTCCAACCTGGGCCTGATGATCTTGTACGACATCATCAACAAGCACAAGAATCTCCTGGCAGAGCGCGTTTTCTGTCCGTGGACGGACATGGAAGCGCTCATGCGCGAGCAGGCACTGCCGCTGTTCTCGCTGGAGAGTAAGCACCCGGTTCGCGACTTTGACCTGCTCGGGATCAGCCTGCCTTACGAGCAGCTTTTCACCAATGCGCTCAATCTCCTTGATCTGGCCCGTATGCCGCTGCGCAGCGAAGACCGGGACGAGAGCTACCCGCTCGTGATCGCCGGCGGACATGCCTGTTACAACCCAGAACCGATGGCGCCATTTATCGATCTGTTTGTAATAGGTGAGGGCGAAGCGGCCATCCTCAAAATCATTGGCGTAATGCGTGCGGCCCGCCATCTTGATCGCGTGACACAACTGCGCTACCTGGCCCAGATCGAGGGCTGCTATGTGCCGCGTTTTTATGATGTCTCGTATCACACGGATAAGACAATCGCAGCGATAACACCTAATATGCCGGAGGCTCCGCCGCGCGTCTTGAAAACGATTGTGCCCCAGCTGCCACCCCCGGTGACCAAGTTCATCGTGCCCTTTATCGAGACGGTGCATAATCGTGCCCCGATCGAGATTATGCGGGGCTGCACGCGCGGCTGCCGGTTCTGTCACGCCGGTATGGTCACTCGTCCGGTGCGCGAACGTCCGGTGGAAGAGGTGCTGACCGCGATGGAGGCGATCATTCAAGAAACGGGTTACGAAGAGATTGCCCTACTTTCTCTTTCTTCCAGTGACTATACTCACGTATTGGAACTCACGGAGCAAATCGGCCTTCGTTTTGGCGATCGCGGTCTGAATATTTCGCTGCCTTCGCTGCGCACAGAGACGGTTTCCACGCAGTTGATGGATAACCTGGGCGACAGCCGCCGCGGCGGTTTTACGCTTGCGCCCGAAGCGGCCACGGAAAAGATGCGCAACACGATCAATAAATACGTCAGCCACGAGGAGTTGTTAGAAACGGCGCGCGAAATTTACCGCCGAAATTGGCGCACAATCAAGCTGTACTTCATGATTGGTCACCCGACCGAAGAATTGGAAGACGTGGCTGCCATCGTCGATCTAGCCAAACAGGTCCTGGCCGAGGGCAGGAAAGTCCATGGCAAGAAAGCCAGCGTCAACGTCGGCGTGAGCACCTTTATTCCCAAGCCGCACACGCCTTTTCAGTGGGAGCCCATGGATGACATGGCGCACGTGGAAAAGAAGCTGGAAATGCTGCGTAATGAGCTTCGCGGCCAGGGACTGCGCTTGCGCTGGAACGATCCTGAGGAATCCTTCTTTGAGGGATTCTTGAGCCGCGGCGACCGGCGCCTTGCCTCCGTAGTCGAGAAAGCGTGGCAAAAGGGCGCCAAGTTCGATGCCTGGGCCGATCATTTTCGCGCCGATGCCTGGGAAGAGGCTTTGGCTGAGGAACAGATTGATCCCAGCTTCTACACGCATCGCCGCCGGCGCCTTGATGAGGTGTTCCCCTGGGAACATATTGATATCGCGGTAACCAAGAAGTTTTTGTCCAAAGATTACTTGATGAGTCTGGAAGAGGAGACGCGCATCGACTGCCGGCACCAGTGTTTCGCCTGCGGCATTCTGCCCCAGCTAAAAGATCTGCGCCGTGACACTCCGCCTGAGGCCTGGCAGTGCCCGCCTGTGCGTGCGCGCTCGCGCGCTCGCTCTGCCAAGCCCGAATCGTTGCCGACACCGCTTACAGTTGATAGTATCCCGCTGCCCCTCGCGGACTAGCAGGCGGGCATAGACCATCCCGGGATTGCAGCCATGATCCTTGCAGAGGAGAGCCAGGGCGCGCCGCCCCCGGTGCGCATAATCGTCACCGGTGGCACATTCGATAAACGGTATGACGAGATCGAAGGAACGCTCACCTTTCATAACACCCACCTGCCCGATATTCTTCGTCAAGTACGGATTGGGTTTCCTGTAGAAGTAGAAACAAATCAAATGATCGATAGTCTATACATGACTGCGGACGATCGCCTACGAATCCTGGATGCCTGCCAGAGGGCGCCTGAATCACTGCTTGTGGTGACGCATGGCACTGATACGATTGTCGAGACAGCCCGCCTGTTGGGCGAAGCGCAGCTGCCGAAGACTATTGTGTTGACCGGCGCGATGGTACCTTTTACGGTTTACGGTTCTGATTCGCTCTTTAATTTGGGCAGCAGCATGAGCGCCGTACAGCTCTTGCCACCTGGCGTTTACGTGGCAATGAACGGCCGCATCTTCACTTGGGACAATGTGCGCAAGAACCGGCAGCGCGGCCAGTTTGAGACTTTAGACACCCCTAGTTCAGAATAAGGACACCCCAACTGGCCGGATCGTCGTATTGGCGTGTGGGCACGTGTGATTTCATCATTTCCTGCTCGGCCGTACCCGGCGTGTCATTGTCATTCACATTGAGAGCAATACCCAGCCGCAGCCCTGGATAGGGCGTTGTGTTCAGCCCAGCCCAGGGTATCGCCGCCTCTATCGTATAGCCGTCCTGCGTACGCAGCGCGCTGTACTCAATGCCAATCAGGGCCAGGTCAACGAGGCTGCCGCTGTTGTCGCCGCGAAAGGCATAGGCCGCCGGCGGGTTGCCTGCAAAATCACCAGGCGAGAGATTGATTTGAAAATCATCGGGGCTCAAGCCGGGGCCGAAATCCGCCGCGCGTTGGGTGTCTATTTGCAGACTCACCCCATCACCCTTAAAGATCGTGTTGCCCTGCTGGGTCTGGACGAGCGTGTCGTCTTCAACCTGCACAGCGACATAGAGATTGTTTTCGTCCCAGCCCAATTGCCAAAATGCGCGCACGTCATCGCTGCCGTCCCACCCCTGGATGTTATATACTCGATAGGGAGATTCAATTCCCTCGATATCGCCCCAGTCGCTGAGGTTTCCGTCAATCTGCGGCGCCGCCGTTTGCATGCGCGCTTGGACCGCGTCGCTCACGCCCGCTTCCAGATCCGGCGTAGGGGCACCACCGGCGAGGGTGACGGTTGGGGCCAAAGGCGGTTGTGTAGCGATAATCCCTGGGGCTCGCGTGGTGACGAACGGCTGGTCGACGGGTGGCGGCGAGGCAAGCGGCGGAACGGTGGGCTCGAGCAAAATGCTGCCAGGATTGACCGGCAGGTCCAACTGCCGCCAGGCGAAATAGACCGTTCCCAGGCAGGTGGCTGTGAAGAGGACAAGCAGGCCAAGGACGCCCAACCAGCAGCCGCAACGCCCCGCTTTTGGTTGTTCCGGCTCCAGTCCGCGCCACTCATTGTTCCAATCAAGCTGTTCCATATCCAGCCGCAACCTCCCGTCGAGCTTATTATCCACTTTCTACAGGACATCGGGCAAAGAAAGTGAGAATCGGCCGTGATCTTGCTGCCACTTTTCCGTGGCATATAATCCGTGCCCATGATCGAGGCCCCCAGACGCCCGCGTTTGATCAGCCTGACAATTCTCGGTTTCGTTCTATTGAGCGCGTTGCAGCTTTGGAAGGTAGTTGCACTGTGGCAGCAATCCGCATTATTATTGGAACTGCATGTCAGGCCCGACCCGCGTCTGCGAATGGTTGTGGCATTGCTATGGTCGCTCATCTTTTTGGGCGCCGCAATTGCCATATGGCGCAGGAACGAGGCAACACGGTGGCTAGCGCCGCTGCTGCTTGTGGGTTATGTGGCCTATGAGTTGGCCTTTCTTGCCCTTTTTGCTCAAGTTTCTATCAATGAACAACGTTGGCTTTTACATGGCCTTGTTGCCGGCGCCTTGCTCGTGTGGACCATTATGGCCTTGAACAACAGCGCGGCGAGATCATACTTTTCGGAGGAGAAAACGGCCGTCACCTGAGCGGCGTCCGTCTGCGATCGCTATGGACCCCAAAATTGAAAAACTAAATCAGATGCGCAAGGCCTCGAAATCGGGCGGAGGCGCGGAGCGAATTGCCCGCCAGCGCGCCAAAGGCAAACTAACAGCCCACGAGCGCATTGATCTGCTGCTTGATAAAGGTTCCTTCCGCGAAGTTGATGGTTTTGTGGTCCATCGCGAAACCAATTTCGGCATGAGCAGCAAACAGTATCTAGGCGACAGCGTCGTTACGGGTTGGGGTACGATAGACGGCCGTTTGGTTTATGTCTTTAGCCAGGACTTCACCGTGTTCGGCGGCAGCCTGAGCGGTGTACATGCCGAAAAGATATGCAAAATAATGGAAATGGCGATGCGCAATGGTGCGCCGGTTATTGGCATTAATGATTCGGGCGGCGCGCGCATTCAAGAGGGCGTGGTCAGCCTGGGTGGTTATGCCGACATTTTCTTGCGTAACACCCTTGCTTCTGGCGTTGTGCCGCAAATCAGCGCGATCATGGGCCCTTGCGCCGGCGGCGCGGTCTATTCCCCGGCCATCACCGATTTCATCGTGATGGTTAAGGGAAGCAGCCATATGTTTATCACCGGCCCTGATGTCGTCAAAGCGGTCACCGGCGAAGAGGTAACTTTTGAGGAGCTGGGTGGGGCAATGACGCACAATGCCAAGAGCGGCGTGGCCCATGTCGCCGCTGAGTCTGAAGCGGACGGCTTATTCTTGATTCGCGAGCTATTTAGCTATCTTCCATCCAATAATATGGAAGATCCGCCTTTCGTGGCAGGGAGCGATGACGACCTGCGTACCGAAGACGCCCTTAATGAAATCGTCCCCGACAATCCCAACAAGCCGTATGACGTCAAGGAAGTCATCAAGTTGGTAGTGGATGAAGGCGAGTTTTATGAAATCCAGGAATTCTACGCGCAAAACATTGTCATTGGTTTCGCGCGCCTGGGTGGCTTCAGCGTGGGCATTGTTGCCAACCAGCCCATGGTGCTGGCCGGCGTGCTGGATAGTGATGCCAGCGAGAAGGCGGCACGTTTTGTGCGCTTCTGCGACTGTTTCAATGTTCCTCTGATAGTTTTTGAGGACGTACCAGGCTTCCTGCCGGGCGTAGACCAGGAGCATGGTGGCATCATCCGTAACGGCGCCAAGCTGCTTTATGCATTTTGTGAAGCGACCGTGCCTAAGATTACGGTTGTTACTCGTAAGGCCTATGGCGGTGCTTACTGTGTGATGAACAGCAAGCATATTCGCGCCGATTTGAACCTGGCCTGGCCTTCGGCCGAAATTGCGGTCATGGGACCGGATGGTGCGGTGAATATCATTTACCGCAATGAATTGGCCGAAGCTGATGATCCGGTGGCGAAGAAAGAGGAACTCGTTGCCCAATATCGAGAACACTTCGCCAACCCATATATTGCGGCCCAGATGGGATACATCGACAACATCATTGAGCCCAGTGAGACGCGGCCGCGGCTGATCAACGCTCTGCACACTTTGCGGAACAAGCGCGACCAGAACCCACCAAAAAAGCATGGCAATATCCCGCTCTAGAGGGTGGGCTCTTGCCGCGTAAAATGAACTTCCGAGACAGGCATGCTGAAAGAACTACCAGAACTACATATCAGGCGATTTAATAAGGTACTGATAGCCAATCGGGGCGAGATCGCCATGCGTATCTTGCGCGCCTGCCATGAACTTGGCCTATCCACCGTTGCCATTTACTCTGATGCCGACCGTAACGCGCCCCACGTGCGTTTTGCCGATGAAGCGTATCTTATCGGCCCATCGCCGGCGCGTGAAAGCTATCTTGTTATAGACAAAATTCTGGACGTAGCTAAGCGCGCGGGCGCCGACGCAGTTCATCCCGGCTATGGATTCCTCGCCGAGAACGCTCCTTTCGCTCGCGCCTGTTATGAAGCGGGATTGGTTTTTGTCGGCCCTTCACCGCATGCGATTGATGTGATGGGCCACAAGCTGGCGGCACGCGCTGAAATGGTACAGGCTGGGGTGCCTGTTGTACCAGGTACAGAGCCAGGCTTGCGCGATGAAGAAATGATCGCCGCCGCAGAATCGGTCGGCTTTCCGCTGCTGGTTAAAGCCTCTGCCGGCGGCGGTGGAAAGGGTATGCGGCCGGTAACTGATCCCAAAGAGCTGCCTGGCGCGATTGCCGCGGCCAAGCGGGAGGCCCTGGCCGCGTTTGGCGATGACACAGTGTATCTCGAGCGGATGGTTAGCGAAAGCCGCCACATTGAAATCCAAGTCCTGGCTGACACGCATGGCGAAATAGTCTCTCTAGGCGAACGAGAATGCTCCCTGCAGCGCCGTCACCAGAAGTTGATCGAGGAAGCGCCTTCTGTTGTCGTCGACGATGATCTCCGCCAACGAATGGGGCAAGTGGCCGTCGCCGCGGCGCGTGCTGTCGACTACGTGAACGCGGGAACAGTAGAGTTTCTGGTGGATCGCGACAAGAACTTCTACTTTTTGGAAATGAACACCCGTCTGCAGGTGGAACATCCCGTCACGGAGCTGGTGACCGGCGTGGATATCGTGCAGGAGCAGCTGCGCATCGCGCGCGGCCGGCGGCTCAGTATCAGCCAGGAAGATGTAATAATCAGCGGGTGGGCAATCGAGTGCCGCATCAATGCCGAAGACCCCTACAATGACTATTTGCCGTCGACCGGAACGATTACAACAAGCCAGCTGCCAACTGGTCCTGGAGTACGCATCGATACAGGCGTCTTTCCCGGTTTTGAGATCACACCCTATTACGATCCGATGATCAGCAAGCTCATTTGTTACGGCAAGACGAGAGCTGAAGCGGTGCTGCGCATGCGTCGCGCCTTGGAGGAGTACCGCATTATGGGAGTGAAGACCAATATTCCATTCCACCAACAAATGATGGAGAGTCATCGTTTTCTTTCGGGCGCGTTTGATACCACGTTTGTTGAAGAACGATTCAGCATGACCGATCGCGACGCACCACACACGATGGAGGCGGCGATTCTGGCCGCCCTCACTTATCATGAACAGAGCGAACGCGCCGCCCAGGTAGTCAATACGGGAACGGGTGAGAGGAGTATCTGGAAATGGTACGGCCGTTCACGATGAACAGGATGGCCACGGCGTTTCGTCGCGCGACGACTTGATGGGCGAGAATTATGAAATACTATGCGCAAGTTGACGGGCAGGAGTTTGTGATTGAGGTTGGCCAGCACAACAAGATTTCTGTCAATGGCCAGGTCTATGAGACGGACTTTTGCCAGATGCCAGGAAGCGGCGTCACCTCCTTAATCATTGACAATCACTCTTTGGAAGCGGTCGTTGAAGAAAAAGATGGTTGCTGGCATGTTCTGATTCACGGCGACCTTTACGAGGTTAAAGTTGAAGACGAGCGTGCTCGACGCCTGGCCAACGCGCGCGGTGATCTCGGCACTGTAGAAGGCGACGCTGTCATACGTTCACCAATGCCAGGGGTCATCGTCAAGATACCCGTGCAAGAAGAGCAGGCGGTCAGCAAGGGTGACCAGATCATCATCCTGGAATCGATGAAAATGGAAAACGAGCTGCGTGCACCACGCGATGGCGTTGTGGCGCACATACGCGTGGCCCCTGGCGCTAGTGTTGAGAAGGACCAGGTGCTGCTGGTAATCACAGACTGAGAGAATCGGCGCGCCTAGCGCCGATGACGGGGAGCGAAAAGCACATGGCAGGCGAGAATAACCTGGAAGTGGAAGTCAAATTTCTGATTGAAGACCTGGCCCAAATGCAGCTCCGGCTCGCTGAGGCCGGGGCGAAAATTAAGAAACCACGCGTCCACGAACGCAACGTCCGCTTCGATACAGCGGATCAGGCGCTTCTGGCCAAAGAGCAACTACTACGCTTGCGTGAGGATTCGGGCGTTTTGCTTACGTTTAAAGGGCTTTCTGCTCTGGACAAACAGAGTGAGGCCAAGATTCGGGAAGAGATCGAAGTCCAGCTTGATAGCTTCGATAAGATGGCCGCCATATTGTCGCGCCTTGGCTACTCACCGCAGCAAACGTATGAAAAATATCGCGAAACATTTGAGCTGGGGGAAGTGGAGGTAGTCGTGGATGAAATGCCCTACGGTAACTTTGTGGAATTGGAGGGGCGTGAGGACGCTCTTAAGACAGCGGCACGCGCCTTAGGGCTAAATTGGGAAGAACGAATAGTTTCTAACTATCTGGCTCTCATGGGATATCTGATTCAGCACTATGATCTGCCTTTTGATGATGTGACCTTTGCAAATTTTGAGGCAAGTAAGGTCTCGATCCGCGATATCTTGCCGCTTGTACCACAATCATAAATTAATCCGCTTCAAACATAGTCTAGTAACATGAAACAGAATCAAGGTAATACTGATATGTTAGCAAAGGCTCGGGCGCTCTCGCCCGAGATGGTGCGCCTGCGCCGCGATATTCACCGCAACCCCGAGTTGGGTTTCCAGGAGTTCCGCACCGCGGCACTGGTGGCGGAAACACTGGAGGAGATTGGAGGCATAGAAATCGAAACTGGGGTTGGCCGAACCGGGGTTGTTGGGCGCCTCGGAACCGGGTCGGGCCCCACCATCGCTATTCGCGCCGATATGGATGCCCTTCCAATAAAGGAAGCGAATGATCTAACGTTTTGCTCTCAGAACGATGGGGTGATGCATGCCTGCGGCCACGATGCACATACCGCCATGCTCCTGGGAGCAGCGCACCTGCTGCGCCAGAGTTTCGAGCAGGAATCATGGCATGGCAATGTGCGGTTCATTTTCCAGCCGGCGGAAGAGGTGTTTGACGAACACGGCACCAGTGGCGCGACAGCCATGATTGAGGATGGCGCGTTGTCGGGTGTGGATGCCGCCATCGCGCTGCATGTCTGGTCGACTGTCCCGACCGGGGAACTGTTCTTCCAGGATGGTTACAGCATGGCAGCCGTGGATGCCTTTGATGCCTGGGTCCGCGGCGATGGTGGGCATGGCGCCTACCCTCATGAAGGAACAGACCCTCTGGCCATGCTGCCGGCAATCTTGAGTACGCTCTACGCCATTCCCTCCCGGCGAATTGATCCTCTCTCGCCCTGCGTCGTCAGCCTGGGTCAAGTCCAGGGCGGCAACATCCACAACGTCATACCCAATGAAGTGGCGCTCAAAGGGACGATCCGTTCCTTTGACAGTGCGGTGCGCGAGAAGCTCTGGTCCGAAGTGGAAAAAGCTTTCCAGTTAAGCGAAGTAATGGGCGGGAGTTATGAGCTAAAAATCACGGAAGGGTATCCCGCGTTGTATAACGATCCGCAGGCCAACAGCTGGATGCGTGACGTCGCTCACAGCTTGCTGGATGCGGATAAGATACGCGACATCCCGTTTGGCATGGGCGCTGAGGATTTTGCTTACATGGCCCAAGAGGTCAGGGGCGCTATGTTTATGCTTGGCGCGGCGACGCGGGATGGTATTGAGCGGCCGCACCATACGGCCGTCTTCGATATCGACGAAAGTGTCTTGCCGATCGGTGCCGCGCTGTTGGCCGAGACGGCGCGCCGTTTTGTGACAGGTGCGGTAAAAATGACGTGAAATGGCCATAACTGGCCCTGAATTCCTCCCAAATCCGGTCTACACATCATATAAGAAACGCATGTTCTATAGCTTTTTGTGGTTATCTTATGTATACTGCGTTACACGACATAATCTATGTCGCATGCCTGGGAATTGCGTATAGCGCATATTCTCTCATTTGGTTGTCTTGTTGTGCAGGCGTAACATGCCACAAAGTTAGTCTATAAAACCTGGCCAAGGAGGAATGACATGTTCTCAAAGTCGCTTCAGCGAGTTGCCCGAACAATGAAGTCGTCTCGCTTTAGGTACGCGGCGATCTTCGCGGTTCTGGTACTGGCGTTGGTATTCAGCGTCGTATCGGCGAGTGGGCCCAGACGCCCACCCCAGCCCCAGCCGCCCATGCGTCCGCCGGGTGGGCCGGGTGGCCCGAGTGGTATGGGCAATATGGGTGGTATGGGTGGTATGTGGGGCATGCCCATGCCCAACTGGCGCCCCTGGTTCCCCATGCAGCCTGTGCCTAAGATTACTATTATAGGCGTGGCTGAAGATTCCTGGGCCGCCTTTGAAACGGAGAATTTCCCGGAAGATCAGGATTTCACCGTGACAATGGGCAAGATCTATACACGCGGCGTAAACGGAATTGAGGTAGGCAGTTTTAATTCCGGTGACGGTTCCGCACAGCAGATGCGTTTCAAGATCCCGGAAGAGCTTCAGGGTCAGGAACGTATTGCCATCCGCGCCCAGACGGATCATATTTTCCCTTATTTCGCCTTTAACTGGTTCTGGAATACGGATTCGGCCGTTGAAGTGGCTGATTCTGTCGACATTACGGGGGTCACCAAGGAAGCTACGGTAGAAACCACCGAGGCCGAGACACCAGTAGAGACAGAAGAGACTGAAGCCACCACGGAAGAAACGACCGAAGAAGCGGCTGAAGAAACCACCACCGAAGAAGGTGTTGGCGGGGCGGGAGAAGGTGAGGAAGCGACCACCGGCGCAGGGCTTGTTGACTACACGTGGCAGTGGACCGAATTTACGGATCCGGTGCAGGGACAAGTGGTCATCGACAACCCTGAGTCGTATACGATTATCTTCACCGCCGAGGGACTGATTGGCGTGGTAGCTGACTGCAACAATGGCAGCGGTACATTCATCGCGGATGACGCAGGTAGTATCGATATCGCCATCGGCGCGGTAACGCTTGCACTCTGCGAACCGGAGTCGTTGTCTGACCAGTTCCTGCAATATCTGAATGACGCCGCCGTTTATTCGTTCGACGGCGAGGACCTCTTGCTTGATTTGCCGGCTGATTCCGGTACGCTGCGCTTCGCGGGCGTAGGGATGGCCGAAGAAGAGGCCGCAGCGGAAGAAACGGAAGCCGCTGCCAGTGTGACCGGAACAGTTACCTATTTGCAGCGCATTGCACTCCCCGATGACGCAGTTGTGACCGTCCGGATTCAGGACACTTCCCTCGCCGATGCGCCCGCGGTTGTGGTCGGTGAGCAAGTCATTGAGACGGCCGGGCAGCAGGTGCCGATTCCTTATGAGATATCCTTTGATCCTGCCGCTATCGTGGAAGCTAATACTTACACGATGCAGGCGCGGATCGAGGATGGCGCTGGCAACTTGCTCTTCATCAATGACACCGCGATTCCAGTGATCACGCGTGATAATCCCACGGAAGATGTCGAGATAATGACTGTGCCAGTTGCGGCCAGCGATGCCGAGACGGGCGAGGAAGCCGATACGGAAGAAGGCGATTCCCTGACCGGCACCGCCTGGAACTGGGTAGAGTTTAGCGACCCTGTCCAGGGCACCCTTACGATAGATAACCCTGAAGTGTATACGGTCGAATTCTTCGACGACGGTACCATAGGTATTCAGGCTGACTGCAATAATGGCACCGGCGCCTATGTCACTGAAGAAGGCGGCGGCATTGATATTACTGTCGGCGCTGTGACTCTGGCCTTTTGCGAGGAAGGTTCCCTGTCCGATCAGTTCCTGCAGTACCTGGACGCGGCCGTTATCTATTTCTTTGAAGAAGGCGATCTATTGATGGATCTGCCGATAGACAGCGGCACGCTGCGCTTCGCCGCCGGCGATGCAGCCGCAGAAGCGGGGACGCAGGTGGCCACGGTTGCCTCGACAACGGCCATTCGCACCGTTTCGGCGCCGCTTGGCGGTTCTGACGGCTCCGAAAATGGCAAGGCTGTTGTCGAAAAAGAGTCTCCCGTGCCGTCGTTCAAGATTTGCAGCGTTGTCCAGAACGAGACGGTTTCTATCGTCACCTCTGATTTCCCGGCCGACCAGGTTTTCGCGGTGAAGATGGGCGTTGCTACCAATCCGCAGCCGATGCAGCCACGACCGATGCCTTACGGGCGCCCGATGAATAACAACATGGGTGGTATGTGGAACAACAATATGGGTGGCCCGATGAATAACAGCATGGGCCGTCCGATGAATAACAATATGAGCGGCCCTATGATGGGTCCGCAGCAGATGCAGCCGGGCGGCATGTGGATGAAACCTGCGCAGCAGGTGTGGATCCCCTATTATGAGGCAGGCACGTTAGAAACCGGTGATG
Source organism: Promineifilaceae bacterium (SeqCode) (assembly GCA_046259695.1). Taxonomy (GTDB): domain Bacteria; phylum Chloroflexota; class Anaerolineae; order Promineifilales; family Promineifilaceae; genus JAACFF01. The sequence continues at coordinate 6,209 of JBJYWX010000181.1, read as the reverse complement.
GCGGGCAGCTCGAAGCGACCTTCGATATTCCGGCCGAGCTCGCTGGCGCCTGGCGTATCTCCATCATGATGCGCACGGATCACATGTACCCGTATATTTCTTATAACTGGTTCTACAACAATACGGCCGATGTGTGCAACGGTGATATAAACGGCGATTAGCCCACTCCTTTTTCTTTCCAACCTCTTTACTTCCCCAACCGGCAACCCGGTTGGGGAAGTTTTTTGTTTGTGCCCCCTTCCCATCGTTCTATGCAAATTTCCCTTTTTCCCGCGTCTAGGATAAGTCGGGTAAGCGTATGCGCGCCGTGCGCCACCCAAACAGTTTTGCCCGTGGATCGGGTACAATAGAACCCTTGCCCGCCTTATCCAGGGCGGAAAAATGGTAGGGAAAGATTGTGTTTATTGCGCTGCTGAAGTCGATGCGACCGCGACAGTGGTCAAAGAATGTATTTGTCTTTGTCCCGTTGTTCTTTGACCGCAAACTTACCGATCCGCAAAGCGTGCTGCGCACGCTCGCCGCGTTTGTCTTACTCTGCCTTATGTCCAGCGCTGTCTACCTGATGAATGATCTGGTAGACATCGAGAAGGACAAACAACATCCTACCAAGAAATACCGTCCACTGCCGAGCGGCGAATTGGATCCTCGCGTTGCTGTGGTGGCGGCCGTGATTCTGGCAGCCTCTAGCCTCGCAGCCGGGTATTTGCTCTCGCCCACGCTGGCGCTGATATTGCTCATTTACCTCGTCTTGCAGGTAGCGTATACGTTCTGGTTGAAGAACATGGTCCTGATAGATGTCCTAGTAGTCGCCTCCGGCTTTATTTTGCGGATCGCCGCGGGCGTCGCAGTGATCGAGGTTGAGCGGTTTTCACCCTGGTTGTACGTGTTCAGCGGTTTCCTGGCCTTGTTTCTCGTACTGGGCAAGCGGCGGCATGAGCTGGTCCTGCTTGGAGAAAACAGCGCCAGCCACCGCTCTATACTAAGTGAATATAACATCGATCTAATCGATCGGATGCTGGGCATCGTGACAACCGGCGCCGTGGTTGCTTATAGTCTCTACACTTTTCTTGCCGAGGGCCTGCCCGCCAATCACGCGATGATGCTCACCATACCGTTCGTCCTCTACGCCATCTTCCGCTGGCTTTATTTGATCCATGTGCGGCACGAAGGTGGCGCGCCGGAAGATATCGTACTGCGTGACAGGCCGCTGCAGCTTTCGATCTTGTTATGGGGCGCTGTTGTCTTCGCTGCCTTATATCTGCTCGTCTAATTCCTCCCCATGCAGACAAAGGCGGAAACGACAGCAACAGCCCCTGGCAAAATCATTCTCTTTGGCGAACACGCGGTTGTTTATGGGCGGCCAGCTATTGCGGCGCCTCTCAGCCGCCTGCGCGCTAAAGCCGTGGTAAGCGCGTGGGACGGGCGCGGCGTGCAGCTTCTGGCGCCTGACCTTGGCTTGGCACAACGTCTGGACCAGGCCGATCCCGATGACGCCATTGCCTTACCGGTGCGGCTGGTACAGCAACAAGCCGGTTTGACGCGCCTGCCCGATATGACCATCACGGTCACAAGCGATATTCCCATTGCCAGCGGCCTGGGCAGTGGCGCTGCGATCAGCGCTGCCATTATCCGCGCTCTAGCCCAGTACCTTGGTCTTGAAGGGCGCCTTTCTCCCGCGTGGGTATCTGACCTGACCTTTGAGGTAGAAAAGATTCATCACGGGACGCCGAGTGGCATTGACAACACTGTTGTGGCTTATGAAAGACCGGTTTATTTTAGGCGGGAGCAGCCACTGAACTTGATAGAGACGTTTGTTGTCGGCCGTGCCCTCAACTTGCTTGTTGGCGATACAGGAGTTCGCAGCAGCACGAAGGTTGCTGTCGGTGACGTCAGGCGCCAATGGCTGCTGGAAACGGCACGTTTTGAGAAGTTGTTTGACGGCTGCGGGCTCCTATGCGAGGCCGCGCGTGCGGCCATAGAAGCCGGCGATCTGGAGCTTGTCGGACGTCTGATGAACGATAATCATGCGCTGCTGGTTGCCATGACGGTCTCCTCACCGGAACTGGAGATGCTGGTCAGCGCTGCCCGGCAGGCGGGGGCCCTGGGCGCTAAACTTAGCGGCGGCGGCCGCGGCGGCAATATGATCGCCCTGGTAGATGATGCGACCGCAGGCACCGTTCATGATGCCCTCCTGGCCGCCGGCGCCGGGCGCGTTCTACACAGCAGCATCGAGGCAACTTCTAGCAGCCATATATGAGCCTGGAATGCACCTGCGCTCGCCCTGGGTTATGATTGCGGCTGTCAGGCAACAAAAAAGGCCGGACAATGGGCCGGCCTCCTGGTTGCGTGATGCGGCAGACTGTCGATTAGCCTTTACCGTATGATTTCAAACAGCGGGTGCAGATATGCATTCGCACCTTGCGGCCGTCTTCGTAAAGCGTCGCGCGCTGGATATTGGGCCGGAACTGTCGCTTGGTCTTTTTCTGCGAGAAGCTGACATTGTGGCCGCTCATCGGTCCCTTGCCGCAAACTTGACATTTAGCCATAATTTCACCTTATTCAAACAAATTAAAAGCGACCGCAAAAGGTCGCCCGGATTTGACGTTGAGCAAGGTTAAAGTATACATGAACCGGGTTCATTTGCAACCCTCTACGATAAAAGATTAAGCTTGTTAGCGGCAACATCCCCGCGTTGTCACTGGAGAATTCATGCCGACAAGAGACGAATCCCTGGGACAGATTGATATTTCCACCACCGCCATAGCTACCATTGCTGAACAGGCGATTAATCAGAGCTATGGGGTTGTCGGAATGGCCAGCAAGAGCATTGTGGATGGTATAGCGCGCCTGCTTACACGTGACAGCCATCGAGGTATCGATGTCACCATGGAAGATGGTGACGTTATTATCGACGTCTATGTGATCATTGAACATGGCATGCGAATTCGCGCCGTTGCCGAAAGCATCCAGCACACGACCAAGTTTCATGTTGAAAAGGTGTTGGGCCTGCCTGTTCGCGCTGTGAATGTTTACGTACAGGGCCTGCGCCTGAGCAATAACGTGGGCGCGGGTACTACTGAATGATGCACGGGCGCGCTAGTATACGCGCCCTGTTTTGCTGCTTGAGGAGAGAAACTATTGACACAGCTTAGCTATTCCGGCGCGAGATCGGCCAGCGATAAGTGGCTGCGCTGCAACGGCTGGCAGCTACGCAAGCTTGCCAATGCCGGGCTGATCTGGCTGGAGCAAAATCACCAGCATGTGAATTCCCTCAACGTTTTCCCTGTTCCGGACGGCGACACGGGCACAAACATGCTGCTAACAATGCGTTCGGCCGTTGCTCGTGTTGCCGACAGCGAGGATAACCATGCTGGCCGCATCGCCGTTGGCCTGTCCCAGGGCGCGCTGATGGGCGCGCGCGGCAATTCTGGCGTTATCCTTAGCCAGATCTGGCGCGGCCTAGCCAAGGGACTGAAAGACAAAGAGATCTTCGATGCCCACGACTTGGCCGAGGCGTTCAAACTGGCGTCGGACACAGCTTACAATGGCGTCATGCGGCCCGTGGAGGGCACTATCCTCACGGTAATTCGTGAAGGCGCAGAAGAGGCTGCCGTCGCCGCCAAACAAAGCCGCGACCTGCGTTACCTCCTGGAACGGGTGCTGGATCGCTGCCACCTAGCACTCGAACGTACGCCCGATATGCTGCCAGTGCTAAAAGAGGCGGGTGTCGTGGATTCCGGCGGCCAGGGACTGGTTTACATTTTCGAGGGCATGCTGCGCTATGTGAATGGTCAGATGCGCGACATGGCCGGAATTGAGACACGCTATGAGCGCGAAATGGATCTCATGGATACGGCGCAGGGGCGCGCCGCGCCGGCGGATGGCCGGATTGAGAACCCCTATGACGTTCAATTTATTCTCCTGGGAGAAGACTTGGACGTTGGCCAGGTGCGTGAAGCAATCGACGCCATGGGTGACTCAACGGTCGTGGTTGGCGATGACCATACCATTAAAGTGCATATACATGTCAAGAATCCGGGCGAACCTTTGGCTTACGGCGCGGGCCTGGGCATTATTACCGATGTGGTCGTCGAGAATATGCAGCTGCAAATGGAGGAAATTATTTACGGCAGTTCCTCCGCTAATGGGAGTGAGCCTGTACCCAATGTGCAGATCAAGCCGGGACAAATTGGCGTCGTCGCCGTCGCTGCTGGAGATGGATTGGCGGACGTATTTAAGAGTTTGGGCGTCGTCGGTATTGTGCATGGCGGCCAGACCAATAACCCCAGCACTGAAGAAATCTACCAGGCTATCCAGGATTTGCCGACGGACAAGGTGATTGTCCTGCCGAATAACAAGAATATTCTATTGGCGGCGCAGGCCGCCAGTGAGTTGAGCAACAAGGAAGTTGTTGTTGTGCCGACAGTGACAGCGCCGCAGGGGTTTGGTGCGATGCTGGCCTTCAGTCCCGATAGAGAGCTGGCCGATACGAGCGATGGTATGATTGAAGCAGCGGGACAAATCGCTACGGGGGAATTGACGCGGGCGACGCGCTCGGTTACGCTGGACGGGGTGGAAGTTCATGAGGGACAGATCATCGGCTTGGTTGACGGCCGCCTCTGTTCTGCAGGGGACGAGTTGCAGGATGTGCTTGGCGAGGTGCTGGAAGGTATGGAAATCGCCGAGCGAGAAATCGTTTCTCTCTATTATGGGGCCGAAGTGACAGAGGAGGAAGCCACAGCCATCGCGCAAAGTATCGAAGCGACCTATGAGGATGTCGAAGTAGAGCTGCTGCCTGGTGGGCAGGCGCATTACTTTTTTATCTTGGGCGCTGAATAAGCGACGCGCGGAATGGGTCGTTCTTGTCCCTTTCGCGGCTGGTGAGCCATGAGTATCCGTATACTTGTAGATAGTACCTGTGATGTGCCTCCAGCGGTGGCGGAGAAATTGGGCATCGCTGTTGTACCCGTTTATATCAACATAGGGAGCAAGAGCTATCTAGACGAAGTCGATCTATTTCGCGCCGACTTTTATAACGATCTACCCCATTACGATGCGTTTCCGACTACGGCTGCCCCGGCTCCGGGCGCCTTTACTGCTGCCTACCAGCAGCTTGTCGATGAAGGGGCCACAGAGATCATTTCGCTCCATATCGCTACCAAATTGAGCAATACTTTAAATGCTGCCTGGCTCGGCGCGCAGGATGTTCCTGGTGCTGAAATCACCATGTGGGACACGCAGCAGCTCGCCCTCGGTTCCGGGCTGCAGGCTATTGTGGCGGCTGAAGCGGCTCTGGCTGGCTGTTCGGCCGCGGAGATAATGGCCCTGCTGGAAGAGAAGCGGGCAAAGACGCGCATCTTCGCCATGTTGGATACGCTGGAGTTCCTGCGCCGCAGCGGCCGTGTCAGCTGGAGCGAGTTTGGCCTGGGTACGCTCTTGCGCATTAAGCCTATCGTGCAGGTATATGATGGCACCATTTCCGTAGTTGAAAAAGTGCGAACGACCAAACGAGCCTTGCCGCGGCTGGTTGAACTGGTGCGATCCTACGGCCCCACAGAACGAATCGTGATAGAGTATGGTGGTGGTCAAGAAGTCGCACAGCGATTGCGAGAAGAGGCTACCGATTTATTTCAGGACGATAGTGAAACGATTATGATGGAGCTGACGCCGGCTATCGGGGCCCATGCCGGGCCGGGTGTGGTCGGGCTAGGATTCATTGCGAAGTAAACAATTATGTCACGAGCATTTACCAGTCTGGAGCGCGTGCTGCGCCTCGAAGCAGAACAGAATTACCAGGATAAAGCGGTCGTTGGCGGCATTCGCCAATTTGCCGTCTTTTGGGTTGGACAGGCGCGCGATGAAATCGATGATGAGGCAGACCTGGCGCTGGCAGAACAGATTGGGGAGCTGCTTTCCCGCTACGGCAAACTTCCAGGTACTGAGGCACGCCGCGAGGCCATAAACGGTCTGTTACAGCGTCTGGAGAAGCGCAAGGAACGTGTGCAGTCGCAGACTTCGCGGGAGCAGCCACCCGCTCCCCGAGCGAATGCTCCAGCAGCAACAACGAGAACAGACAAATCCCCACAGGCCAGGCGCGAGCGCCGAACAGAGCCCGTAGCCGAGCGCGCCCGGCAGGAGACGTCGCCGGAGCCCGTAGAACAGGTTGAGCCCGATCCTGAGGGCCTGCGACAGCCGGTTACCGTGATCAA
>JBJYWX010000180.1:0-3753 GCA_046259695.1 Promineifilaceae bacterium (SeqCode) | reverse complement strand
CCCCCGGTCGCCGAGCGCATCAAGGCGTACCAGATCGAGAACCTCAACCGGTGGGTAATCTAAAGGATCGGTATAGACAATGACTACAGTGAGCTCTGGTGTCGGCTTTACCTTTGGCGCAAGGTCCTCTGCCCTGGCGGCGACCTGCTCCTGGCCACCGGCCACGGCCGGCGCAGCTGTCCCAAAGAATTCAAGCACGGTGAAGAGAGCGGCGAAAGCAATAATACCGGCAAAAGCGAAAAGCTGTATCCTTTTAAATACCGTCATCGATCCTCCTTGCGCGTGTGCAGACTATTTATCTGAATGAACTGTTATACTATTATAAAATCATTGTCAAGGGGACCCGGCGCGCGGCGAAACTGGGAAACGTCTCGGAAATTTATTGTAACGTGGCAGCACACTAGGTCACATGAAACGGGTTCTTCATTACCAATGGTGCAAACTGCTGACGATCTAGAGTCAGCAGACTCAAAAGGTCCCATAGCTTTAGAGAAAAACGGAACAAGAGGGGCGTGTAAAGCCCAAAAATCGAAAACTGCACCCTTTTTTAAGTGGACACATATGCGAAAGAAAAGACGCCCGAAAAAGGGACGTCTCGGTTAGATATCGCCGATCTTTTGAGGCGATACCGTACCTACGCAAAATCATTGTGCTATTGATCGCAGAGAACGACAGTCAAGCAGACGCTCATCACCCACACTGGGCTGCAGTAACTTTGTCCATGTTTGTAGCGCCGTTGGGGTACCAATCTGCATTCGGTCCTTGAGTGCCATGGGCGGGATTGGTCCCAAAATGAACGTTGTACATCCCCCTTTCCCCAGGCACGACCCCATTGGCCTCGCCTGGCCCCAGATTCGGCGGCTCCCCTGTCGGGTCCCACCACGAATGGCCCATATTGCAGGAACCACCGTTGGGGTTGGGCGGGGGATTCGGCTCGGCGAATGCTGTCGTAGCCAATGCCAACATAAAGACCATGATCAAAACGACAAAAATAGCTCTTTTCATTTTTCACCTCCGAGTGTAGAAGAAAAACGGGAACTAGTCATACTATCATTATACAATACTATATTGATTGGTTCACCATTGTCAACATTGGGAATTAATTCACAGGTGGCGTGGTACCCATGTCAATAAATTTCTTCGCAAATATGTCGTGTGCCACGGTTCTGCATCACCAATATTGAAAATTGCTGACGGTGCAGAATTTGCAGACGCATAAGTTCCCTTATCTTCAGTGGACATTTATTGAAAATAAAGAATAAGGGGAACGTGCGAAGCCCCAAAAACGAAAACTGCACTTTTTATGAGGAAGAGCCACTCTCATGTGACCAGGTATCTGGCAGACTGAAAACTGTTTACGGTTCACCTCTATTGTGAACAGATTCACAAAGTTGACATGCCGTCTTCCCCTCTTTAGACTGAAAGTGGACGCACAGACTGGGCCGGGGACGCCAGGAGGGTTACGTGGGCGAGAATGAGGTTTGGCGGGAATCGCTTGGTGATGTGTCGCTGACCGAGCGCGAACTGGAGGTCTTGAGGTTAAAAGCCAGGCGGCGCACCAACGCCGAAATTGCCGAACAACTCATACTTTCACTCACGACAGTCAAATGGTACGTGCGCCAGATATACAACAAACTGGGAGTCAGAAACCGAGCGGAAGCAGTCGAAGCGGCTCGCCAGCTGGGAATGCTGGATCAAAGAGACCGGGAGAAAGACCGGCGGCGCTACAAGCTTCCGGTTGCGGCAACGCCCTTCATCGGCCGAAAAGCGGAACTACAAGATCTGCTGGGCCTGATCGGCCGTAAAGATGCCGCTCTCATCACGTTGACCGGACCCGGCGGCATCGGCAAGACGAGATTGGCGCTGCAAGCGGCCCATCTGCTCGACGGCCGTATCCCGGGCGGCATCTGCTGGTTAACCTTTTCGGCACAGGATGGCGACGAGTACTTGCTGACCACTGCCGAAGATTACATTGTCTCCTCAATCGCCGCCGCGCTGGGCCTGGCCACACGGGCCGGCGAAGAGCCGCGCCGCCTTCTGCAGTCTCACCTGGCTAAGAATCGACCGCTGATCATCCTCGACTCATTCGAACCCCTGATTGCCGGCGCGCCGCTCATCGAAGAGCTGTTAGCCGGAGCGCCAGGGTCTCGCTTTCTTTTAACCAGCCGCGAACGCCTGCAGCTGCGCAGCGAAATCGTTTTCCCTGTGCCGCCATTGTCCCAATTACCGGCCCCAGGTCGCGCTTCAGCCGAATCCGACGCCGTCAAACTGTTTCTGCAAACCGCCGGCCGTGTCTCCGCCGAGGAAATCGCGGGCGCGAAACAGATGGCCGCCATCCAGCGCATCTGCGCCCGATTGGAAGGTATTCCCCTGGCCATAGAACTGGCCGCTGATTGGACGCGCCTGCTGTTGCCGGCGGAGATTGAGCAGGAACTGGCGCAAGACCTCAGTTTACTTGGCATCGGCTCGAGCGCCTTACGTGGCGTTTTGGACCGCTCCTGGAGCCTGCTCACGGAGGAGCAGCGCGGCGCTTTCGCGCGCCTGGCCGTTTTTCAGCGCGGCTTTACGCGCGACGCCGCCATGCACGTGGCCGGTGCGGATTTGAACACGCTGGCGGCGCTGTACGACAAATCACTCCTCTTCCACGCCGGAGACGGCCGTTATACCATGCACGATCTCCTGCGCGGCTACGCCGCCGGCCGGCTGGCCGGCCGTGGTGAATGGGAAATGATGCGCGACGCCCACTGCGCCTATTTCGCCAATTTAGCGGCTGCACAAATGGCGCAGATCCAGCGCGGCGATCACCACATCGTGCTCGCCGAAATAGACAATCTACGCGCCTCCTGGCAGTGGGCAGTTCAAACGAACCAGTTCAACAATCTGCGGCGCATGATTTTTCCCCTGGGCTGGTTTTTCAACATGCGCGCCCAATACGCAGAGGCGGCCAGGATCGTGGGCCTGGCGCTCGAAACGTCAAAAGAACCCAATCCTCAGGGTATACGGGGCATCGTCTACGGCATGGCGCTGGCCGAATTGGGTCTGCAGCAAAGCCGTATTATTGGTGCCGATCAGGTCCGGGCAGACGTGCGCGCAGGATTGAGTATCCTGCGCCGCCAGGTCGCGCGTAAGGAAATGGCCTGGTACCAGGTCCTGGCCATTATGTTCGGCGTTCTGGGGCTTGAGGAGCAGGAAGGGGAACTACTTGCTTTAGAAGGTCAGGATATTTTCCGCCAGCTGGACGACCCGTCGGGCATCGCTTACGCCTGCGCCATCCTGGGCACGCACTACCGGCGTTTCGGCAGGTTCGCGGAAGCAAAACGCTGCATCGAACAGGCCGCGGTCACCAGCAGTGTACACGGGGATAAGCAGGGTACGGCCGTTGCCCTGCGCCATCTAGGCCGCCTCAATCTTACCATGGGCAGTTATCCGGAGGCGCGCGAAAATTTCACGGACGAGGCTCGGTTATGGCGCGAACTCTCCCTGCCGCGCCTCGAGGGGGAAGCGCTTACCTGGCTGGGTGAATCGATCCTGGCAGATGGGCAGATCGCCGAGGCAGAATCCACCTTATTGCAGAGTCTGGCTGCCTTTGAGGATCTTGGCGACCAGGGAAATGCGCTGCGGGTGCTGCTGGATTTGGCGCAGCTGGCCTTGCAGCGGGGGCGGGCAAGGGAAGCTCGGGAACGGCTGGGAGACGCGGAGGCGAAGATGGTTGGGCGCAGCGACAGCCGCCAGAGCGTGCGCTTCTGGCAGCTT
>JBJYWX010000179.1:0-2631 GCA_046259695.1 Promineifilaceae bacterium (SeqCode) | reverse complement strand
GTTGTCTGCAGTCTAGCGAAAACCCGCCTCACGCGCCTTGATAATCGCCTCGGCCCGGTCGGCCACCTGCAGTTTGCTGAATATGCTGGTAATGTGATTGCGCACGGTCTTGTCCGTGATGACGAGCTTTTTGGCGATCTGGCCGTTATTGGCTCCCTGAGCAATCAGTTCCAGGACCTCTAGTTCACGTGGCGTGAGCTCGGGGAACGTTTCTTCCGGAAGCGCGGACACGAATTCACCTTGAATATCCTGGAAGAAGCCCATGATCCGTCCGGCTGTGGAGGGGCCAAACAGGACTTGCCCACTGGCAACCGCGTCTATGGTTTGCAGCAGTTCCTGGTGGTGAGACCCTTTGAGCACGTAGCCCCTTGCCCCGGCTCTCATGGCGGAAAACAAGGGGGCGTCTTCCTCCAGCATGGTCACGATGATGACCCCGATGGCAGGGTTAATCCGCAAGACTTGGCGTGTGGTCTTGATGCCAGCCGTAGCCAATGAGCAATGGCGTCTCTTCACCTGTCCAGAACGCGGCCGGATCCAAAGTCTGCCGGATCACGAGCCCGACAGCCATGGCTGAACCAGCCGCAAACAAAACCGTTCCCAGCAGGTAGAGCCAGGAGGCCGGCGTCTGCCGCCGGGAGTATGCCAGCAGCAAGAAGCCGGCTGCAGCTAGGGAAGGTCCCAGGGCAAACAAGATCTGCGACAGATACCAACGCGCCTTTTGCGTGTCGATGATGGCCAGGCGGCGCGATATATCGGTCGTATTGTACAGTTGGGGAGCTACCAGCATGGCGGCGATGTAAGCAACAAAGCCAGCGCTAATGATAATGCCTGAAAACTGCGGAATCTGCCTTATATTCATGAACTGTCTCCTAGATACGGTTTGCATGTCAATACATGCTCCGCGCTTCGCCGTTCAGCATGGCGTGCCTCCCAGCTGCTACCACATCACAATGCCAGCCGTGAGCGTAAAGAAAAGGGGCATCTGCGGCGGGAACAGCGACCGGCGCGACACTCACATCATATGATCGCCGGAGTTTTCAAGAAGCTGTGGCAAAAAAGACAACGGCCGCAATCGCCAAAAGAGTAAGCAGCCCGGCGAGCGCTATGCCTATCCATTTCAGAACTTTTCTCATGCGGAACTCCAGAGTCTATCCTCACTTAACTCTAGCTGCTTCCGCCATATCCTGTCATGAGGCCACCGCCCCAAAGCCTGTCCCAAATGCTTGGGCAGCGACCTGGGACAAACGAATGCTCCTTCGCTCCTTCATCCCCTTAGGGTAAAATAGAGGGCTTGGCGCGAGAAGGCAGCTATCAAAGGACACCTACAATGATCCCTGTAGACGAACGCTTCATCCAGGACACGCTCGTAAAGTTGGTGCAGACTGACTCCAGCAATCCAACTCTCAATGAGGCCAATGCCGGCGAGGCTGAAATCGGCCGCTTGTTAACTGAAATGAGCACTGATTTGGGTCTCATGGTGTCGCTATACGAAATTGAGCCCGGGCGCAGCAATGTTGTCGCCACCCTGCCCGGCGCCGGCGACGGCCGTTCGCTGATGCTCAACGGCCACATGGACACCGTGGGTACCGACGGTATGGACGACCCGTTAAGCGCGCGCATCGAAAACGGCCGTCTCTACGGCCGCGGCGCGCAGGACATGAAGGGCAGCCTGGCGGCCATGCTCGGCGCGGCCAAGGCGCTGAACAACGCTGGCATCGTCCTCGCCGGCGACCTCCATCTGGCTTTCGTCGTCGACGAAGAGACCTTGAGCATCGGCACGGCCGACCTGGTCACGCATCTACGCACGGACGCGGCGATCGTCACCGAGCCGACCGACCTGCACCTCTGCCGCGCCCACCGCGGCTTTATCTGGTACGAGGTGCGCACGACCGGCCGCGCGGCACACGGCAGCCGCTACGACGAGGGCATTGACGCCATCCTGCACATGGGGCGCTTCCTGGCGCGCCTGGAGACACTGGGCCAGGAACTGCTCAAGCGGCCGCCGCACCCGCTGGTCGGCCCCCCTTCCCTGCACGCCTCGCTGATTAGCGGCGGCACGGAAATCAGCGTCTACGCCGCCAACTGCAGGCTGCAAGTCGAGCGGCGCACGTCGCCGGGCGAAGAGGTGGACGATGCCACGGCTGAGCTCTCGGCCATCCTGAACGAGCTGGCTGCTGCCGACCCGGTCTTTAAAGCGCAGCTCAGAGCCACCTTTGACCGCGATCCGTTCGAGGTCGGGGAGGACGCGGCCATCGTGCGCGCCCTGGACGCCGCCCTGGGCGAAATAGCCGGCCCCGGCCGCCCGCACACCGGCGCCTCCTTCTGGACAGACGCCGCGCTGCTGGCCGGCGCGGGCATCGAAACGGCGCTGATCGGTCCGGTAGGCGCCGGACTGCACAGCGCGGAGGAATGGGTCGAGCTGGACTCCGTCTTCCAACTGGCGGCGATATTGGCCGGCACGGCCGTGCGCTACTGCGGCACTGCGAGCTAACTACCAGCCAGACTCATGGGCCTTCGAGGAGCCAGACAGCTATGAACGGCAGCGACCCGGTGGATCCGCGCAAGCGCAAATCAGTCCGCCAGAACCTGAAACAAGAGATGCGCAGCTCTTTCCTGCTGCCCACCGCCCTC
>JBJYWX010000178.1:0-1737 GCA_046259695.1 Promineifilaceae bacterium (SeqCode) | reverse complement strand
CTGGAACCCCAACCGCCTGGAGCAGCGCTTCGGCCGTATTCACCGCATCGGCCAGACCGAAATCTGCCACCTCTGGAACCTGGTCGCCGGCGAGACGCGTGAAGGCTACGTCTACGAGCGCCTGCTGCGCAAGCTGGAGACGGAAAGCAAGGCCCTCAACGGCCAGGTCTTTGACATCCTTGGCGACCTTTTCACCGAGACGCCCCTGCGCCAGCTGCTGATCGAGGCCATCCTCTACGGCGAGCAGCCGCAGAAGCGCGCCTACCTGGAGCAGGCCCTGGACAATGCCCTCGATCGCGAGCACGTGCGCAAACTGCTGGAAGCGCAGTCGCTGGCCGCCGACAGCATGGACCTCAGCCAGATTGAGGAGATTCGCGCCGACATGGAGCGCTACCAGGCCCTGCGCCTGCAGCCGCACCATGTCCAGGCCTTTTTCCTGGAAGCCTTCAGCCATCTTGGCGGCACCATCACGCGCCGAGAGCCCGGCCGCTGGCGCATCAGCTACGTGCCCGCCGCCATTCGCGAAAGGGCCAGAGAGACGGGCACGGCCGTGCCCATACACACGCAGTACGAGCGCGTCACCTTCGACAAGGCCCTGATCAACCCGCCCGGCGAGGTGCTTGCCGATTTTCTCTGCCCCGGCCACCCCCTGCTCGATACCGTCGTCGACCTGGTCCTCGATCGCTACCGTAACCTGCTCAGCAGCGGCGCCGTTCTCGTCGATGAAACCGATCCCGGCCAGGAGCCGCGCACCCTCTTCTTCCTGGAACAGCGCCTGCGCGACGCTTCGCAGCGCGTCATCTCCCAGGAGGTGCATTTTGTGGAGATCTCTGCTGGCGGTTCCGTAGGCGGGGGCGGTTTCGCGCCCTATCTCAATTACCGGCCCCTGGCGGACGATGAAAGGGAAAAGGTCGCCGGCCTGGCGGATGCCTTCGAAAGCGGCGAGGAAGCCGCAGACAGGGCTGCCGAACACGCCATCCTGGAACTGGTGCCGCGCCATCTGCAGCGCGTGCGCGAGCGCCGCGAGAAGCTGATTGAAAAAACGGAGCGCGCCGTGCAGAAGCGGCTCACGGCCGAAATCAACCATTGGGACCGCCAGGCGCGTCTCTACCGCCGCCAGGCTGAAGAAGGCAAACCCAACGCGCGCCTGAATGCGGACAAAGCACAGCGCCGCGCCGATGACCTGGCCCGCCGACGTCAGGCGCGTATGGATCAATTGGCGTTGGAGAAGCAGATCGCGCCCGACCCGCCCGTGATCATCGGCGGCGCGCTCATTGTGCCCATCGGCCTGCTCCGGGGCGAGCAGACGCCGGCTGATCTGGTCGACACACGCGTCACCGAACAGGCCGCCATGCGCGCCGTCTACCAGGCCGAAGTCGCCCTGGGCAACCACCCGCGCGACGTCAGCGCCGAAAAGCTGGGCTACGACATCGAGAGCCTCGATCCGCAATCAGGCCACACGCGCTTTATCGAGGTCAAAGGCCGCCGCCCTGGAGCGGACGCGGTGACCGTCACCACCAACGAGATCATGTGCTGCATCAATACGCCGCAGCACTTTATCCTGGCCCTGGTAGAGGTAGACAATGGCCAGGCGGCCGGTCCGCGCTACGTCCGCGCCCCCTTCGAGCGCGAGCCCGACTTCCACGTCACCAGCGTCAACTACCATCTGCAGGAGCTGTTGGAGAAGAGCGAGGAGCCGCATTGAGAAAGAACTGCACCGAGCGGCACAAAGGAGAC
>JBJYWX010000177.1:0-7549 GCA_046259695.1 Promineifilaceae bacterium (SeqCode) | reverse complement strand
AGGAAGTAATCGAGACCAAGATACCCGGCCGTCTTCCAGGCGAAAATCAGGACCATGGCGACGACAAAGAGCATGGGGTTGGTGCTGGCGGAGCCGGCCATCATGAAATTCCAGTTCATGAAACCGCCGAAGAAAGCGGCAATGCCCGTGAAAAGACCCAGAATCAGGGCAATACCAACCAGCAGCTCGCCATACGCCACCACCTTGGCGAACCAGGTATAGGCCTGCGCGTCGAGCATGTATTGGATAAAGCTGCGATACCAATCGAAGGCGATGGCCGGGCGTCCATCAGCGGGTATGGCGACGGCGCCTGTCCAGAAACCTTTGAGCGCGTCACCGGTCTGCACCCAGGCCGGATTATTGATTTTGTGCAAGGAGGCGTCAATCCACTTGTAGCCCACCCACAAGCGCATGAGCAGCCAGATCCAGGAATACCTGGTGTAGCTGAATAAGTGATCAATAAAGGGCGGGTTTTCAATAACGCGTCCAGTGCGAGTAGTTAAAGCTGACATGATTCTTTTCCTTTGCCTCTTGGAGGCGCAGTAGATGGTATCTATTAATACTCAGAGGATACCGGATCAGGCCGCACCCTTACAGTGTCAGCTGTACCAATTTTCGTAGGTCATCTTACCCAATTGGATGCCTGTAAGTGGCAGGTCGCAGGCTGCAGGCTGCAGGCTGCAGGCTGCAGGTGGTAGAGCCTGCACTGAGCTTGCCGAAGTGTGGCCGGTGGTCATTGCCCAGGCGGCTCTGTACGGCCGTATCGCTGATCCTGTATACTGAAGGTACCGGGGTGCTGAGCTGGTAGGAGAGCCGAACATGAAGCAGGAAGCGAAGGGACAAGGAAGCGAGGCGGGTGCAGGCGCCTTTGCAGGCGGGCAAGGCGCCATGGGGGCCTTGATCGTTGGTTGTTGGTTAGTGATCATGGTACTGCTGCCGGGCTGCGCTCAGGAGGCGCAGGCGCCGACGGCCGTGCCCGAAGAAGCGCCGGCGCAAACGCCGGCACAGGTGCTGGCCGCGCGGCGCGCGGTGCTCAATTTCCTGCGCGAGGGGGCCAACGAATGCGTGCCGCCGGCGGGCGTGATCTGGCAGGAGCAGCCGGGCGTCGCGCCGGCCGGCTTCGACGTCTACCGCTTCGACAGCGAAGGGTGCCAGATGACCATTTCCTACCCGCTGCCGGAAACGGCCGCCACCCTGTATCACGTCACCCTGCATAACCGCGTGAGCGGGTTCTGCTGGCAGGCGAACGTGGACAGCAAGGGGGCGATCGCTGAAACGGGGACCGCGGCGGGGATACTGCCCGAACTGGCCAACGCCGCGGCGGCCTACTGTAAAGAGCAGGGGGGCGTCTATGAAGAGCAGGACCAGTCCGACGGGGTACGCTGCGGTATGTGCGTTCTGGCGGACGGCCGGAGCTGCAACGCCTGGGCGTTTTTTCAGGGGATATGTAGCTGAGGAGCAGAGGGGCGCAGGCTGCAGGTGGCGGTGATGGGGCGACGGCCGTGGCTGGCTTAATACAACAAAGAGGCGGCCCACCGCTTAGGGGCCGCCTCTTTTGATGAGGCCAGTGCCCGAACAATTTCAGGTCACTGGCAGACTAACTCGCTACGGAAGACCGAAAGCATAGAGCTGGTTATTGGGCGTGCCGAGATTGAGGTTGCTGTAGCCCGAGCCCCAGAACAGCATGCCATTAGAGATGGCCGCGCCCGACAGGCAGGAACCACCGCTGGCAAAATCCCACAGGACAGCGCCCGTGGCCGCATTCAGGGCAACCATATGACCGGCCGGGTCGAGGGAGCAGCCAAAAACCACCCCGTTGGCGGTCGTTACGGGGCCGGAGGTGCTGCCGCCATTTGTAGGCGAGGTCTGCCAGAGCACCTGCCCCGTCGCTGCATCCAGCCCGCTCCAGATACCTGCTGTGGTGGAGGCGCCGCTGGGCAGAGTCCAGGAAGCGGCTTCGCTGTTGGCGTTGGCCGTGTAGACGCGTTGGCCGTCAACGGCCGATCCCCACTGCAGACCGCCGGCCATACCGCCGGGCCCGGCCTGAGTAACCCATATGACCTGCCCTGTGGCGGGATCAAGCGCCCAATACTGGCCGCTCTTCTGCCCCACGCCAACCAGGTCGTAGGGTTTGCCCTTGCCGCCAGGTTGGACCTTGAACAACGCCGGAGCCTGCGCGAAATCGTAGGCGGGTCCAGCCGGGGAAGGGCAGTTGCTGCCATCACCGAAGAAGGGGATGCAGTCGGCGTTCCAGGCATCATAAGGAATAGCCCGCGTGGCCCAGTTAATGGCGCCCGTTTTGAGATCGAGGGCGAGGATAGTATCGAAGTGGTTGTCGGCCGGCAGGCAGGCCGCGGCAGCGCCTGAATCATCTCCTGCGGCAGCAACGCAAGCGAGAACATCCGGCGGAACCGAATAATTATTGCCCGTGGCAATGTAGAGCTGCCCACGTTTGGTGTCAATCGCCGGGCTGCTGCCCCACACAGCGCTGCCGCTGTATCCCTCCGGAGCCATATAGGTTTTCCAAAGGATGGCGCCGGTCTCGAGATCGAGGGCGAGCATGCTGCCGCGGAAGGAGCAGCAGGAATAACCAGGGACGAAGGCGGCAAACAGTTCTTCCTGCGAGGAAACGCCTACGTACACACGGCCGTCAAAGACAGTGGCTGATTGGGTGATGACGGCGGCCGGATGCGAGTCGGCCGTGGTGGCCCATATCAGCTCGCCCGTGAACTTATTGAAGGCGAGTACAAGGCCGCCCCCGCCGAACGGGCCCTGGGTGCCGATGATCAGCTTGTCCTCGGTGATGGCCGGGGTAGCCCGGGCCTTGTCGCCAGGCACCCCGGTGACGGCGGGGATGCTGACCACCCAACGGGCCAGGCCAGTATTGCGGTCAATGGCGAACAGGTTGCCGGCCCAATCCGGCACGTAGACGGTCTCGCCGTCGACGGCCGGGGTAGCGGACACATCGCCCCCTGTTTCATACACCCACTTGACGGCCAGATCCGCGGCATTGTCCACGCCAATCTTGGACTCACTCTTCTGATAGCGGGTGTTCTGCCGATCGTTGCCGGCGGTGAGCCAATTGCCGCCTCCCGCTGCCAGAGCGAGGCCGGTGATCAACAGACCGCCCAAAACCACACCGGCGACAACGGGTAAAACTCTCTTGATTCTTTTCATGATTTGCCCACCTCAGGGGCAAGACAATGAATTTCACGCGTTTTACGCGCGGAACAATAAGCTTCGGCCCAACAATCAATAGGGTCGTCTATCGCCGTTAACTGGGCAGGTTGTTCTACAAATATGTTGGGAAAACCAGCATCGATGGGCAAAGCCGCCACCGGCTTCAGGGTGAAAACATGCAACAAAACCAACGTTTTCATTTTGCAGCGCCTGGTGGCCAGTCGGAGATATAGGCGCCAAGATCCAACGATACGCTTCATGCGCTCCACTGTCAATATTGGGAAAACTGTCACAAGAGCATGGGGCAAGTACCAAGGTGGGTGCCACCTTTTGGGTATAAAAGGGGCTGGGGGAGCCGGCTTCAATTTTCAATGGTCAATGGCGGGCGGGTTGCAGGTGGTAGGCGGCTGTTGATAACTGGCTATTGACTGTTGATTAGTGGCCATTGTTTAGGAGACCCAGCTCTTGGGCGCGGGCCACGGCTTCGGTGCGGCGTTTGACGCCCAGCTTGGCGAAGATGTGGCGGTTGTGTCCCTTGACCGTATTGAGGGCCAGGAACAGGCGCTGGCCGATCTCGCGGTTGGAAAGGCCTTCGGCGATCAGGCCCAGTATTTCCAGTTCACGGCCGCTGAGCGGTTCGACAAGCGCGGCGTTTGCGGCGTCGACAGCCGATGGGGCGCCTTGCGCGGCGGGGAAAGCATCGAGCACGCGGCGCGCAAAAACGGGGGAGGTGCCGCGGGCGGCCGCCGCTTGCAGAAGCGGAACCGCAGCGGGGCCCTCATCGAGGAAAAGACGCAGGTAGCCCGCCGGTTCGGCCAGGGCCAGGGCCGCCTCGATGCTTTGCAGCGCCTTTTCGCGCTGCCCGCCTGCTTCACGGGCAATGGCCAGCAGCACCAGCAGCCGCAGACGCTCCTCGGGCGTGCCGGATTGATCCAGCTCCCGCCATGTTTCTTCGAGCAAGGCCAGCGCCGCTGGCGCTTCGTCCCGCGCCAGAAGCACGCGCGCCCGGCTGCGCGGCAGGTCGTGGGCCGCGGCCAGGTCACCGGCCATCTCCAGGCGTCCCTGGGCCAGCAGGGCCCGCACTTGGCCGGCGGTGATGGACTGCATCTGGCCGGTGAAATCGCCCTGGCACATGAACTGCTCGGCCTCGGCCAAGAGAGCTGCCGCGTTTTCGACATCGCCGTTCGCGAGCAGGACGCGGGCCAGCAGCGCCTGGCAGCGCGCCGGCGTATCCACCGTTTCCATCTGGCGGCCGAGGGGCAGCGCCGTTCGTGCCTCCCGCGCGGCAGCTTCCAGTTCATTGCGGGCGTAAAACAGGCGGGCCAGGCCCAGGTATGATTCCGTCGCGCCGGGATAAGGCGGATCTCCGGCCAGCTCGAGCACGCGGCGGTAATTGGCCGCGGCTAACGCGGCGTGCAGCTCGCTTTCCTCTATTTGGGCCAGGCTGGTGTGCGAAGCGAGGGCGAACATGATATTGCCCGAGGCGCGGCTGGCGGCGATGGCATCTTGGAAGGCGGCTTTGGCTTGCTGCCGTTCGCCGAAGCGCTGGTGCGAAAGGCCCAGGGTCCAGGAAGCGGCCGTGCGCGCGGGCAGGTTGTCCGGGTGCAGGAGTTCCAAGGCGCGGCGCGATTGGAGCAATATCTCATCATATTGGTAATGGGGGATAGCCTGCATGGCGCGGATGACGGCGATGTGGCCGAGTAAATCGCGGCTCGTTTCGTCCGCAGGAACGGCCTGCAGCGCGGCCTCGGCCGCGGCCAGCTTTTCTTCCACGTTGCTGATCGCCTGGCCGTTCATGGTCAGGGTCCAGGCATAGGTAACCCACAGCGCGGGGCGCGTGTCCAATTCGGCTGGCGGCAGGGATTCAAGCCAGCGCAAGACGGGGCCGGTCGCGCCACGAAAATGGAGCGGCATGCCTTCGCCTTCGAGCAGCTGGGCGGCGCGGTCGATGTCGCCCGCGGCGGCGGCATGAGTGAAGGCCTCCAGGGCAAAACCATTTTCCTCGTACCAGGCGCTGGCCCGGCAATGGAGGGTTTCCGGGCGTAACTCCTGGTCCGCGGCGACGGCCTGGGCGCGGGCGCGGCGCAGCAGATCGGCGAAAAGGTGGTGGTAGCGGTACCAGCGCCGTTCGTCGTCCAGGGGCACGATAAAAAGATTGGCGCGCTCCAGGTTTTCGAGCATCTCTTGGCCCGAAGTGTGCGGGTCCAGCAGCATGGCGTCGCAGAGGGGGCCGCAGAGGCGGTCGAGGATCGAGGTATGTAGGAGGAAGGTCTGCACGGCCTCTGGCTGCTGCCCAAGCACCTCGTCCAGCAAATAATCGAGCACAAACTGGTGACTGCCGCTGAAGGCGTCGATAAAAGCGGCCGTGTCGGCGCGGCGCTGCAGGGAAAGTGCCGCCAGCTGCAGGCCGGCGATCCAGCCCTCGGTGCGGGCTTCCAGGGCGGCGACAGCGGCCGCGGTGAGGTCGAGCCCCATGACGTCATTGAGGAAGGCGGCCGCTTCGGCTTCCGTGAAGCGCAAATCGGCAGCGCGCAGCTCGCCCAACTGGCCGCGGGCGCGCAGCCGGGCCAGGGGCAGCGGCGGTTCTTCGCGGGTGGCGATGGCCAGGCGCAGGGCGGGCGGCAGGTGGTCGAGTAAAAAGGCCACGGCGCCCTGCGCGACGGGGTCTTCGATGAGGTGGAAATCGTCGAGAACCAGCAGGTAGTGACCGGGCGCGGCGGCAAAGGCGTTCAAGAGGGGGACCAGCAGTGAGGCGGCGTTAGTGACATCCGGTTCGGGCAGGCCATCGCGCGCGGGCGCGGCGGGCAGCATGGATTGCAGCGCGGCGGCCAGGTAGGCCAGGAAGCGGGCCGGATCATTATCGGCCTCGTCCAGGGAGAGCCAGGCGACGGCCCGCTCGCCGCTGCTGACCCATTCGCTCAAGAGGGTCGACTTGCCAAAACCGGCCGGGGCAGAAAGCAGGAACAGCCACCGGCCCTGTTCCCAGCCGGCAGTGAGCTGTTCGAGCAGGCGCGGACGGGGCACGCGGCTCGGCCGTAGGGGGGGCGGAAACAGTTTGGTTTGCAGCAGCGGTTCAGTCACAGGGGTATTATACGGAAAGTTGAGCGCTGCTGTAAGCGCGTTTGCCCGGGCGCGGCGGGACCGTTCTACGGTGGCGAAGGGTGTTGGGCTGGGAAGACGGCCGTGGCAGATGACGCCATAATCAGAGTAAGGAAAAACGACCGGATTCTGTTGGCGAAGTCCTCTAAAAGCGATTCTAACGGGAATTAGCTGTAGTTGTCGGGAAAATCTGCGGCAAGGAGGCTTGCATGTGGATCCTCGACTACAACCAAGAAATTGCCGAATCGACCAACGCATTGAGGATGAATGACTACCGTAAAACAAAATTGGCCGCGAAACATACGCTCAAACCGTGGGCGAAGATGACTTCCATTTGCAGGATTTAATTGCGCAGCCGGATGGGCCGGCAGATTAGGATAAGCTGCTGATGCAGCACATCGCCACAGCGGCAGCCATGAACCTTGACCGCTTGGTAGCTTGGTTCGGTAACGCGCCCAGAGGGAAAAAGAGGATATCGAGATTCGCGATGTTGGCCCCAGCGTGACTTCGCCAACAGAATCCCTCGTGGATTTTCTAGCTTGGCGGCATTGGGCTAGAAGATGGGCAGCCAGGTTAAGCTTTATGGTTGGTGCTAGTGGTTCTTCAGCGACTGACTCCTGCCAACTAGGGTATTTCTGTCGAACTGATTTGCCTGGATGTGTTTCCTAATTCACCGCGCGTGGCGACGATGAAGCCAACGGCCGTGAGTCCAATCAGTACGGCATTGATCGTTAACAGCGTTGTATCAAAAGTCGAAGCGAACACGAGCTGCCCGCTCTCTACGGAGGCATTGACTAACAGGGCCACCGTCCAGAAATTAAACGCACTGTGAAACAGATATTCGGCAATGAGCGAGCTGCCGCGGCTCTTGTTAAAGACCCAGGTCATCATGAAGGACCAGCCGACTTCGGTTACAACAAAGAAGGGTAAAAAGCGCATGCCGCCCATGCTGGTCTGGGGGCTATCAGGATTGAAGAACTGCGGTAGGAACCACAAACTAACAAACAGACCAAGGAGCTGGCTGCTGCCTAAAGTGATGCACGGAGACGGCCGTGGCAGGCATGCCATAATCAAAATAAGGAAAAGCGACCGGGTTCTGTTGGCGAAGTCTAGACGGCTGCCAGATTGGCGTCGCGGGAGAGCGAGGAACGCCTATTGTAACCTTGAAGCCGCAAGCTTCGCACCGGATTCTGACGTTGCAGCCATTTCGCCAATAGTTTTCACGAACAGGGGTTCACCACAAAGAGATGAAAATAGAATCTATTTCCTA
>JBJYWX010000176.1:0-1505 GCA_046259695.1 Promineifilaceae bacterium (SeqCode) | reverse complement strand
CAGAAAAGCCAGGGAGTCCTGATCCAGCCAGTGCACGTCTTCAAGTTCAATGACGATGGGGCGGCGCAGGCTTTCAGCTTTAAATAGGGCTTTCAAACCACTGAGTGTGTTTTCATAGCGCAATTCAGGATCCAACTGCTCATAGAGCGAATCCGGCCAGCGCAGGCCAAGAAGGCTGCCAAGAAACGACCATGTGCGTTGGATTTCTTGATACAAAACAGGATCAGGCAGATGTGCGAGCAAAGCGGCCAGGCGAGCTTCGAAGCGCTGTTTGTTATCGGTCTCGTCACTTGCCGAAGATTGCTCAAAGTAGACTCGCAGAAATGAGCGAAAGGGATTAAGTGACTGGCGTAGAATTTCATCTGTCTGGCAGAGGAAAACAGCCGCTTCCTGGTGGGCAACAAAAGGTTCGAGAAAAGCATGGAGTAGGCGGCTCTTGCCAATACCGGCTTCTCCCAGCAGGGTGACAGCGCCGGCGAAGCGGCCGGCAAAGATGGGTGCTATGGCTTCATGCAGGCGCGCCAATTCCGCTGTCCGGCCAACGAACGGCCGTTCTACAAGGATTGGGACCTGCTCACCCTTGCCCAGCAAGAGTGAGACGGATTGGGGTTGGGCGAAGCCCTTGAAGTGCTTCTCGCCCAAGTGCTGGATCTGGAATTCGGTGCCGGCGCGACGTGCGACCTCATCATCAAGCCAGATTTCGCTCCAACCGGCGCTGGTCATATATCGCGCGGCGAGGTTCACACCACGGCCGTAGCACGTATATTCTTCGGCAAGCGGTGAACCAATATAGCCGGCATGGGCAATGCGATAGGTGATCCCTACTCGCAGGGGGATGGCGCTGGCAGCACGCAGGGCAAGGACGAAGTCCAGGGTGCGCGTCAGATCGTTCTCGTAGCTGACCGGGGCACCCCAAAATAGCAGCAGGCCGCAGCCCTTGTCGCCAAAGTCAATCCGGTTGAGCAGGCCGCCATATTGGCCCTGCAAGCGGAAAAAGATCTGCATGAAGTCTGCTAGCTGTGCGTGTGACGGCGCACCTTGCAGGCTAATGAAGACGTTTAGGACCTGGCGAAACTCGCCGTCGATCACCTGTTCAGCCAGTGTCCGGGAAAAAAAGCGCGCGATCTGCTCGATATCGGGCGCCGGCCGGTTGACCGCTCGAGCCTGCGGTAGTGGGGCAAGCGCTTCGTTGATGTGCCAATACCCATCGCGCTGCTCCGCGTCGACATGAGCAGCCATGGTCTCCATCATGGTAAGTGCAGCGACTATGTCGCCGGCAGCGGCACGACTTTCGGCGGCGGCACTCGCATCGATGGGGACCCCTTTAAAGTAGTAAGTAGCTCTTTGCTCGAGTTCGTCGGAAAGAATGCCCCAGCTAACCTGGCCCTGGGCCAAGCCAATCTTGGCCGAAAAGGGAAATGTGCCCAGGCGGGTGTGCTGTTGAGCATTGGTGGCCATGTGTTCCTGCATGCGAAAAGCGGCGGCGAGGGCGCGCGCAAGGCCGA
>JBJYWX010000175.1:0-2336 GCA_046259695.1 Promineifilaceae bacterium (SeqCode) | reverse complement strand
CTCGTCGACCAGGCGTTCCAAGAAGCTGCCGATTAAGTTCGTCATTGTATCTACTTCTAAGAGAAAAGCGTCGTGTCCCCAGGTGCTTTGGATGTCCAGATAAGTGACGTCTGCACCGGCGGCCGTTAACGCACTGACCAGTTCTTTGCTGTGGTAACTTGGATAAAGCCAGTCGCTGGTAAAGCTCACGACAAGGTATTTTACCTCCGTTGAATTGGCAAAAGCTGCGGCTAGTGACCCTGTCTCAGAGGTGAGGTCAAAGTAATCGAGCGCCTTTGTCACATAGAGATAGCTGTTGGCGTCGAAGCGGCGGGTGAAGTTGTTGCCGTTGTATTTTAGATAACTCTCAATGGCAAATTCCGTTTCGAACTCATAACCGTATTTCTCCAGATTTTGCAGGCGACGGCCGAATTTCTGGTGCATCGCCTGTTCACTCAGGTAGGTTATATGGCCGACCATCCGCGCCACCGCCAATCCTGCATCCGGCTTACTTTCCTGGTCATAATAAGCCCCGTTGTTCCAGGCCGGGTCGGCGTAGATAGCCTGACGGCCGACCTCGCTGAAAGCAATTAACATGGGGCTGTGCCTGGCCGTCGTCGCCAGAGGGATGGCCGCTTTGACCCGGTTCGGGTAGTGGGCTGCCCATTCCAGGGCCTGCATACCGCCCATTGATCCGCCGGCAACACAGAGCAGTTGATCGATATCCAGGTGATCGATCAGCCGCTCCTGGGCGCGAACCATATCGCCTATGGTAACCAATGGGAAATGAAGGCCATAAGGTTCTCCTGTTTGTGGATTGATGCTCATCGGCCCGCTAGAGCCGTAACAGCTTCCCAGGACATTGCTGCAAATTACGAAGAACCTGTCAGTGTCGAAAGCCTTGCCTGATCCAATACATTCATCCCACCATCCCGGTTTCTCATCCTGCGGATCATGGTAGCCGGCCGCGTGCCCGCCGCCGCTGAGGGCGTGGAGGATTAAGATGGCGTTGGAACGATCAGCATTTAACTGACCATAAGTTTCATAAGCGATGGTTACCGGCTGAAGCGACTCACCGCTTTCTAGCAGAAATGGTTCATCCTCAGCGAAGTGAAAAGTTTTTGTTTGAACAAGACCAATTGAATTTTCTACAAACATGCTGCCTGCTTTTAACGGCGCTCCCGCTTTTCGA
Organism: Promineifilaceae bacterium (SeqCode); assembly: GCA_046259695.1. GTDB lineage: Bacteria > Chloroflexota > Anaerolineae > Promineifilales > Promineifilaceae > JAACFF01. The sequence goes on along the minus strand of JBJYWX010000175.1, from coordinate 1,165 downwards.
ACTGCCTGGGCGGGAGCGCCGTTACATTTAGCTGCTACTTGACCGTGCTAAAGCCTGATCTAAGTCCCATAATATGTCATCAATATCTTCTATACCGATGCTCAGGCGCACGAAATCAGGTGTGACGCCTGCGGAATTGAGCTGCTCGTCGCTGAGCTGGCTGTGAGTCGTGCTGGCGGGATGGATGGCCAGCGTCTTCGCATCTCCCAGATTGGCCACGTGGCTGATCAACTCCAGATTGTTGATGAAGGCCTGCCCCGCGTCACGGCCGCCGTTGATGCCGAAACCAAGAATCGCTCCCGACCCGTCAGGCAGGTATTTCCTGGCTAATTTATAGTCTGGATGATTTTTCAAGCCTGGATAAGCCACCCAGGAAACGGCCGGATGATCATCCAGAAATTCGGCTACCTTTTGGGCATTGCTGACGTGGCGGTCCATGCGCAGGCTGAGTGTTTCCAGCCCTTGCAGCGTCGTCCAACTGTTGAGAGGTGCTTGGCAGGCTCCGATGTCGCGCAGAATCTGCACGCGCGCTTTGAGAATGAAGGCTGGCGGCCCGAGATCGGCGTAGACCAGGCCATGATAGGATGGATCGGGCGTGGTGAAATTATCAAAACGGCCGTTTGCCCAATTGAAGTTCCCGCCATCGACGATGACCCCGCCGATTGTCGTTCCATGCCCGCCGATGAATTTTGTCGTGCTGTGAGTGATGATGTTTGCCCCCCATTCGAACGGCCGGCATAGATACGGCGTGGCGAAGGTGCTGTCGATGACCAGGGGGATATCGTGCGCGCGAGCGATATCGGCCACTTCCTCAAAACGGAAAACAGTGATATCCGGATTGCCCAGGGTTTCACCATAGATAATCTTCGTGTTTGAGCGAATGGCCGTGGCAAATGCCTCCGGATCGGTTGGGTCCACAAAGGTAACCTCAATGCCCAGCCGGGGAAAGGTGGAACTGAACTGGCTGTACGTTCCGCCATACAGCCTGCTGCTGCTGACGACATGGTCACCCGCCGCACACAAGGTCAGAATGGTCATGGTTTGGGCGGCATGACCGCTGCTGGAGGCCAATGCTCCCACACCCCCTTCAAGATCGGCGATGCGCTGCTCCAGCACATCGGTGGTCGGGTTCATGATGCGCGTGTAGATGTTGCCGGGCTCCTTT
>JBJYWX010000174.1:0-2784 GCA_046259695.1 Promineifilaceae bacterium (SeqCode) | reverse complement strand
AACTCCCGTTTTAGGCTTGAAAGGCCTACGTCCTAGTCCCCTAGACGATGGGGGCGAATGAGACGAAAATTCTATCATCGGCCCGCGGGCAGGTCAAGCGAGCGCACGACATCTTGCCCACCTGCCAGGCATCGCTCATTTTCCGCGCGGCTTGGCTATAATGGTGGCCATGATCCGAACCTACCGCGACAGCGACGCGCCCTTCCTGGCGCGCATCCACTCGGCCATTTTTCTCAACGACCCACTATCCGCCTCCGGATTTGATGACCTGGTCGATGGCGCCCTGCGCCACGGCGGCCGTGTCTGGACGATCGCCGCGGATGAGCCTTTCGGCTGCGCGTTGGCCGTGCCCGTGCCCGGTCTGCCGCATATCGCGGAACTGAGCGGATTTGTCGCGCCCGCCCGGCAGCGGCAGGGCCACGGCAGCGCCCTGCTGCAGCGCGTGCTGGCTGACCTGCGAGCAACGGCCGTGCGGCAGCTTTCCTATATGACGGCCGATCCGGATGGCCCTGGTGCATGCTTTTTGCGTGGCCGTCACTTCTATCCCGAACATGAAGAATCGGTGATGGTGCGTGATTTGGCCAACTTGCCAGAACAAACGCCTTACAAGGGAGCGCGCCTCATTTCTTTGCCGCGCCAGCAGGCGATTGACCGGTTCCGGCGGCTGTACGCCGCCAGCTTTTCCGGCCTGCCCTGGGATCAGCCCTATTCGACACAGGAGCTGCGCTCGGCCTTGCACGATGCCGCGGACATCCGTTTTCTGGACGTGGCCGGCACGCTCATCGGATTTGCCTGGCTGCAGTTTGATGACGACGGCGCGGGCGTGATCGAACCATTAGGCATTTTGCCGGCCTACCAGCACCAGGGCTACGGCCGTTGTCTCCTCGTTTCCGCGCTGCACGAACTGGCGGCGCGCGGCGTCACGCGGGCCCAGATCGGCGCCTGGTCCAGCAACCAGGCCGCGGTCCAGCTCTACCAGTCGCTGGGATTTGAACACCGCCAGACCTTTGTCTTCTTGGCTTATGATCTAGACTAACGAATTCGATATTCTGTGATTTACCCACTTTGAGCATTAAAACTTCTTTGCGCATCGCCGGGATGCTCATACAATCGCAGTGGTGACCTGGGCGATCCCGCCCGCCGTAACTTAAAAACCGGAGATAACCAGCATGTTCAATGACATAATCGATGTCCGTCGGAGACTGGGAACGCAGCAGTACATTGCCTCCGAAGAAATCAGCACCGTGGTCTATCTTGCCCAGTCGCTCTGCAAACCAATTCTGGCCGAGGGACCGGCCGGTGTGGGCAAGACAGAACTGGCCAAGGCCTGGGCCGGCGCGCTCAACATGCCGCTGGTACGCCTGCAGTGCTACGAAGGGCTCGATGAGAGTAAGGCGCTGTATGAGTGGGAATACGCCAAGCAGATGCTTTACACGCAGCTGCTGCGCGATACACTGCGCGACATGCTGGGCAACGTCCACAGCCTGGCCGAAGCAGCGCAGCGCCTGGCCCAGGAAGAAGATGTCTTTTTCTCCGAGAATTTCCTCCTGCCCCGCCCTCTGCTCACGGCGCTGACCTCCGACCAGCCCGTTGTACTGTTGATCGATGAGATTGATCGCGCCGATGTTGAATTTGAGGCGTTCCTGCTCGAAGTGCTGAGCGACTTCCAGGTCAGCGTGCCTGAGCTGGGCACAATCGCCGCCAAACACCAACCGATGGTCTTGCTGACCAGCAACAATACGCGTGAATTGAGCGAGGCGCTCAAGCGGCGCTGTCTCTACTTATACGTGGATTACCCCACGGCCGAAGATGAACTGAATATTGTGCAGCTAAAAGTGCCTAACTTGCGCGACGATCTGGCGCGCCAGGCGGTGGCCGTGGTTCAACAGCTTCGCAATATGGATTTGCGCAAGGTGCCCAGCATCAGCGAAACGCTCGACTGGGCGCGTGCCCTGGTGACACTCAACGCCGACGCGATTGATGAAAAAACATTGACCAATACCCTGACCGTACTGCTCAAGTACGAGACTGATGTACAGAAGGCGAAGCGCTTGATGGAGGGCGGCGGCAGTCGCGGTCCGCGCCTCGGCCGTTAGGCAGGAGAAAGCCATGGAAGAAAGAGTCGTCAGCTTCATCCGCGGGCTGCGCGCGGCCGGTGTGCGTGTCTCGCTCAGCGAGTCGATAGACGCCATGAACGCCATCGGCGCCCTGGGCATCCAGGACAAGGAGGTGTTCCGCGCGTCGCTGCGCACCACGTTGGTTAAAGAGTGGGACGATCGCCCCGTTTTTGATGAACTTTTCCCGCTTTATTTTGGCAGCGGCGGCCCAGCGCTGCAAAACGCGCTGGATGATATGAACCCCGATGATCAGGAAGTGCTCAAGGCGGCTCTGGAAGCATTAAGCGGCCGTTTGCAGTCGCTGATGGATTGGTTGACCAGCGGCGAAGGGCCGACCAAGGAAGAGCTGGGAGAGTTGGCGCGCCCGGCCGGCGCGCAGTGGGCGGACTCGCAGCAGGAAGGGCGCTGGGTCACGCGCCGCACGCTGCAGAAAATGGGTTTTGCCCGCCTGGAAGAGCAGTTAGCGGAGCTGGTACAGAAGCTGCAAGAAATGGGTATGAGCCAGGAAGCGATCGATAAACTGCTGGGCGTGGTGGAGGCAAACCGCGAGGCGCTGGCCGAACAGGTCGCGCAGCAGGTTGGCCGGCAGATTGCCGAAGAACGCGCCAACCGGCCGAAAGACCTCCATGGCTCGGATTTGCTCAACAAGCCTTTCTACGCTTTGACG
>JBJYWX010000173.1:0-4001 GCA_046259695.1 Promineifilaceae bacterium (SeqCode) | reverse complement strand
AACGACATTGAAGACGGCGACTGGTACGCCCAGCGTGAAACTGCCGTAATTGACGGCCAGGAAGCGCTGTATATTTCGCTGCTCGAAGCGCTGGCTCGTAAACGGCCGTTGACCGGCCAGAAATATAACCATACGGTGCGCAAATATGTGCAGCAGGGCCTGCCGTGGCTCAACAAGGGCCAGCTTCTGGCTGTCTATGAAAAGTTGTGCGCTGCCGGCCAGATGACCTTCGACCCGGAACTGCGCACCGCCCTGCAGATGAAACCGACCCGTTCGCAAGCCGGTGTGACCGTGGTCACCGTGTTAACCAAGCCTTATCCCTGTCCTGGCAAGTGCATTTTCTGCCCTACGGACGTGCGCATGCCTAAAAGCTATCTGCACGACGAACCAGGCGCCCAGCGGGCTGAAAGGCACGGCTTTGATCCATTCGCCCAAACGATGGCCCGCATTCGCGCCCTGGAGCAGATCGGCCATCCGGCGGAGAAGATCGAGCTGTTAATCCTGGGTGGCACCTGGTCCAGCTACACCCGCACTTACCAGGAATGGTTCGTCAAGCGCTGTTTTGACGCTATGAATGGTGTTGAAGCAGATACCCTGGCTGAGGCGCAGCAGATCAATGTCACCGCCCAGCGCCGCAATGTGGGCCTGGTCGTCGAGACGCGCCAGGACCGCATCAATGTCGAAGAACTGCGCTGGCTGCGCTCGCTTGGCGTGACCAAGGTTCAGGTGGGCATCCAGAGCCTGGACGATCACGTCTTGGCCCTGAACAACCGCGGCCACGACGTCCAGGCCACGCGGGACGCCTTCCGCCTCTTACGGCTGGCGGGCTTCAAGATTCACGGCCATTGGATGGCCAATCTCTTGGGCGCGACGCCCGACAGCGATGTGGCCGACTACGGCAGGCTTTGGTCAGATCCGGCCATTCGCCCCGACGAATTGAAGATATACCCCTGCATCTTGGTCGAAAACGCCGAGCTCTACCATTACTGGCTGCGCGGCGACTACACGCCCTACAGCGAAGAAGAAGTGCGCGACATCCTGGTGCAGTGCCTGGTGCAGACGCCGCGATGGGTGCGCCTTAACCGGGTTATTCGCGATTTCCCAACCACTAATGTCGTTGCTGGAAATAAGAAGGCCAATATGCGCCAAATCGCGCAGCAAAAACTGCGCGAAGAGGGCCTGCAACTGCAGGATATCCGCTACCGCGAGATAAGGCGCGAGAAAGTGCGGCGCGAGGATGTGGGCCTGCGAATCGACAGTTACGAGACCGATGGCACGACGGAGCATTTTCTGAGTTTCGAAACAGGAGACGAACGCATCGCCGGCTTCCTGCGCCTCTCTTTCCCAGACCGTGAATCGGCCCATCCGTTTCCTGAACTATCAAATCACGCCATGATCCGCGAGGTACATGTCTATGGCCCTGCCCTGGATTTGGGCGAGGAGAGCCACGGTGAGGCGCAGCATATGGGACTTGGCACGGAGCTGGTGGAAAAAGCCAAGGAGATGGCACGCGAAGCCGGATTCAGGCGGTTGGCCGTGATCAGCGCCATCGGCACGCGCGGCTATTATGCCCGCCTGGGCTTTAGATTGGATGGGCTGTATATGACGGCCGATCTGAACCAGACCTCATAGATCGGGCGGGTCATTCCGCCGCCGCGTTTCCCCTACATACAGCGTAACCCCAATGACGCCTAGAAACAGGCCAATTATCGACGCGAAGTAAGCCACGAAATTTAGAAGAAACGTCGACGCCAATACGCCAATGACGGTCAGGAAGGGCGCCACCGCACCGAAAACGAGCAGAAGAAAGGCGATCAGAAAAAGGGTGCGCGGCCGGGCGTTCATAGTGGGGCCGGCAGCTCTTCGTCATACAGCCAGCAGAGCACGCGGTGATCCTCTTCAGTAACGAATAGGGGCGGCCGTTTCACATCGCAGAGGCCTTTCTTGCTGTACTTGCAGCGCGGGTGGAATCGGCAGCCTTCTGGTGGGTTGACTAAGCTTGGCGGCTCGCCGGGCGGCACGTCGCGCATGACCAGCGCGTTTTGGGCGTCGGGATCGGACGAAGCTTCCATCAAAGCCACAGTATAGGGATGCTGCGGGTTATCCAGCAGCTTTTCCATCTTCGCGAATTCCACAATTTCGCCTGCGTACATAACGAATATGTACTCGGAGAAGTAACGCACGGTAGAAAGATCATGCGTAATATAGATCACGGCAAGATCGTGTGTTTCCTGCAGCCGGCGCAGCAGTTTCAGGATCTCGACGCGCACCGAAGCATCCAGCATGGATACGGGTTCGTCGGCGACGAGCAGCTGTGGCTCTAGAATCATCGCCCGCGCAATCACGACCCGCTGCTGCTGACCGCCGCTCAACATATGCGGATATTTAGGCAGCACCTCATCAACAGGCGTTAGCTTCACCTCAGTCAAGGTCTTGTGGATGCGTCTCAAACGCTCCGATCTATCTCCTATGCCGTTGATGATCAATGGTTCTTCCAGAATGCGCTGGATAGTCATGAATGGCGGCAGGGCGCCGAACGGATCCTGCTGCACGTAGCCAATCCGAGAACGGTAGGCGCGCAGCGCGTCTCCCTCTGTTTCGGTCAACCGCAGGCCGTCAAAGACAACGTCCCCCTTTGTAGGCCGGTTCAGTCCGATGATCGTTTTCATCAGGCTCGATTTGCCGCAGCCGCTCTCCCCGACGCAAGCCATGGCATCGCCGCGCCCCAGCTCGAAGGTGACGCCATCTACCGCCTTGACGTACCCGGCGTGGCCGAAGCCGAAACGCTTCAGCTCGTACCAGACATGTAAATCTTCAATGGATAGTAAATGGCCATTTAGGTTCCCGCGATCAGGATACGACACTGGCGTCCTCCGCGCTGCTGGCGTGAAGCCAGCATTTCACCTGCCGCCCGCCAATCGAAAAGAGGGGTGGTTCTTTAACACACTTAGCAAACCGGTCCGGGCAGCGCTCAGCGAAACGGCAGCCTGAAGGCGGGTTGAGTAAGCTGGGCGGCTGCCCGGTAATGAAATCTGGTTCCACCTCTGCCCGCAGGCGCGGCACGCTGGCCATCAGCTTGCGCGAGTAAGGATGAAGTGGCGCCGTGAAGAAGTGAAAAGCGTCGCTCACCTCCACGATCTGCCCGGCATACATGACGGCGACGCTGTCGGCCAGCTCGCTTGACGTAGCAATATCATGCGTGATCAGAATAAAACTGGTTTCCATTTGCGCCTTCACCCGTTTCATCAGGTTCATGATGTTGGCCTGCGTCAACACATCCAGCGCCGACGTTGGCTCATCCAGGATGACGATATCGGGCATAGTGACCAGCGACATAGCCAACGCCGCCCGCTGGCGCATCCCTCCGCTCAGCTCGAAAGGGTAGCGATAGAGGAAATCGGTGGGCACGCCAACATGGTCGAACATGCGCGCCGCCTGCTGCACGGCCTCTTTTTTGCTCAAACCAAGATGGACCATCGCCGGCTCCGCCACCTGATCGCCGATACGAATGACTGGATTGAGAGCATTCATGGCCGCCTGCGGCACCATGGAAATCCGTTTCCAACGAATCGCGCTGCGAAAGCGCTCGTCATTTAGCCCCATAATATCTTCGCCTGCCAGCCGCACCTGCCCGTCGTAAGTGTCCACATTGCGCGGCAGCAGGCGCAGGATAGCCCTGGCCATTGAGCTTTTGCCACAGCCCGATTCACCAATGATCACCGTGGCGTGGGTACTGGTCAGCTTGAAGTCAACCTTATCGACCGCCTGAACAACGCCGCCACGTGTCCTGAAATAGAGTCGCAGGTCTCTAACATCCAAAAGGTTCCCATTTTGCGGGCCCATAACGTTATAACTCCCTCAGTCTGGGATTGAATATACGATCCGGGGCGAAGCCGACCAGGGCAAAACCGAAGCCGGCAATCATCAACAGGCCGGCCGGCTCTAATATCCAATAATAGAACCCATTAAACAATGCGCCCTGGCTGAACGCATCCTGGATG
>JBJYWX010000172.1:0-6847 GCA_046259695.1 Promineifilaceae bacterium (SeqCode) | reverse complement strand
TCTTCACGGCTGTCAGTGTGAGTCTGCCACCAGACAATGCTCGTGCCGGAAGGATCAACCCCGGCCCAGTCCCCACTATCGGCGACGACGCAAGAGTCGATACCGTTGGTTGATGGGGATTCCATCGCCTCTGCCATCGGCTCTTCAGCCGCCGGCTCTTCAGTTGGTTCCTCCATCGGCTCCTCGGTGGGCTCTTCCATCGGCTCCTCAGCCGCCGGCTCTTCGGTGGGTTCTTCCATCGGTTCCTCGGTGGGTTCTTCCATCGGCTCCTCAGCCGCCGGCTCCTCAGCCGCCGGCGCTTCAGCCGCTTCCTCTGCTGCCGTTTCGGCGGCGGGTTCAGTTGCGGCGCCTCCACAGGCCACCAGCATCGCGGCGATCATGAGCATAATGATCAACAAACTCAATTTTCGGTTATTCATTCTTAGTTTCTCCTCCGATCTTTATTCGGAATGTGATTACTGCACTTTAGTTAGGTCAATCTTCACAAGAATCCAGCTCTTGGCGCTTTTTCTCTTCTACAATAAAACAAAACCTCCTCCGACATAGTCTCGGTCAAATTGGGCGTTATTATCCTTTTAAGCCAGTAGTGGCGATGCCCTCGGTAAACTGCTTTTGGGTAAAAAAGTAAAGAATGATCAACGGCGCCATGGTAATCACCGCGCCGGCCATGCGCAGCTGCGTTTGTGCGCCAGCTTCATTTAGGAACGACAGAAGGCCATAGGATATGGGACGCCAATCGGGCGTCGTGGTTACCAGGATCGGCCAGGCCAGGGCATTCCAGGAACCGATGAAGCTGAAGAGGATGACCGTAACCAGCGCCGCCCGCGAGAGCGGCACCACGACCTGTGCCAGGTAACGCAGGTGACCGGCCCCGTCAATTTGCGCCGAATCCCATAATTCATCGGGTATTTGTTGGAAGAAATTCCTTAGCAAGAGAATGCTAAAAGCACTAGCCATAAATGGTATCGTCAGGGCTGGCCAGTTATTTATCCAGCTAATAGGTGATAGGCGGTCCAGCCAGGCCACGGTGATAAAATTGGGCACCCAGGTCACCGCTTCGGGCAGGATGAGTGTAGATAGCAGCAGCGCAAACAGAAAGTCTTTCCCCGGAAAACTCATGCGCGCGAAGGCATAAGCCGCCAGGGTACAAAAGATGACCTGGCCGCTGACGGTAAGAATGGCGATGCGCACGCTGTTCCAGAAGTATTGGCCGAAATTAGCCCGCGTCCACGCCTCATAGTAATTGCTCCACTGCGGCGAGCTGGGGAAGTAAACGCGCCCGCTGTTTGCCTCTGTCACGGTCATCAAGGAGACATTGATCGAGAAGATAAAAGGCGCGATGGCGATAACCGCACCGAGGATCAACAGGCAATAGACAAGCACCCGGCTCCAGTCGATTCGCCGTGAAGGCTGGTAAGGTGCCGGTTCAGATGAGCTACCAGATACCAAGTCGCTAGCCATAGTAGACACCTCGTTGGGATACGCGATTGTTAATGACGGTCAGGCCCATGACAATGAAAAGCAGCAGCACCGAAAGCGCGGCGGCATAACCAAAGCGCGTATCACGCTGGAAGGCGTCGAAAATCACGACACTCGCCGTATCCGTTGAGCCGAGCTGCGCGCTGTTGCGCAGCACGTAGATATGGTTAAAGGCCTTAAACGTACCGATCAAAGCGTAGATAAAAAGGAAATAGATGGTAGCTGACAACAAAGGCAATGTGACGTGACGAAACTGCTGCCAGCCGTTGGCGCCATCGATAGAGGCGGCCTCGTAAACGTCCGGTGGGATGCCGCCCAGACCTGCCAGCAAAATAACCGTGTTAAAACCCACGAAGGTCCAGATACTAAAAATCATGACCACTATCAGTGCCAGGCTTGGGCCGGCCAGCCAACTTGGTAGATTTACAGTATCGCCGGCCAGAAGCTGGAAAATACCAATAGGCTCATTGAGCCAACGCCAGGGGCCCATGCCAAATACACCAATAAAACGGTTCATGAGCGACTGCGGCTGGCCGGAAAAGATCATGCGGAAGACGGCCGCCGCGCCCACCACCGGCGTGATGTAGGGCATGAAGAAAATCATGCGAAAACCCGTCTTAAAGCGGATCTTCTGGAAAAGGAATACGGCGAGCATGAGGGCGAAAATAAACTGAAAAGGTAATGTACCCACAGAATAGTAAAGTGTATTGGTCAGGCCCCTGTACCACTTTGGATCGCCCGATGCCGCGGCCGATGGTATTTCAACAATGAGAATATAGGCCCCGACGATCAGCAGCGCACCTGCGCCCAACTGCAGCAGCATTCCAGCGGTCGAATCACGACTGCCAGCCCTGCGCCAGACAAACCAGGACAATACGAGGAGTACAAATCCGGCACTGATCGTAGTCACGTAAGTCCAGATACTGAGCGTTTCGCCGTCCGCCGCCGCCTCCGCGTAGGCTGTAACGACACTATGCAAGACCCAAACAAACAGCGCCGCGCCGGCGATGAGGAGCAAAGCAGTGATGAAGAAAAAGGTAAAATAGCTGTTGTTGCGCCTGTTTTCCGGCAGCCTGCCCCGCACATACACCGCCAGCAAGCCAGCAACAACGATGACCGCCATGCTCACCCAAAACAATAATTGAACCCTTGGATCCTTTAATCCTTCGGCAACGAACTGGAAAAATAGCTCACTGGTGGTTCCTGTAGCGCCCGCTCGCCGTGCGGCTCGTATCTGGTCCCCCGTCCCCAGCATAAGCGGCAGGAGGGTAAAGAAAGACCAGGTAAATATCGCGAAGCCAATCGCCAGCAAAGCGGCCGGAATAGCCAGCAGCCACGGCTTATCCTCGTTCTCCAACGCCATCTTGCGCGCCTGCCAAAATTCACGTATGGCCAAAAAAACCAGCAGTATGGCAAACCAGAAGCCAAGGACATAAGCCAGTTCGCCAATAGCCCGCACGTAATTGCCCATGCCCGTGTACGTCCCCACTATCTTATTCAACCCACGCTGGGTGCTCTCGTAGAAAGCAAAGGCTATGGGATATATGCCGAAAATAAAGACGATGAGGAAGGCGGGTAAGAGAAACAAATAGGCCAGAGAGGCTTCAGCAATTTTGCGGAATCGCCGGCTGTGGGTGAAGCTGGTATGGGTGGCTTCAGTCGCAGTGTCCTGCATCTCTGTGTCAGCGTCAGTTCGCGTCGTCACTTCGTTTGTTGTGCTCATCTTTTTAATCTGGTTTGATCGCCAAGTCAATAGTATAGCAGGCAAGATCAATGAATGGCTCGGCCAAGTGCGGGGTGGGAATGGTTCGCTCGGGCTGATGTTACCAGTAAATCGCCAAGTGTCTGTTAACAAATTGTTAACGGTGTAAAAAATAGGGTTAACGGCCGTAACCGCGGCGGGACGTCTACCGCTCCTCAACAACAGCTCCTCAACAACCCTGTTGACAACATTCGGCCCTTCATGTTACATTATCGATACGCTTCGACTAAACGTTTCGATAGCTGATTACTGGCAATGCCTTTGCTCATTTAAGGGGTGATTTATGCCGACCATGCATGACGTGGCCAAGCGCGCGGGTGTGGCCATCAGCACCGTGTCATACGCGATTAACGGGACACGGCCGATCTCTGAAGAAACGCGCCAGCGTATCTTCGCTGCCATGGATGAGCTCGGCTATCGCCCTAACCTCCTCGCCCGCGGCCTGGCAAGTAAGCGAACCCGGATCATCGCCCTGCTCTTGCCAACTTCCAGCCGCGGCTTAGGGTTGACGGAAATCGAGTTCGTGGTCAGCGCCGCCGAGGCAGCCCGCGAAAATGGCTACTACCTGATCTTCTCTACCGCCGAGATCAACAATCTAGACGAACTGCGTCAGCTCACGCGGCAGGGATTGGTGGACGGGCTGGTGCTCATGGAAATCCATCAAAATGATGAGCGTATCAACCTGCTGCGCGAGATCGACTTTCCCTTCACCATGATCGGCCGCATGGCCGACAACGAAGGCATCAACCATATTGATATTGACTTCGGCCAGACCATACGCCTTGTGCTGGATCACCTCACGCAGCTAGGGCACACGCGCATCGCTTTTATCAATCACGCCTTGGAGGAGTATGAGGCCGGTTACGGGCCAACGGTCCGTTCGCAGATCCGATTCCTGGAAGAAATCGAGGCGCGGGACTTATACGGCGTAAGCAGATTTTGTGAAGCCAACCCGGAATGCGGCTATAGGACAACTCTTGAGCTGCTGGCCGAAGCGCCAGATGTGACCGCGATTGTTGTTATGAATGACCGCGCTATACCCGGCATCATGCGCGCCATCAGCGATCGCGGCCTGTCTATCCCGGAGGATATATCCCTCGTTGCCGCGGTCACTGCGGCCCGGCTCTCTGAATCGACTATGCCCACCATCACCACGGCCGAAGCGCCCGCTTACGAATTGGGCCGCATCGGTACTGAGATGCTCATTCAACAGCTGGAAGGAACAAAAGAAGAATTCTCAGAGGTACTGGTGCCGTGTGAATTAGTTATTCGCGAAAGCACGGCCCCCTATTCACGGGCAAAGGTTGAAGCAGCTCCCTAGCGGGGCTCATGTAAGCCTTTTCGTTTCGGCTCATATTCGAAACAGGCAAAGGAAAGGAGGCAAATTCTTATCGCACTTATCTTCACCAGTGAGTATTTCGGATCAAGACAGAGTGTTAGCGAAGGCTTGCTTACGGCAAATAAGTAAGAAGCCATGAAATCTAAGACAGAGAGGAGACTCAAAATGAAGACGAAGATAGCAAAGACCTTTTCGCTGATTATTGCCATGCTGCTCATCTCGTTGCTTGTAGCCTGTGGCGGCCAGACCGTGGAAGCGCCCGCCCAAACAGAAAGCGACACGGCCGCAAGCGATACAACGAGCGAAGAGCCCGCGGCTGAAGAAGCTGCAGAAGTTGTTGAAGAACCTCAAGAACCGGCCCCTTCCGGTGGTGAACAGGTGTTGAAGATCTGGTACTACGAACCAGCAGACAATGCCATAGGCGCATCCTGGGGTAAGGCCATGGAAGACTTCCAGACCGATCATCCGGACGTCACGGTCGAGTTCGAACTAAAGACTTTTGAGCAGATCCAGCAAACGGCGCAAATGATTCTCAACACCGACGAGGTGCCGGACGTCATGGAAATTAACAAGGGCAACGCTACGGCCGGCCTCTATGCCAGCCAGGGCCTGCTCAGTGACCTGACCGACGTGGCCACCGAACGCGGCTGGGATGAACTGCTGGGCACGAGCCTGCAAACAACCGCCCGCTACGACGAGCGCGGCATCATGGGTAACGGGCCGCTCTACGGCGTCACCACGTATGGCGAGTTTGTGATGGTCTACTACAACAAGGACATGTTCGAAGAATATGGCCTTGAAATACCCACAACGCTGGAAGAGTTTGAAGCGGTTGCCGATGCCTTCGTCGAAGCCGGCGTGGTACCCATTTCCTTGGGTGCATCCAGCGTTTGGCCGCAGACCCAGAACTTCTACGAACTGGTTCTTTACAAAGCCGATCGTGACTTGATCAATGCCTACCAGCTCTTCACCGATGACGTCGATTTCCACGGAGAGGCTTTCACCTACGGCGCGGAAAAATTCGCTGAACATATCGCCAAGGGCTATTACGGCGACAATGCCAACGGCGTTATTCAGGACGACGCTACGGCCGCCTTTGCCCAGGGCAATTTCCCGATGATTATTACGGGAAGCTGGATGTTCGGCGCCTTCCAAAACCAGATCACAGACTTTGAATGGGGCATCTTCTTGCTGCCCGGCAAGACCTACAACACCGGCTCCGGCGGCAACCTGCTGGTTGTTCCTGAAAATGCCCAGAACAAGGAGCTTGCCTACGAGTTCCTGGATTACACCCTGGCCGAGGAAGCTCAGACGGTGATGGCCAATTCCGGCGGCATCCCGGTTAACGCCAATCTCGACATGATCGAGGGCGAGGATAACCGCGAGCTCATCGCCGCCTTCTCCAGTATTGTGGAGAATGATGGGCTGGCTTTCTATCCTGACTGGCCGGCTCCGGGATACATGGATGTCCTGGGTGGTGCGCTGCAGCAGTTGATAGACGGTTCCGTCACACCCGATGCTTTCCTGGATCAAATAGCAGGTCCATGGCAAGACTATAAAGCATCTCTGGAATAAATTTGTTACGACAAGGCGGCGCTTTTGCGGAAGCGCCGCCTTATTCACGAACTCAAGTTGCCCAGCAGAAAACGGAACAAGCACAGCGTGGCGAGGCTCACTTGCTCTCGACGCCAAGCCTGTAGGCTCAATCAGGAAGATCAAGCCGCAGTCAGGAGGACCTCCTATGACCGACACGATCGCTTCTTCTGAAACGAAGACAACTCAATCCGGGCGCTTCAAAAGCACAAAATCCTTTAGGGATTCCGGCTACTGGTACTTTCTCATTCCCGGCGTTGTCTTTTTCTTGTTCCTGATCATCATGCCCTTCGTGGCCAATATCGGCATAAGCTTCACCCGCTGGCGAGGAATCGGCACGCCCGTGTGGATCGGCCTGGACAATTATACCAAGGCGTTTCATGACGCCGTGTTCTGGGCCTCATTCAAGAACAATTTACTGCTGATTTTTGCCATGACGATCGTGCCCACGGTCATTGGCCTGGTCCTGGCCGTTGTGCTCTACGATTATATTAGCCAGAAGTTTGGCCCGGGCTGGTCCAGTTTTTTCCGCGCCGGTTTTTATCTGCCGCAGATCGTGCCTATAGTCGTGGCTGCGATCGTGTGGCGCTGGATATACCAGCCGGACTGGGGCGCCCTGAACTGGTTCTTGACCAGTATCGGCCTGGGCGCCTGGACGCAGAATTGGCTGGGCA
>JBJYWX010000171.1:0-3234 GCA_046259695.1 Promineifilaceae bacterium (SeqCode) | reverse complement strand
CACGTTGCTCCAGAACGGTTGTGCCTTCCTGATAGGATTCACTGCCTTCAACTTTGGTCACCCAACGTGACAGGATGATATTGGCGATGGCGAAAACAATACCAGTAACAACGACCGCGCCAATTACCAGAAACGAAAGCCCCAAGATGATTTGGACGCTTGTCAGCGTTACTCCACCGTCTATGCCAGGAACCGGGAGCGTCACGGTTTCCGCCGGACCCATTCTGCCGCCGGCGCCGCTGGCCGTCGAGGCGTTAAAAGCAGTGAAAAGATTCTCGCTGATCGTCGGCCAGAACGCAGCCATGAGGCCACTGAAGATAAGGATTGCCAGTATTCCTAGCCATGCTTTCCATGTTTCAGATCGACTCAAGGCACGTTCTCCAGTTTTTTCCCGCAGGTATTGGTATTGAATCGCGCGTATTCTAGCACAATGTAACGATGGTTCAACCTAATGGTCGTATTTAAATAGCGATACCACCGGCAACTTTCAAGTTGCTTACCTACGATTAAGGTATAAAGATATTGTGAGCGCTTCAGTTGCCCTGCGAACGGCGAAACGCCCGGCCGAATATGGCGCGCCGCTGGCGAGGCAGAGCGGCATCGGTGCCGGAGAGTTCTTCCCTTAAAGCCAGAAGCGTTCTATGGTAGAGTGATTTGACCGCGCCTTCGCTCCTGCCCATAATTTCACCGATTTCCGCATTTGAGAGGTGTTCGACATACTTGAGCATCAGCAGCTCCTGCCTTTCAGCGGGCAGGCGGCCCAGCGCCTCGCTTAGTGCCTCCTTATCCTCCAGTAGCTGCGCGGCAAATTCGGGCGCCTCCGTGCTCACCGTCCAATGGGCCACAGCGTCAAGGGCAACAAGCGTTCGCCGGCTGCGATCCCGGTGATGGTTGGCGACCAAATTATGTGCAATGCGATACAGCCAGGCAGAAAAGGGGAGTCCGCGATCCTGATAAGAAGTGATGTGGTTCATTGCCCGTTCGAAAATACGGGCGGTCAAGTCTTCGGCATCGGCAACATTGCCGGTGCGGTGATAGACGTACTTATAGATGCGCTCTACATACAGTTCATACAGCTGGCCGAACGCCTCCTTATCCGTCTTGGCGCGTTGAATAAGGAGGCTTTCCTCATCATCCGGGTTTAATGCCTGCCTGCGTTTCATTATACGGTGACGGGACGTTGTACGCCCGGCTAAAGGCAGTATAGCAAAAGTGCCAGAGGGTGCGAAATGGCCGTTTGTATAGGATTTTTGTCTGGCCCGACGTTCGGCGCCGGTCATAAGTATCGATTGACGAGCCAAAACCGCTGCGCTATCCTCCACACCAATCCAAGATTACACCATGTTGAACGAGCGAATCCTTCTCTTAATTGGTAAGCAGCGGGCGCTACCTGCCCTTGTGACACTGCTGTTTGCCATGCTGCTACTCGCCGCTTGCAGCCCGTCTACGGCGGCCGTCGCCGTTGCCATGCCGACACGCCCGCTGTCACCTGCAGCACCAACGGTCGAGACAACCGCTACGGCCGTACTTGAGCCGCCACCATCGCCAACTTGGACATGGACACCCACTACTATTCCCAGCCTGACGCCCCCACCGACGGCGTCGGCCACCTTCCCTCCCACGGCCACGGCAACCGTAACGGCGACAACCCAGCCCACCGTCACCTCCGCGCCGGCCACAGCGACCAAGCTACCACCGCTGCCCACGCCATCCGGCGTTTACAGCTGGACACTCAAAGTACCGATTTTGATGTATCATTACATTAGTGAACCGCCCGAGGATGCCGATAAGTATCGCGTTGATCTCTCGGTGACGCCGCAGGATTTCGAGGCGCAGATGGCCTACCTGGACGAGAATGGATTTGAAGCGGTCGATCTTTACGACCTTTCGCTGGCGATCGCGGCCAAGCGCGATCTGCCCGAGAAGCCGGTCATCATTACCCTTGACGATGGCTACCTGGACAACTACACCAGTGCTTTCCCGATCCTGCGGAAATATGGGATGGAAGCCACCTTCTTTGTGGTGACGCAGTTTATCGACGATGGCCGCGAAGGCTATTTGACTTGGGACATGGTCGAAGAAATGGCCGCAGCCGGTATGCGCTTCGAGCCTCACTCCAAGACGCATCCAGACCTGAGCATTGCCGAACGCGATTTTGCTATTTACGAGATTCTAGGCTCGCAGGAAACGATCGCTGCCCATACCGGCGATATGCCGCGATATTTCTGCTATCCTGGCGGAGATTACTCGGACGAGACGATCGAGATCCTCAAGGAACTCGATTTTTGGGGCGCCCTGACGACGGCGGGTGGGGAGTGGCATGGGTTTAAAGATCGTTTTGAATGGACACGCCTGCGCATGCGTAACACGACCGCGCTGTCGGAATTTGCGGACCTGGTCGATCCGGGTGCGACTGTTTCGGGCAAGCCACCAGAATAATCCTGCCATCAAAGCTTAAAGTCTTGGCAAGTTGCCTACCAGAGGCTTGCCATCGATTCCCGATATCGCTAAAGTGTAGTGTAAAGCTGACTAGAGGCTCAATAACAGTTTTTCTCGGGAAAAAGAGTATGCAACACACTGAAGGGCTGTTTGAAGGTTCTGATGGGATTAGGCTCTATTACCAATGTTGGCTGCCGCGTCACGAAGCACGCGCTGTAGTAACCATCGTGCATGGTTTCAGCGACCATTGCGGCCGTTACGACCATCTGGTAAGCAGTCTGGTCAATCGCAGAATTGCCGTATACGGCTACGATCTCCGCGGGCACGGTCAATCACCCGGTAGGCAAGGACACGTGCAGCATTTCAGCGAATACCGTGAAGACACGCGTCATTTCATTGAATTTGTCTCCTCACTACACCCTACCTTGCCCCTTTATCTGTTTGGGCACAGCATGGGCGGACTGATTGCGCTGGACCAGGCGCTCTCTTATCCTGATGAACTGCAGGGCGTTATTGCTTCAGCGCCGCACCTGGGCACCCCCCCAGTTTCGCCGCTCAAACAAACACTGGCCAACCTGCTTTCGCGTCTCTGGCCCACCTTCACTATGGACGCCGGTCTGGACGTGACCGCCCTTTCGCGCGACCAGGGCGTTGTGCAGGAATACTGCGAGGATCCACTGGTGCATGGGCGGGGGTCGGCGCGGCTCTCCACCGAACTTGAAGAGGCAGTCAGGTGGGTACGGACCAACGCGACCCGCCTAACAATCCCATTACTGATCTATTGTGGCACCGAGG
>JBJYWX010000170.1:0-9224 GCA_046259695.1 Promineifilaceae bacterium (SeqCode) | reverse complement strand
TTTAGACAACAATTTGAGAACATCAGCAACCGTCTGTAGGAGGCCGTAGCGGCCACCCACACGATTGGGTCCAATACGTTTTTGCATCCGCGCCAGGACCTTGCGCTCCAACCAGATCAGGAAAATAACGATAAGCAGGGCAAATGTAGAAATGACGACCACCCCTATCGTATCGCGCAGTAAAGGTGGGATTTCCGGCAGGGTTGGGAGTTGGCTAGCAATATCTATCAGATTCATAAGCAGTACACTCTTAGCGCTTGGATGTTGGGCGTAATATCCGCTGCTGCTCCGGCCGCTTCGTTAACTCAATTCAGTGGCGCGTCAGGGTAGCTCAAAGAACGCGTTGGCCAATGCTACGCGACTAGACCCATTCAAGCACACCCCGGCTCCAGGCGTAAACAAGACCGTCCGCCAGAAGGATGATAAAGACTGCCACGGCAAAGATAGCGAACAGGTCAAGCTGACCATAAGCTGCCGCGATTGGAAAAAGAAATACAGCTTCAACGTCAAAGACGACGAAGACCAGCGCATAGATATAATACTGGACTTTGAACTGTACCCAGGTATCGCCTACAGTCTCAATACCACATTCATAGGTTTGTTGCTTAATAGGGTTGGGACGGTGCGGCCCGAGAACTCGGTTCAGAACAACTGGCGCCAATGGGAAGATGGGCGAAAGCACCACGAATATGATGATGAATTGCCACTCAGCAAACACTATTCCCTCTTTCTCCTCACACAGGCGTGAGATTGTGAAATTTGTTTCTTTTATAGCACATGGCCAAACCATGGGCAAAGTAACAGGAGCCCGATTGTAACAGAAATGAATTGCCTGACAAAAGCTCGGAATGGGGGAGCGATGCGCCCATTTTTATCGCCTGCACGCCCACTTATCCCTGTCGATTAACTTCAGTTTGTTGGGTATACTCGTCGAAAGGCGATTATCACTCCTGGATCCGAACTATGCTAAATGAGCCCATCGATATTAGGCGTATACTGGTGGTGGATGATAACACCTACACCCTACGCCTCGTGCAGACTACGCTTGAACAGGCTGGCTATCAGGTCTCTACGGCCGCCTCAGGTGATGATGCGCTAACCTTCATTGAGCGCTACGGCATGCCCCACCTAGCGATTGTTGATCTTCATATGCCGGGCATGAGCGGCTTCGAGTTTTGTTACCGCGTGCATGAATTCAGTGACCTTCCGGTGATCATGCTGACGGCTGTGGGCAGCGAGGAAACGATCATCGAAGGGCTAGAAAAACATGCGGAGGACTATATTGTCAAACCCTTCAGCAGCCCTGAGTTAATCGCGCGCGTAAGCAACGTCTTGCGGCGTATGGGCGACTACAGCTATACCCTAGACGCCTCCACGGAAGTAGATGATCGGCTTACGATTAGCTTCCCACGACGCGAAGCGATAGTTGAAGGGAATCCTATCTCGCTCACACCGACGGAGGCTAAGCTCCTCTACATACTGGTCCGCAACGCGGGACGCATTGTAACGACGGAGTTCCTCCTCAGCCGTATCTGGCCCCTGCAAAATGCCCAAGAGGATCGCTTGCACGTCCATGTCCATCGCTTGCGACGCAAGATTGAGCCTGATCAGGATCAACCTATGTACATTGTTGCCGAACGTGGTACCGGGTATCGTTTCAAAAAACTGTAGAATTGCTTGTAAACAGAGTGGCCCCGCGGAGAATTGGAAAGGATGTTATTAGCCGGTGATGTTGGTGGCACAAAGACTGTCTTGGCCCTCTTTGCACAAGATGCCAAAGATTTTGATCACGAACCCGAATTTGAGGAAACCTTCGCCAGCCGCGAGTTCAAGTCTCTGGAAGCGATTATTGAATCCTTCTTAGTTAACAAACCGGTTACATTAAGCGGAGCATGTTTTGGCGTCGCCGGCCCGGTTGTTAACCAACGCGCAAGAATTACCAATTTACCTTGGACGATCGATGCTCAGGCAATCGCCGGCAAGTTGGGAGTAGGGACCCAGCTGTTAAACGACTTGGAAGCAATTGCCAATGCCGTCCCGCATCTTGAGACCGATGATCTCTTCGTCTTGAATGAAGGCCAGCCTGACGCCGATGGCGCCATAGCTGTTATTGCGCCCGGCACCGGATTGGGTGAAGCGTTCCTCGTTTGGGAGGGGGATAAGTACGAATCCTATCCATCCGAGGGCGGGCATGCCGCTTTCGCGCCTACATCCCCGCGCCAGATAGGATTATTGACCTATTGGCTGCAGCGGATGGACCATGTTAGCTACGAACGCCTCTGCTCTGGAATAGGTATTCCCAATATTTACCAGTTCCTGGCCGACAGCGGTGATTACGAAGTACCGCAATGGCTCAATGACGCCCTGGCGGCGGCAGCCGATAAGACGCCGGTCATTGCCAAAGCCGCGTATGATGGTCATGTGGCCATTTGTGAAGATACGATGGACCTTTTCATGGAGATTCTAGGGGGCGAAGCGGCCAATCTAGCGTTAAAGGTCCTGGCAACAGGAGGCGTCTATATCGGCGGAGGCATCCCGCCGCGCATTTTGCCGGCTTTAGCTGAGAGTAACTTCATGGAGGTGTTTAGTAGCAAGGGGCGCTTTAGCAGAATGATGCGCAAGATGCCGGTTTATGTGATTCGCAATCCACGCGTTGCCCTTTTTGGTTCGGCCTACGAGGCGCTGGAAATTACGCGTAATGAGCGGCGAGACACACTTGCCTGACCTACGCGTTGTCCAGGATAGCGCCGCGTTGGCAGCGGCGGCGGCCAAACTATTTGCTACCGCGGCTGCCCGGGCGGTCGCGGTGCGCAACCGCTTTCTAGTTACCCTATCGGGCGGCAGCACGCCGCAGGACCTTTTTTCTCTGTTGGCACGGCCGCCATTCGCTACGGCAATTCCCTGGCCAGCCGTCCATGTCTATTGGGGGGATGAACGTCTCGTTCCTCCTGATGATCCAGGCAGCAACTACTATCACGCACGCCGTCTATTGCTGGACAAGGTGCCTATCACGGCAGATCAAGTTCACCGTATGAAGGGTGAACTGGCCGCCGCTGAAGCGACCGCCGATTACGCGCATTGCCTGGCACGCGCGGCAGGGCCGGGGCGCATCTGGCCCCGGTTTGACCTGGCGCTGATGGGGCTTGGCGCCGACGGGCATACCGCCTCATTGTTTCCGGGTTCACCGGCGGTTACGGAACAAGAGGTCCCGGTCGTCAGCGTTACGGCGAGCTATGAAGGTCGCCCGGCGGAACGACTCACGCTCACACCACCCGTGTTCAACGATGCGCGGGAAATCCTGTTCCTGGTGTCCGGCTCAGCCAAGGCCAAAGCGCTGGCCGCGGTACTCGATGGGCAGGATGGTCCGCAAACCTGGCCCGCCCAGGCCATACGGCCACGGACAGGCGAGGTGATATGGCTGGTCGATGAGAGCGCCGCCCGCCTCCTGACCGGCTTCTGAAACCCCTTTCCGGCGCACCCCGCTCACACGCGATCCTGAGCGGCATCCGGCCCATCGCCATCTGCCTGCCAAGGTACTGTGCCTGCGGCTTCTTCCGGCTTGCGCCGCCGCACATGTCTGGGCGTGATGAGCCAACCGACAAAAATAGTTATCAGCATGGCGATGAGTATGTTTAATGGCCGCGGAGCGCGGCCGAGAGGATAAACCATCGCCAGTTCCAACAGCAGCGGCACGCCCAGCAGCAGCACCAGGTAAAGGAAAAGTGCCGGCGCCTTAGGCCAACGCCTTATTTCCGGGCGCGTTAGCAGGAAGCTGAGCGGCAAGAGCATGCACACGTAGAAGAAAAGGCGGGCAAGCCATTGAAAAATGCGTTCATCCGTTACTCGCCAGTAGCTGCCTAGAAATGGCAGTAGCGCATCTAGAAAAGTAATGCCAGGTACGTACTCGATAAAACGTGAATTAGTCGAGTTTGAACTTACCAGCGTGAGCGAAAGCCCATCAAATATAAGGCCAAGTTTGACCGGCCCAGAACCATCAAACAGGTTGGGAAATGCGCTTTGCGGGGAGGTCCCATTATCGCCTGCCATATTGTTGCGCAAACGCACAACGAGTGCGGTGCCATCTTGCCCAACCGTGAAGTTCCGGGACTCCGTGCCGCCAGAATTCGTCACCAGGCGCGCCGGACCTGATTGGTCAACGGTTGTTGGATTAGCAGTGAGACGCAGGGTAAATTGCGAGCTGCTTTGCAGGCTGCGCGACAAATCGCTCACAGCCCCGCTGCTTACCAGCCAATCGCTTCCATCCAATGGCCACTCCCCGGTACTTGGTGAGCGCCCCTCTTCTGTATGCCAGACCAGGGCGGGCTGTTGTCCACTCTTATCTTGCAGACCTCCATCGGCAAGTGGGTAGAAAGCGCGCAGCTCATCAGACAGAGCGAACGCTTGCGGATCCTCGAGCAAGCGATGTGCCTCGTCAAGAGATAGTGCCCGATCAAGAAACACCACATCGCCTATGGTACCCAGCCACGGCCGCTCGCCGCCGGCTTCGTTGCCGACCAGAAGTTCATAGCTGGCGTCCCACGCGGAGAGGCCCGCGCCGGCTGCCAGTTCATAGGCAATCAACAGCAGCACGAGTACGTAAACTGCTACCCCTGACAGAACAACGCCCGGTCCCGACAAGATACTGCTCAACCTACTTGGCGTCCAAGAGCGGGTCTGCCACGATCGTAAGCAGCCTAGACCAACGAGAGCGCCCGCCGTGTTCGTCAGCATATCGGTCACCGAAGGCTGGCGATATGGCAGGAAATTCTGCAAAGTCTCAACCAGCAGCGTGAGCGAGAAGCCGCAAACGGCTACAGCAAAGGTCACCCGCTGGCTTGACCAACCGCGCCCGTCGATCAGGGCTGCCAGGCCAAACCCAAAAGGAATAAAGAGCAGGATATTGCATAGAAAATCAAGGACCGAACTGGGCAAGAACACAAAACCGGCCAACAGGTCACGCCATGTATGGGCGGCGAAATTAAAAGAAAACGGATTGAGCGTCGTATAAAGGATAAACAACAGTCCGCCGACGAATACGACCAGAACAAACCGCTTTCTGGGCAATCTTTTCGTATTTGCGTTCATTGGCGTCTAGTGCCGCGTGGGCAGCCCGTAGGTGCAAACCGCGGCAAATGATCGCGTGTGAAACCAGGTCATACCCAAGGCAGCCCCATCACACGTGCGCGTTCGGTATATGCCTCTATATGACTGCGCGCCACCTCATACATGTCAACTTCCTGCCCCAGCGAACGCTCATACGCCTTGAACCAGGCAACGATTTCGGCCAGAGCCTCTTCCCAAGGATAAACAGGCTGCCATAAGAGGCGCGCTGCCGCCTTTTCCCAACTCAAACGTAGCTGGCCGGTTTCAACTTTGGCAAAGCCGGGATCCGTATGCTGCCACTCACCGCTGCCCCACAACGCTACCAGCTTCTCGGCCAACTGTTGTGCTGGAATGCCCCACTGCTCCTGAGGCCCAAAGTTCCATGCTTCGGCGTAGGCAGGTCCATCCTGCAGCAACTTGACGCCAAGCCACAAATAACCAGACAAGGGCTCAAGTACATGCTGCCACGGCCGGACGCTCAATGGGTTGCGAATGCCGATTGGCTCTCCCGCCAACAGCGCGCGCATACAATCAGGCACCAGGCGAAAGTCGGCAAAATCGCCGCCTCCAATCACATTCCCGGCCCGCACTGAGGCAACAGCTACGCCGTGCTCATCGTATCGCTGGGGGGAGAAAAAAGAGTGGCGATAAGCGGCGATAGCCAGTTCGGCCATTGCCTTACTGGCGCTGTAAGGATCGTGGCCGCCTAGCCTATCTGTTTCGCGATATCCCCACAGCCATTCCATGTTTTCATATACTTTGTCGGTCGTAATGCTGACAAGGGCCCGTGCTCCGCCTGCTTCACGGATCGATTCCAGGATGTTAACCGTCCCTCCGGCATTGGTATCAATGGTCAGTTTCGGCCTGGCAATGGAATGGAGCACAATTGGCTGGGCCGCTAGGTGGAAAATGATCGATGGGTCATGCTCAGCGACAACATCTCGGACCGCCTGATAATTGCGAATATCACCGCGTACGTCCATGATCCGGCGCCCAAGATCAGAGACCAGGAAGTTGCTGGGTATGGTCGGTGGCTCCGGCAAGCTGAATCCGACGACGTTAGCCCCGAGCGCTAACAGCCAGGTCGTTAACCAGGATCCTTTAAATCCAGTATGGCCGGTTACCAAAACAGTGCGCCCATCGTACGCGCCAGAGAACAGTTCTTTCATGGTTGCCTCATCTGCAGAGAGCACCTTATTAGCGTCGGCTCTCAAGTACCCGCTCGAACGATCGGGCGAGTGACAAGTTTAGCCGTTGGTTATCGATTGCCCAAATACCGATGAGCTTACCCATCCGCTTGCTTTGATTGCCGCTATAATAAGTAGGATGGGCAATTTCTATGATCAGGTGTACCGTGTCGTGCGCCGCGTGCCGCCGGGCAAGGTGACTACCTACGGCCGAGTGGCGGCTATGCTCGGCCGACCACGCGCAGCGCGCGCAGTGGGGTACGCACTGAATGCGCTAAAGGACAAGGGGCAGGACCCAGACTTCGACCCTGTGCCTTGGCAGCGCGTAATTAACAGCCAGGGCCGCATCAGTATCGTCAATCGCGAACATGGTGCTGCCCAACAGGCTGACCTCTTGCGTTCTGAAGGGGTCAAGGTCAGCGATGATATGCGCATCGATCTGGAAAGATATCTTTGGCCCGGCCTACATCTTTTGGAAATTGACGACATACTCGGCCGTGAATTCTTACCCGATTATGAGGGCTAAAACCGCAAGGACGCACACAGTACAAAGTTCACCATACATTATGTATAATTGTTTGAACCCTGTACGTGACGGGAAACAATTGCGATGCATCGCATAACTTTTATCTTACTTTTCCTACTTGTTACAACCGCTTGCAGCGCCCCGGTCTTGCCCATGACGCTCGATGAGTTCACGGATACGCCACCAACTGAGCTTGGTGCCACTGCCGAGCGTCCCGAACTACCTACCGCCGAAGCCATCACGATTGAAGAGGACGCGGGCGGTTATGCACGCGCTTTTTATCGGGCCTGGGAAAACAGCGATTACCTGGGAATGTACAGCTTGCTGGCGCCGCAAATACAAGCGTTAGTTGACAGTAATTCATTCGTCGAGCGCTATGAAGATGTCATGAAATCGGCGGCCATACAGTCGGTGCAGGCCCAACCATTGTCCCTGGTACAAGACGGGGATCGAGCGACATTTGGGGTGCGCGTCACCTGGGAAACGGCCGTGGTTGGACCCATCACGCGCGACTACACCGTGCCACTGGTCTATGAGGACGGGCGCTGGGGCATCGAGTGGTACGAGGGGCTGATCCTGCCTGAGCTAGAAGGCGGCAATCGCTTGCTCATGGACTATCAGATACCCTCGCGGGCCAGTATCTATGACGTCGAAGCGTACGCCCTTGCCTACCAGGGGCGGGCGATTAGCCTCGGCATCATTCCTGGCCAGATACGCGATGAACAGGGCTTACTGGCCACCCTGAGCCCGCTGCTGGGTAAAACCCCGGAAGAAATCAGGGGGCTATACAGCGATGCCCAGCCGGACTGGTATGTGCCTATTGGCGACATATCGGAAGCAGCGATGCAGGAACATATCCTGGCTCTTCAGCCCTATATCGACGCCGGCCTGGCCCCGCCAACAGCGCGTGGTTCACGCCTCTATACAGAGACCGGCGTCGCCCCGCATGTAATTGGTTATACAGGCTACATAACCGCTGAAGAAGTTGAGGAATACAAAGAACTCGGCTACCGTGGCGATGAAATGGTCGGCCGTGCTGGGCTCGAATTATGGGGCGAAGATTATTTGAATGGCGAGCGCGGCGGCGAATTGTCCGTGGTCGGAGCCAACGGCGAATATATAACCACCATTGCCAAACGCGAACCCAAGCAATCGCGCAGCATCTACGCCACGATCGATCATGAATTTCAGGCGGCAGTCGAACGAGCACTTGCCCAGGCGATAGAGTCCCATCCCGCCGGGGCGGCCGGGGCGATCGTTGTGCTCGATGCCAACAGCGGCGATGTCAAGGCCATGGCCAGCTACCCCACATACGATCCAATCATCTTCGATGCCATACGTACTGATGCGCAGACTGACCTGGCCACTATACTCAACGATCCGCGGCGGCCGTTGGTCAATCGGGCCACCCAGGGTGCGTATCCTGCCGGTTCAACGTTCAAGATTATCAGCATGTCAGCCGCGCTTAACAGCGGGCAATATACACCGGACACCTTGTACACCAGCACGGGCACCTGGAATCGTCTAGGTGACAACTATACCAAAACAGATTGGCGGCCCGGCGGGCATGGCACCATCTCCCTCAAGCAAGCATTGGTTGTTTCCTGTAACACCTGCTTTTATGATGTTGGCTACAACCTGGATGGAATCGACAACACGCTGCTGCCGAGAACCGCGCGCGAATTTGGCCTCGGCCAACCCACAGGCATCCAGGGTGTAGCCGAAAGTCCCGGTTTAATACCGGACCCCGATTGGAAGATTAACACGATTGGCGAAGGCTGGGTGACTGGGGACGCGGTCAATATGGCCATCGGCCAGGGCTACGTGCAGGTGACGCCCATCCAGATGGCTACCATAATTGCAGCAATTGCCAACGGTGGCACGCTCTATCAGCCAAAGTTGATCGACCGTATCGGCGCTGGCGGTGGGGCGCCTGAGGAAGCGTGGCCCGTAACGGTTAACGGGCAACTGCCTCTAAGTCCCGAAAATCTGGCCGTTATCCAAAACAGCCTGTGGGATGTGGCAAATGGCTCCTGGGGCACAGCTACCCATCGCTTTGAAGGCCTGCCGGTCAAAGTCGCCGGCAAAACCGGCACGGCCGAAGCGCCGCCAAACCTGCCTCACGCCTGGTTCGTGGGATACGCGCCTGCCGCTCCCTACACCACCGCAGACGGCACCGTTATTGAGGACCCGGAAATTGCCATTGCTATCATCATCGAAAACGCAGGAGAAGGCTCCGAAGTCGCGGCGCCCATTTTCCGGCGCATCGTGGAATTGTACTATGGCATTGAGCCACTGTATCCCTTCCCTTGGGGTGGCTAACTACTTTGACTAACACAAGTTCAGACTCAATACCAGCCAAACTGCTCCCCTGGCGTGTGGCCGTGCAAACAGTGATGCGTGAAGCG
>JBJYWX010000169.1:0-18135 GCA_046259695.1 Promineifilaceae bacterium (SeqCode) | reverse complement strand
AACAAGGTCTATTACGAAACAAGCCGTGTGCTGCGCGAGGAAGGCCGGACGCTCGATCTCTCCAACGCCGAAATGCGTAAGTTGGGGCTGGCCGGCGGCTTAATGGCACGTATTGCCAAGGTGGACCGGTCAATTAGCAAGGGTGAGCACGAGGCAATGATAAACACCTTGGTTACTCATTGGGCATTGGACCGGGAAGCGGCTGTTTTTGTAGTCAATGTCGCCGAGTCAGCGCTGGATTACACCTACGACTACTACCGTATGACGCGAGAATTTGCGACCAGCACCACGCTTGAAGAGCGCAGAGCATTCCTGACGACGCTGTTCCTTATCGCCGCCGCTGATGACGATGTCTCCTTTGACGAGACGGAAGAAATCCGTCTCGTGGCGCAGGGTATCAATCTCAGCCACGAGGATTTTATTGAAGCTAAACTGCGCGCCAAAGAGGCACAATCATAGCTTTTGATCGCGTTTTGCTAGCCTGCTACAATGTGATTTGCAGCCTGCAAAATCGGGAGAAGTAAAGAGCCAATGTCGGCAACCAACCTGTCAGAACAGCAAACGCCTGGCATCGAAGTAGCAGCCGTTTCAGAAAGCGGCTTCCATCAGCGACCAACTGGCTGGCGCGCCACTCTGGCCACAATAATCATCCTATTTAAACTACGCGTCGTATTTCTCCTGGTCGTGGCCGCGACCGCCGGGGCATTTGTCGCCGCCGGAGGTTGGCCCGGTATCGAGACGCTATTACTGACCTGGGTTACAGGCGGCCTGGCCGCCGCGGGCGCTTCAGCCCTGAACCAGTATTGGGAGCGCCAGTCCGATGCCTCCATGATCCGCACCAGCAAGCGGCCGTTGGTTACGGGCGAAATTGCGAATCCACGTTGGGTGCCGGCTGTAGGGCTGCTCTTGATCTTTGTACCCGCCCTGGCCGTCGTTTCATTTAATCCGGCCCTGACATTCTGGCTGCTGGCCGGTGCATTCATTTACGTGGTTATCTACACGATCTGGCTTAAGCCGCGCACACTTTTAAACGTTGTTATTGGCGGCGCAGCGGGAAGCGCCGCTGTACTTTCCGGCAGCGCCGCGGCTGGCGCATGGAACGCGCCGGGCGCCCTGGTGCTCGCCCTGATCCTCTTCCTCTGGTCGCCATTTCATTTTTGGAGCCTGGCCTTGCTCTATCGCAACGACTATGCGCGCGCTGATTTCCCCATGCTGCCGGCAAAGACTTCGCCGCGCAACGCGGCTTGGTGGGTGCTGCTTCACGCTGTGCCAACCGGATTGGCAGGTCTAGGCCTGGCAGCGCTGCCTTTCCTGGGTTGGTCCTATCTGATTCCCGTGGCCATTATTACCGCCGATTTGTTCTGGCGCTCAGTTAATCTGGTGCAGGATCCATCCCCCCGCAACGCGCGCAAGATGTTTATATCCTCGAACATTTATCTGCTCGTACTTTTGGTAGCCATTTGCGTTGGCAGTATGCTGCCATTCTAGAACCATAGCGGCCGCTTTCGGAGCATACACCATGGTCAAACGCCTCGTCCTGGTGGCCGGAAACATCGGCACCGGGAAAACGTCGATTACGGAAAGACTGGGCGAACGGCTCGGCTGGCAGACCAGCTTTGAGTCCGTGGGTGATAATCCCTATCTGAGCGACTTCTACGGCGATATGCGCGAGTGGTCGTTTCATTTGCAGGTGTTTTTCCTGGGGCATCGCGCCGAACAGCATCTTGCACTGGCAAACAGCCCGCAGTCGGCCGTCGCCGATCGCAGTATTTATGAAGACGCCTACATCTTCGCCCGCGCTCTGCGCCACTTGAACAACATCAACGAACGCGATTACCAGTCCTATCGCACACTCTTCGAGTTAGTCGTAGGGAATTTGCCGCGCCCTGATTTGTTGGTCTATCTGAAGGCGCCCGTCCCTGTGCTGATGGAGCGCATTCAGCAGCGGGGGCGCTCCATGGAGACGGGTATTACGAGCGACTACCTCTCTTTGCTGGAACTCTTTTACGACGAGTGGCTGGAGACGTTCGACTTGTGCCCAGTGCTAACTATCCAATCGGCGGATCTCAACTTCGTACGCAATCCGCACCATCTCGATATTGTTGTCCAGCGCATTCAGGACAAGCTCGCGGGCAAAGAAATCGTCTATTTGGACGGGCCATAGGCGCAAAAGTTGCCTATTCAGGCACGGGTGCGGCAGCGTAGCCGGTCAGTTCAATATACCCGCGAGCTTCTAGAGGCTGCCCCGCCATGCTGCCTTCAAAAGCAACAGCTCCCTCCCAATAAGTAGTCGATACCGCCAGTTCCTGGTCGGGCATAAGCGCCCGTCCCTCGAGTTCAAGCGCCATTTCCGGGATTGTCAGCCGCCAGCGGGACGGGTATTCGGCGCCGCTGCTTGGGCTTGTCCAATTGTCCAACACCTCAACACGCCAGCTGGTTTGTGGCAGCGAGCGAACGGAACCGTCTGCCTCGATGAAGCTGCCGCTCGAATAGGGCTCGATAGTTCCATCTTCACGGCGAATCTGGAACAGCATCAGCGCCCGGCCATCATCGAACTGCAGCGAGAACCAGTCCCAACCAACAGACCCTGGGCTGAGCGCGCTGGTCGAATACTCGTGATCATTCCAACTACGGCCGGTGACCTCGAAGGTCTGATCGCCAATACGCAACCGGCCGTCCGTAGCTTGCTGCACGATGGAGTAGTAGTAGGAAGCGTTGCCCGGCTCGGCACCCTTCTGGCTAAGGCCGCCGTCACCATGTAGGATGCGGGGCATGGTCTCAGTCAGGGTGATATCCAACTTAACCTCACCGGTCCGTGCCTGGATTCGCACCACACCGGGCATAACCTCAGCTACGGACCAATCCTCAAGCCAGACGCGGTATGGCTCCGCCTGCGCGCCGGCCAGCCCAGCCGCGCCGCGGCTGAATCGCTCTGTGGCAAAGAACTCATTCCCTTCAATATCACTGACCGTGAAATGAGCCAGGTAAACCTGGTTGCTGCGCCAGTCGGAAGCGTTGTCCACGGCTGGCGTTTCTGATGGCGGCGTCAAGGCACGGCGAAAAATAGTGAACTGGTAGCCAAATTCACGCCCGTTATCTGTCTCTAAATTACCCGTGTAGTACCACCATTCCGTCTGGTAATCCTCGTGCGGGCCGAGATCTTGCGGGAAGTGGATGGCGTCCGGTGTTGTGGCGCGGGCGAACGCTGCTGAAGTTTGGTCATTTTCAACCAGCAGAGATTCCAGAGCGGCATTCGCCGGTGGGGCCGCGCTGGGTGAGCGCACAAACCAGAAGGTAAGCAGAACCACGAGGAGTAGCAGCAGGCCAATCAGGTATCGCCTCATCCTACTATTCCTCGCGAATCGCCGTCGCTACAGTCATCCTGCCCAAACGCAGCGAGGGATAAATACCGGCCAGCAAGGCGGCAAGAACCGCTACGGCAAAGGCCTGAATGAAATAGGCCGGATCGAGCTGCATCTGTAGTGTCCACCCAAATGAACGCACATTGATGACGTAGATCAGAATCCAGGCCAGAGCGTAGCCGACAGGAAAGGCCAGCAAGCCGGCCGTGGCGCCCATCAAAGCCGTGCCCAATAAGGTTTGGCCCCACATCTGGCGCACAGTCATGCCCGTGGCGCGCAGCACACCCAATTCGCGCACACGTTCGAGCTGTAGGCTCATCAAAGCGCTGAGCACGCCAATGAAAGCAACGACAATTGCCAGCAAGCGCAGCGCAGCCGTTATGGCAAAAGTGCGATCAAAAATCTCCAGCGATCCGGCGCGCAGCGCACTGTTGGACTGAATTAGTACATCCTGCCGGCCCTGGAACTCGTCACGCAGCGCGGAAACCGTATCTTCCATTGAAACGCCCGGTTCCAGAAATAGGCCGATGGATGCGATCTTCGAGTCGTGCCACAGCTCCGTGTAGGTGGCCTTGTCGATAAAGATCGCACCTTGATCGGACGCATAATCATAGAAAACGGCCAGCACAGGAAATGAACGTGTGCCTTCGGCCGTTTCGATCGTCAGCGGCGGCGGGGGAATTGGAAGATCTTCCTTTAACAGCAGCGCCTCGGAGATAACGACACCTTCACCAGCGGCAAGCTGCTGCCAGGGGTCGGCGCCCGCATCGCGAATCCAGGCATAGGGCCGGTTGCCGCGTGACACGTCACCCTCCACGGCAATCAGCCGCACATCGCGCTCAAACTGTGGCAGATAGACATCAGCGCCGCCCGAGCTGACTAATTCCTCCACGCCGGGCCAGGCGCGCAGAGCCTCAACGATGTCGGGCGATAGGGTACCGATGACGCGATTGGCCGTGATACTAGGTGGAGAGATATAGACGTCCGCCTGCAGGGTCTGGTCGAGCCACTGCACCACCGTGTGCCGGAAGGAGCCAATCATGATTGAGACGCCTACAACGACGGACACGGCCGTCATCAGCGCTGCGATGGCTACGGACGTGCGGCTCAACGAGCGCTCAATATCACGCGGCGCCATGCGGCCAACAATGCCAAATATTTTGTGGCTCAACGGGGCAATGAGATTCATAAAAAACGCTGTCAATGGCGGCGTGACCAGCGCGGCGCCGATCAGCACAGCGAAAAGCCCGGCGAAGGTAATAACCAAGCCGCCGCGAACAACCAGCAGCAAGATACCCACACCGGTCACGATCACCCAGGCCACCCAGAGCCAGGGCATGATACGCTTCACCTGGCTTTCAAGAGTGGAACGCTGCATTGTCGTGCGCGGCGCCGTGCGCGCCGCTTCCAGCGCCGGCGGCAGCGCGGACAGTACCGCCGCCGCCACGCCCACAGAAATGCCCTTGAAAATGGTCAGCGGTGGGATAGCCAGGTTTTGCACAGTAACCACAAAGTAGAAATCATTAATCGTCTGCGTGATAAGCCCCACCACGCCCCGACCCAAAACAATGCCCAGAACGATACCCAGGAGCGCGCCCAGGAGACTAAAGAAGAAAGCCTCAGCGACAATCAGCCCAAAAAGCTGCTCGCCGGTGACGCCCAGGCTGCGCAGGATACCGAAGATCGGCCGGCGCTGGATGACGCTGAATGTCACCGTGTTATAGATCAGGAACATGCCGACCACGAGCGCCAGTAAACTCAACGCAGAGAGATTTAATCGAAACGCGGCTGTCATCTGCTGGATAGCATTCTGCTGCGAAGCGGCCGTTTCCAAGCGCGCGCCGGGCGGCAGCAGCGCTTCTAATGCATCCAGGGTCCCTTCATTTTCGACGATCAGATCGATATGGCTTAATTGGCCCTGCAGGGCAAACAGTTCCTGTGCGGAGGCTATATCAGTGAATATGATGCCTCCCAGCGCCTGCCTGGTGACATCGTCCTCGGGTCTTAGAATTCCCGTCAGGTGCATTACATGCTGTTGTCCCGCATTTTGGAGCGTGACATAGTCGCCAAGATTGATGCCATAACGCTCTGCAACTTCCTCGGACAAAACAATAGCGCCGGGCTCCGTCAGAAAAGAAGTGAGTGCCTGTGTATCGCCGTTCGCATCAAAGTAACTGCGGAACGGCGGTTCGGCAAAGGGATCGATGCCGACCAGGCGCATCGGCTGCTTTCCCAGTTCCTCTGCCACGACGTAGCCCTCCACCACCGGCGCCGACAGGTGATATCCCAGGTCACGTCGCACCTTGAGATATGTCTCTTCCGCCAGTGCATCCGTTCCAGCCGGGACAATACGATGCGTGGCGCGCCCAGTGACAGCATCGGTGGAGAGTTCAAAGGCGCGCTGCGCTGAAGCGTTTGCCAGATCGATAGAAACCATCATAGCCACGCCAATGGCTACGCCGACTATCAAAAGAATAGTCTGCAGCGGCCGGCGGCGAACACGTCTCCAGGACAGCCGCCAGAGCGGCTTATTAGAGAGCTCAGGCGCGTGATCAGACATGGGTTAAGTCAAGCAACCTGAGAGACATGGAGATGAGTTTCGTCTTCGAGCCGACCGTCATGGACGCGTATCACGCTGTCGGCCATGGCCGCGATCTCAGGATTATGCGTAGCCATAAGCAGGGTCTTGCCGCGCCTCCGGGTTAGAGCGAGTAGCAGGTCAAGGACCTGCGCCCCGGTTTGTTCATCCAGGTTGCCCGTCGGTTCATCGGCCAGGACCAGCATTGGATCATGGACGAGGGCGCGGGCAATGGCCACGCGCTGCTGCTCGCCGCCCGAAAGTTTGTCAGGAAATGTATCACGGCGGTCCTCCAAACCCACTAATGCCAGCAGGCGCATCGCCGCCGCTTCGACAGCCTGCCCATCCTCGCCCGCAAGCTCACGCGGCAGGGTTACGTTTTCAAGCACCGTCAGGGTGGGGATCAGATTGAAAAACTGGAAAACAAAACCAATATGATCACGGCGGAAGAGGGTACGTTCCCGCTCGCTTAGTTCCGTTACAGGTGTACCAGCGATAGTGACGGAACCTGCTGTCGGCCGTTCAATGCCGCTAATTAGATTAAGTAACGTGCTCTTGCCACTACCGCTGTGCCCTAACAGAGCCATGAACTCGCTGTCGCCAACCGTAAGCTCGACACTGTCCAGCACTGTTCGCGTGCGCTCCGCTTCGGTGAAGGCCATGCTCAAACCGCGCACGGCAACGACCGGCGCGCCCTCGGCGGCAGCCGGGTGGCCATTGTCCGCCCGCCGCGTTGTGAACAATCGATTGAATGTCTCAGTAATCATAAGATACCCTCAGAGAAGTTATAGCAGGATGGGCTGTCAACGCTAAGCGAAAGTCAGCCACGCCTAATCCTGGGGCGAGAGAGGTTCATTTTAACTGCCTGAAAATTGCCCGGATATTCTTGCCAACCCTCCTTGTCTATGCTACCATTTTTCTACCCTGCCGTGTGCGTGATGGGCTTCTAGCGTTGAGCCAACGCCACCTAATTGGGGTTCTAACTTACGTTGAGGGGATGTAGTAGCCACAACAGGCCAGGCAGAATCCTTGCGAAGCAAGCCCCACCTGCGAATGCAGGTTCAAATGTCAGATCTCACACGGCATGGCAGGGATAAGCAATCAGTACGCTTTATGAAAACGGGCTTGAAGCCCGTTTTCTATTGGTGCCCGGAATTGGCCGCGCTGCCTAGCCTGGCGACAATAGACTCACCTTCCCCGGAAGAATACTGTAATCGAAGATAGTCTCCGAGGTAGCAAAGACTTCGCCATCAGCATGCACCGGCGTGCCTGGTTCGCTCTCAATATGCAGGGTCGTCATGCGCGTGAAGATCACCTTTTCGTGTTGCGTGTGCTTGCCCTGCAGTAACAACACCAGCAAATGCAAAAACGTGCCCTTGGCTACCTCCGGCACGAGGACCAGATCAAGCTTGCCGTCATCAATTTGGGCGCCCGGCGCCATAGTGAAGCCCCCGGTGCGTTCGCTATTGCAGACTGACAACAGGTAAGCAGGGCCAGAAAAGCTGCCTCCATCCCATTGCGCATCCAATTTCCAGGCACTGAGGCTGGCCAGGGCACGAATGAGCGCCACCAGGTACCGAGCTTCGCCTGCGATACGCTTGATTTTCCAACTTTCCATGGTTACGGTTGGTTCCATGGCAATGGCGCTGTTATTGATGAAATAGCGGTCGTTGACCTTTCCAGCATCGATCAGCCGTGTCCGCCCGGCCTTGATCACGCTGATGGCCTCCTCTACCGTTTCCGGCAGGCCGGCGATGCGGTTGAAATCATTGGCAGACCCCAGTGGGATAATGCCAAAAGGAATAGTCGGACCTTTTGGTGTAGCGCGTAATATGCCGTTGATCACCTCATTGATCGTACCATCCCCACCGGCGGCAATGACTGCATCATATCCCTCGTTAACGGCCGTTTCGGCCAATTCGATTCCTAGCTGCGGACCATCAGTAACGCTCAGGTCAAACTCTAGACCGGCGTTTGCGAACTGCGCTCGCAGCGCCGCTGCTTTTTCGCCTGCACCCCAGCGATTAGCGTAAGGATTTAGGATAATCTTTATCTTCATACGCACATCTCCAACTGCGCCGTCGGCTGGAATTTAAGAACCCTATGCGGGCAGTGCCAGCTCAGCGCGCAAGCGCGCGGGATCATTCGTAATAAGGCCGTTAACGCCCAAGGAAAGGACACGGCGCGCTTCTTCCGCATCATCAATTGTCCAGATGAAGCTGCGTAGGCCCTTTGTGGCGGCCCATTCGGCATACGCCTTGTCTACCAATGAGCTGTGTGGATTATCAACCGCAGCGTGGACGAAAAAACGCGTATAGCGCAGCAGGCCCGGCGCACGCAAAAGGGCAACGGCCACCGACCGAGGGAAAGAATGCCCGGCACGGCGGACTTGGAGCGGGTTGAAACTGGAAACTAGGATTTGTTCACCAAGCTTGTAGCGGGCAACAATCTCTGCCACAGAATCAACAAGGCCACGGTCGCGCAAGCCGAAATCCTTCAGTTCGAGATTGTAGAGGAGAAGATCGCCAAACGTCTCAAATAGATCTTCTAGCAGGGGGATGTGCTGCCCATCAGGCAGCCGTTCGTCGCGCAGTTCAGCAAGCGAAAGCTCGCTCACTTTGCGCGAACTGCCCGTAAGCCGTGTTAACGTCGCGTCGTGCATGAGCACCACACGGCCGTCACGCGTGAGCTGCACATCTACTTCAACGCCATCGGCCGCGTGGTCAACGGCCAGCGCACAAGCGTCCAGGCTGTTCTCAGTGGCATGCGCGCTGGCGCCGCGATGAGCAATGATTAAGGGCTCAACGGCCGACAACCAAACATTATCCGCCATCGGGCCCTGAATGGTTCTTTACATCTGCGACGCTGCGGACCTGGATCATGTTTGTCTTGCCACTCACGCCAAAAGGCACGCCGGCAGAAATGACAAACATATCCATTTCTCTGAGATTAAATGATGCCAGGGCGTTCATCGTTACCTGCAGCATCTCATCCGTCTGCGAAAATGGAGGCACGAGTAGGCACTCGACGCCCCATACCAATGCCAGGCGGCGCCGTGTTTTTTCAGAGGGAGTTACAGCCACGATCGGCACGGGCGGGCGATGCTTGGCAATCTGCCGTGCCGAATAACCGGATGTCGTCGTGGCCACAATGGCTCGCGCGTCAATTTGCTCGGCGATGGCAATACTGGCAGCGCTGATCGCCTCAGCTACACTGGCGGTACCCAATTCAATCTCTATGCGCCGATTATGCCACGATTCATAGGGAAATTCCCTTTCCACATTCTCTGCGATCTGCTTCATCATCAAGACAGATTCTACCGGATAATCGCCAGTTGCTGTCTCATTAGACAACATGACTGCATCCGTCCCGTCCAAAATAGCGTTGGCCACATCGCTGGCCTCGGCTCTGGTCGGGCGCGGGTGCTCCACCATAGATTGCAGCATTTGCGTCGCCGTGATGACCGGCTTACCCACGTCATTACAGGCGCGGATAATCCGCTTCTGCAACATAGGCACTTCCTGGGCCGGCATATCAATGCCCAGGTCGCCGCGGGCAACCATCATGCCGTCAGATACATCCCGGATTTCTTCCAGGTGCTCGATCGCCTCACTTTTTTCGATCTTGGCGATAATCGGGATTTCACAGTCCTTGGCATGCAAAAGACCGCGAAGCTCGCGCACATCTTCGGCCGAGCGGACAAACGAGAGCGCCACATAATCAAAGTCGAGTTCGATGACCAGGTCAAGGTCCGTGCGATCCTTGGGCGTCACGCTCGAAATCTGCAGGTTGATCCCCGGCGCGCTAATCCCTTTACGCGAGCCAAGCAGGCCGGCGACGGTTACCATGCAGCGCACGGTATCATTCTTCTTCTCAGCAACGGTAAACTCGACTTCGCCGTCGCCAATAACCAGGCGACTGCCGGGTTCTAGCGCGTCAATCAATCCGGGATGGGGCAGCTGTATCATGGCCGGCTGGCCGGGGTGCGGTGTCAGAACAACCTCATCGCCCAGTCCCAGTTGTCTTCCCCCGGCCTTTACATGGCCGAGGCGCAATTTGGGGCCCTGCAGATCGGCCAGTAGTGCAAGCACGCGCTTCTCCTCGGCCGCGACCTGGCGCAGCATGCGCACCGTGTCGGCGTGGGTGGCATGGTCGCCATGCGAGAAATTAATACGTGCTACCGTCATGCCGGCATGCAGCATTCGCCGGATGGTTTCCGGTCTAGAGGATGCGGGGCCGATGGTTGCTACAACTTTAGTACGGGCCATACAGTTCCTACCGAGTGTTGTATTTGATTAGAACACCATACAGGAGAAGCAGTGACGCGC
The DNA here is from genome assembly GCA_046259695.1 of Promineifilaceae bacterium (SeqCode). Taxonomy (GTDB): domain Bacteria; phylum Chloroflexota; class Anaerolineae; order Promineifilales; family Promineifilaceae; genus JAACFF01. Next base: position 7,867 of record JBJYWX010000169.1, on the reverse strand, counting down.
AAACTGTTAAGAGACCGGCTCCACAACAACCTCGATTTCGTCGTCGCCTTCCCTGGTAACCACGAGTTGTACATATTCATTGGCGACGAAATGGTCGGACAGCCATTTCTGAGCACGCGGTCCCAAGACAAGGCGCGCCATGTCGTTTGGCTGCAAGCGCCAGACGGCGCTTTCTTCATCACGAATATCGCCTGAAATGGTGATCACCGGCCGCGACTCTGTGCGCGCGTTGATGGCAAAGAAGGGCCAATATTCAGGCGTCATGTTGATGAATCCACGCTCGATATGCAGCGGCTTCAACTCGCTGATGAAAGTAAACCCCTCATCCGACTGCGGTCTTTCAGGTTGCTCGAGCAGTTCAACAGGCACGGGCGGCGGCGTTTCTACCGTTGCGCCGGCCAATTCCGGTGCGGTTACTACTTTCTTGGCCGAACGGCCACGAAGCGTCACAATGAGCGGCAGCGTCTTTTCCAATCGCTCGGCCGTAACAGGTACAATGGATCCCTGCATGACGGCCGCCTGTTCAGCCGGAACCAAAAAGCTCAGGTAAATGGGCGTGATCCATTTGTCCTGGCTGTTCAAATAGACTACATTCTCAATTAACTCAACCATCTCCTCCGGCGTCAGTTCGGCAATCGGTCCTCTTAACAATTCCTGGTAGTGACTCTGGCCACCCGACTCCTCGTCGACCAAAAGCTGCTGGATGCGCAGCGTCCACTGTGGGTCGAGCTGCTGCAGGAGCAACAGGAACCCTTGTGGATCTTTGGCAACCTGTTTAAGCCCACGCATCAGCGCTGCTTTATCGGTTAATGCTATCTGGATTTCCAAACTTGTTGGGCGGGCATTAAAAGAAATATGGAGATCTTCCTCCACATTCTCAGCGGCAGCGAGGAAGGCACTTTTGTCCTCCCTGCTCAAGCCATGATAGGGAAGTTCATTTTGCAAAGCCGCTGAGAGGGCGTCGTGCAGCAGGGCGGCAAACTGTTCAATCTGCGAAAAAGCGTATTGCTGCGCGTTTTCTTCTCCGGCCCAGCCAAACGCGGTAAATACGGGCATTCCCAGCCCGGTAAACTCTTCTGATGGTTGCATAGTTAACAAACCTTTGCCTTTAGGAACCTGCTTTTAAGACTTACGCCTGAAGCTGTAGAGTATGAAGAAAAGGAGGAGCCACAACAGTGGCAAACTTTGGGCGCCTACCAGTTATTTATAGCCGAGTTTTGGCTGTGGTCAAGCATCCACATCCCACAATAATGGCGCCATCCAACAAGTGCGGTCCGGCAGCCAGACCGCCCGCGGCTCGCATGCCCCATAGAAAATAGCCAGGCTCCGGGTTCTACTTGTCCGGAGCCTGGCACAACTAACCACGCCTGGCAGCGAGCCCTCTTCTTATTCGTCCCGGCTTTCCACGACGGCTGTCTCGGCCGCGGCTCGCCGCGCAGCACGCCGGCGGCGAAAATAGCGTATGATGAGCCAGGCCGGCACCGCTACCAGGAGCAGAATGGGCAGCACGTAAATAACCAGCCAGATAGCAATGTCAGCGAGTGTCTGTAACGTTGCTATCAGCGTCTCCAGCGCGGTTCGGGCGACGCCCTGCGGCTGCCATCCACCTACTTCAAGAGGCTGGGCTAGGATGTCAGGCGTCAGGTCAATAGTAACGGCAGAATAGGCCGCCGATTGTTCCAGGTATTGCAGACGCCCTTTGATGACTTCAATTTCCTCGGTCAAACTGCTAAGTTCGCGGCTGACTTCAAGCGCCTCTTCAACTGTTTCCGCCTCATCCATGAAAGCGCGCACGCGTTCGGCCGTCGTTTCCAGGTTATCCAAGCGTGACGACAGGTCCACGTACTCTTCGGTTACATCCTGCCCGGACGTGGAAATCCGCGTCACCTCAACTGACAGGCGGCGCACGGCTTCGAGGAAGGAATCAAAGCCATCCGAGGGCACGCGCACGACCATGCTGCCGGTCATCGCTTCATCCGAATACTGGAAAACGTTGCTGTTAACGACCCAACCACCATTCTGGGCCACCATTTGGGAGATGGTATTCATGGCCTCCTCGGTGTCCGTAACCACAATGCTCATCTCGCCGTTATGGATGATGATACGCTCCTGAGTAGAGTCTTGGGTGACCACGGCCGTTTGGTCGTAGGCGGCATCATTGCGGAAGGCGAAACCCCCATCGCTTTCCTCCGACGCCGGCGCTTCCATAGCCATTTCCGCCAGCGTAACTGCCGCCGGAGCGGACTCTACTTGATCCATCGCGTTGTTGCCTGCCTGCGTTGCGCAGCCAACAAGTAAAATAGCCAAGAGACCAAACCCTATCCATTTCATCTTCTGCTTCATTATCGTCGTTCTCCTTTTAACGCCTGTATGCATCTGATTAATACAACGGATTAGAGCCCGCGAAAGTTCCCTATGGCAGAGGAGAACGGGAGAAGTGGCGAGCGCGGGCGGCAGCACGTCTGGCGCAGTTTACCAACCGTGCGAAAGGCGTGCGATTAACGGTTCGGGGAGAGCTAGGGCACGCATCTGCCGTTGTGTTTCTTCAATGTCATAAGCCACGCGGCAGAACTCCCAGGTGTGAGACACTGTGTTCAATAGGGCATAAGCCGCGCGCGGATCGCCGTCACGTGGCTGGCCGACACTTCCCGGGTTAATCATGTAGCGCCCGCTGCCTATGGAGATTGCCTCATCATAGACCACGGGGAGCGATTCAATCTCGCCTGGACTATTCTCGACGATGATCAGCGGCATATGCGAGTGGCCGATCAGGCAGTACTGGGTGCCAAAATGAGCAAAATTGGCCGCGGCCGTTTCGTAATCCAGCACATATTCCCACACCGGGTGGCGTGGGCTGCCATGCGCCAGGGTATAGTCTCCCTCAATTTGCATGGGCGGTAGTGGCTCTAGGAATATACGCGACGGCGCGGTCAATGTCTTGCGCGTCCACAAAATAGCCGCACGCGCCTCAGCATTAAACTCATCGATATCCAGTTTCCCCAGTGCTGCCCAGTCATGATTGCCAGATAGGCAGAGTCTGGCGCGGGTCTGCATCAAGGCCACGCAGGCATTTGGACCAGGACCATACCCGATAAGGTCGCCCAGAAACCAGATCTGATCGTAGTGATCCTTTGCGGCCTCCAGTACGGCTTCGAAAGCGACCAGATTAGCATGGATATCAGACAATATTAGTACGCGCATGTAAGGACCGGCCGGTGCTCAGACTGGCAATAATACCATGTTTAGCAGAGGGCGGTATAATATATGGGAATGATGAGGATCAGCTGTTTGCATTAAGTTATGGCCATTCTAACTGACCAGTCCCTGGATTTTATCAGCAGCAGTGAACAGCAAACAATGAGACTGGGCGTGCGCCTGGGCGAACTGCTGCAGCCCGGTGACTTCATCTGCCTCAAAGGAGATCTCGGTTCGGGCAAAACCATGTTGGCCAGAGGCGTCGGCCGTGGCTGGGGCACCGCGATCCGTGTGACCAGCCCCACTTACGTCCTGATCAATCAATACCCGCGCATGCACGACGATCGCATCCTTTATCATATTGACTGCTACCGCCTGGAATCGCAAATGGATGTGGTGACCGCTGGCATTGAAGATGTCTTGTTAGCGGACGGCGCTTTTATGATCGAATGGCCGGAGCGTATCACGGAACTGCTGCCACCCGATCGTCTTTGGATAGAATTGGGACACGTCAACGAAACGCGCCGCAAGCTGCGCTTCATTGCAACCGAGGGCCGGGCCACCGAGTTATTAAAGGATTTCCGGCGCAGCGCCTTCGGCGTCTAGGGCAGTCGGCTTTGATATACCCGTTTATAAACAACTATGATTTTAGCCATTGACACCGCAACTCATTGGACCGGGCTCGCACTATTTGATGGGCAGCGCATTGTCTCCGAACAGGGGTGGTGGGGCACCAACACACAGACCGTAGAATTGACGCCGGCTATAGGCGCCCTGCTGACTAAGTCGAACCTCGAAGCTGGCGATCTCAAGGCGATCGCCGTGGCCATTGGACCCGGTTCCTATACCAGTCTGCGTGTCGGTCTGGCGGTGGCCAAAGGGCTTGCCCTGGCGCATCAACTTCCCTTGGTAGGCGTCCCTACTCTGGACATCATGGCCGCTTCGGTCGGATTGCGGACCGGCTCGCTGTTGGTTGCAGTTGAAGCAGGGCGGAAGCGCGTGATTGCCGGCCTTTACCGCTGGGACGACAGGAAAGGATGGCAGCCAAGTGAAAAGCCCATTATTGATACATGGGAAACTTTGCTCTTTCACCTGGACAATCCCACCACATTTGCCGGGGAGATTTCACCGGAGGCGGCCAAGCTAATCAGGGCTAGCAAAAAACCGTTCCACCTGGTTCCAGCGGCAGCCTCAGTTCGACGCGCCGGTTACCTGGCGGAATTAGGTTGGCAGCGCTGGCGGCGCGGTGAGGTAGATGACGCGGCAACGCTGGCGCCCGATTATCTACGCGATCCGGCCGGCAACTGATTGTAGACGGCGCCGACTCAAATCTGGCCCCATTCACGCGGGATGATCCAGCCACCACCACCTTTTCTACTGCGCACTTTAAAACTGTCTGATATTCCGGCCGTGCTGGCCATTGAGCAGCAGTCACTCCCCACGCCTAGAACGGAACACCTGTATCGCTATGAACTGGGTCAAAACGATCTGGCGCATTACAGCGGCCTCCTTCGCCGGGAAGCGCCCCAGGTAGAGAAGCTGCTCGGTTACGCCGGCTACTGGATCATAGCTGACGAAGCGCATCTCAGTATGATTGCCGTTGATCCCGCGTGGCGGCGCTGTGGCCTGGGTGAATTCCTCCTGCTTGATGTTCTATTTGAAGCGCTGGCGCGGCCTTGCAGCCTTGTAACGCTCGAAGTGCGGCGCTCTAATGAAGCTGCGCAGGCTTTGTACAAGAAATACCGTTTCGATGAGGTTGGTCATCGCCGTAACTACTATCGCGATACCGGTGAGGACGCGCTGTTGATGACGGTAACACTTGGTGCTCAGCCCGATTATGAAACGTTTCTGCACGAACGTTGGCAGGATGTCCAATTTCGTTTATCGCTGAGGGCTTAGCACGTTTGACCGTTTGTAAGGTATTGCCGGATACTTAAGAGGATCACCTGCAAGTGCAGTGCATTTGCAGCAAGAAGGATTATTGTAACTGATGAAGATAGTAATTACAGGTGGGGCCGGCTTTATTGGCTCTAACAGCGCCGATCATTTTCTGGCGCAGGGACACGATGTACTGATTTACGACAACTTCTCACGGCCGGGCAGCCGGTTCAACCTGGCTTGGTTAGTTGAACGACATAGCGAACCACAACTGCAGGTTGTCCAGGCAGATGTGCGTGATTACGACGCGCTCTTGGAGGCCGTAAAAGGCGCCGATGTCGTCTTGCATCTCGCCGCTCAGGTCGCGGTGACTCTGTCCGTTGTGGACCCGCGGGATGATTTTGAAATCAATGCCCTGGGCACATTTAATACATTGGAGGCGGTCCGCAATGCCGCGCCGCAAGCAGCCGTGATTTTCGCTTCCACTAACAAGGTTTACGGCGGTATGGAAGATGTGCCGATTAGCGACGACGTTACGCGATATGCCTACGCCGAACATATCTACGGCATCCCGGAAAGCTACCCGCTCGATTTTCATTCACCCTATGGCTGCTCGAAAGGCGCGGGTGATCAATATACGCGGGATTACGCGCGCATTTACGGGCTGCGCACGCTGACCTTCCGCCAGTCCTGTATTTATGGCGAGCGCCAGTTTGGGGTGGAAGATCAAGGATGGGTCGCTCACTTTGTTATCGCCGCCGTCAAAGGGCGGCCGATCACTATCTATGGTGACGGTAAACAAATCCGCGACCTGCTCAATGTGCGCGACTTAATCCGCGCCTACGAGCTCGGCATTGAACGCATCGACGATTTATCAGGTGAAATCTTCAACATCGGCGGTGGCCCGCAGAATACCCTCTCCATATGGTCGGAATTTGGTCCGCTGCTGGAAGAGCTTACCGGACGGCCGGTTCCGGCTACGTTCGGCGACTGGCGGCCCGGTGACCAACGCGTCTTCGTGGCTGACATTCGTAAGGCAGAAGAGTTGTTAGGCTGGCGTCCGACTATCTCACCGCGACAAGGCATCATTGATCTTCATGCCTGGATCGCCGGGAATCCCGAACTCTTCGACTAGCCTGTTGTGCAGGCGGTAATGGCCAGAAGCTGGCCAGGCAAGACGCTCTAAAGGCGCCTTGCTAGCCCTATAGGGCAGTGTTACACTAGCTCAAATGTCCCAGGCACTTTACCGCAAATGGCGCCCAACGACCTTTGATGAAGTTGTTGGGCAGGAACATATCACCCGCACGCTGCAGAACAGCATCGCCGCGGGAAGGGTGGGGCATGCCTATCTATTTTGCGGGCCGCGCGGCACGGGTAAGACGACCACGGCGCGGCTGCTGGCTAAGGCCGTCAACTGCCTGTTTGAGGACCCGGCGCAGCGGCCGTGTAACCACTGCGCTGTCTGTACCGCCGTCAATGAGGGCCGTTTTCTCGACCTGATAGAGATAGATGCCGCCTCCAACACGGGCGTAGACGACATCCGTGACCTGAGAGACAGAATTAACTTCGCGCCCAACCAGGGCAGATTCAAGGTCTACATCATCGACGAAGTGCATATGCTCTCGCAAGCAGCCTTTAACGCGCTGCTTAAGACGCTGGAAGAGCCGCCCGCGCATGCCATGTTTATCCTGGCTACTACTGAGGAGCATAAAGTGCCGGCGACCATCAAGTCGCGCTGCCAGCAGTTCAATTTCCGCCTCTTGTCGGTCGCCGAAATCACCTATCGCCTGCAGGATCTGGCGTCAAAAGAGGATCTGACCATTGATCCACCCGCCCTTGACCTGATTGCGCGGCAAGGAGCAGGCAGCCTGCGCGATGCCGAAAGCTTGCTCGATCAATTGGTCGTGGCCCCAGGCGACCTGATCAGCCTGGAACGTGCCCAACAGGTGTTGGGCACGGCCAGCAGCGAGGCGGTGATAGAGTTAACTGATGCCTGGCTTAATGCCGACGGTGCCCAAGGCTTGTTCATCATTTTCGAAATGCTCTCTGCCGGAACAGATCCGCGCCAGTTTGCTCGCCAGATGGTGGAACACCTGCGCACGCTGCTTATCTTGCAGGCCACAGCCGACGAGGTTGTCCTGGACCTGACTGATGCACAGAAAGATGCTATGCGCATCCAGGCGCAGCGGGCGTCGCGCGAGGCATTGATCGATACGGTGCGTGCTTTTCACGCCGCCGCACAAGCCCAGGCTGTGAGCTGGCAGCCGCAGTTGCCTTTGGAATTAGCTTTTCTTTCTTCCCTGCCCGCTGAACCGGCCATAGGTTACCAGCGCAAAGCTAAAGAAGTGCGGCCCGTAGAAGAAGCGGCAGTGAAAGAATCACCATCCGCGCCGCAACCGCCCTCCTCCGAGGCGGCAAAGGAAACTGCGACACAACGCGAGCCGGAAACTGCGACGGAAGAGCCGGTCCCAACGTCACAGGAAACGCTCCCTTCCGAGCTCGAAGCGGTACAAACAACCCGCACAGCTGCAGCGCCGGATTTCACCCTTGAAACGATCAAGGCGCAGTGGCGTACGATGGTCAGCGACGTCGGCCAGGCCAATAAGAACCTGCCACCGCTGCTTGCCATGTGCAAACCATTGGCTGTTGAGGGTCACGTGGTTGTCTTGGGTTTTGATTTTCCTATCTTCAAAGAAAAATTCGACAAAACAGAGGGCGCGGCGGCGGCAATCGGTGATGCGTTTTCACAACTCACTGGCGTGCAGTGCAGCACGCGCAGCGAAGTCACTAGCCA
>JBJYWX010000168.1:0-3170 GCA_046259695.1 Promineifilaceae bacterium (SeqCode) | reverse complement strand
GACTAAGGGGATCAAAAAACCAGGGTGGTGGGCGAAGAACCCGCCACCCTGGTTTTGATAGTTCCATACTTAATTTAACGGTCATTAAACAAAGTAGGATGAAAGTTCAATTTGGCCGGGCCCATGTCATCCTGAAGGCGCAGTCTGAAGCAACCCTACAGTCTTGCTCATCTGAAACGCTCCAATTGCCTGAGGCTGTAGGGATTCCTCACTTCGTTCGGAATGACGGATGCGATTAGCGAATACCTGCTTCCAAGTAGTAGTACATATCATTCCACTTCAGTTCTTTCTTGACTCCAGCCAGCGTGGTGTGCTCATCGATCAACAGGAACTCAACGCCGGCCATCGTGGCGAAATCTTCCATATGCTCGGCCGTTAGCGAAAGACTGAAGCCGGTGTGGTGCGCGCCACCGGCTAGAATCCAGGCGGCCACGCCTTCCGTGAAATTCGGCCTTGGCGTCCAGAGCGCGCGCGCGACCGGCAGCTTGGGCAGCGGCTCGTCCGTGGGCACTACGTCGACCATGTTGACAATCAGCCGGAAGCGGCTGCCTAGATCAATGATCGAGGCGTTTACGGCCGGTCCGGTCTGGGAATCAAAGACCAGGCGCACGGGGTCCTCTTTGCCGCCAATGCCCAGGGGATGGATTTCCAGCGAAGGCTTCGCTGCGGCGATCGACGGGCAGATCTCCAGCATGTGCGCGCCCAAAACCTTATTCCCGTCAGGGCTAAAATGATAGGTATAGTCCTCCATGAAGGAGGTGCCGCCTTCCAGGCCGGCGGCCATCACTTTCATGGCGCGCAGCAAAGCGGCTGTTTTCCAATCCCCTTCGGCGCCAAAGCCATAGCCGTCGGCCATAAGACGCTGTGAAGCGACGCCCGGAAGCTGCTTCAGGCCGTGCAGGTCCTGGAAGGTGTCGGTGTACCCTTTGAACCCGCCGTCTTCCAGGAAGGCGCGCATGCCCAGCTCGATACGCGCGGCGTCACGCAAAGACTGGCGGCGTGCGCCGTCTGCCTGCAATTCCGGGACCAGCGTGTAGCTCTCTTCGTAGAGGGAGATCAGATCGGACACCGCCGTTTCCTCAACGGCGTTGACATAAGCGACCAGATCACCCACGCCATAGCCATTCACCGCGTAACCGAACTGCATTTGCGCGGATACTTTGTTGCCTTCCGTCACCGCCACTTCGCGCATGTTGTCGCCAAAACGGGCAATTTTCGCACCCTGGGCGTCGTGCCAGGCCGCGGCGGCGCGCATCCAGACGTCCAGGTGTGCCAGCACGGCCGCATCCTGCCAGTGGCCAACGACGACTTTCCGGCCCACACGCAGCCGCGCCCCTATATAGCCAAATTCACGGCCGCCGTGAGCGGTCTGGTTCAGGTTCATGAAGTCCATGTCGATCGTTGACCAGGGGATCTCGGCATTAAACTGCGTGTGTAGCTGGACAAAAGGCTTGTTCAACGCCTGGAGCCCTGCAATCCACATCTTGGCCGGGGAAAAGGTATGCATCCAGAAAATAAGGCCAACACAGCCCGCGGCGGCGTTGGCCGCCTGGCAGAGGTTGTAAACCTCTTCCGGCGTGGTGACCACGGGCTTAAAAATGACTTTTAGCGGTAATTGAGGGGCCGCATTGAGAGCGGCGGCGATTTGAGCGCCGTTAGCCGCTACCTGTTCCAGCGCCTCCGGTCCATACAGATGCTGGCTGCCGACCACAAACCATACTTCTAGAGGTTCAAAAATGTCCTGGTTCATGCGATACTCTCCTTGGGCTGCGAGTTAATGTTGCTTAGCGGTTGAAGGGGAACTGCTGCACCAAGCAGGCTGTGTAACTCCCCTACCCTACGACTGTTGACGCCACCTGATCAATAACTGTTAACGTTAACAATTTAACGCGTCTTGGGCCTGATGTCAAGCATTTTTGCGCGGCGTCAGCCCCGTTGGTTGGCGCTCAGAGTGGCTGTTCTGGCCAGAAAATCCGGAGACATGGGTCTCTCTGTGGCCATCGTGACCTTCCCCGACAGCAAGTGCCGTTTTTGACTGCCTTTTGTGCTTATGTTATGCTCCATATTGTTAACGATAACAGTGGGTATCTTCGCCCCGGTGCCAGCTGCCGGCCCGGCGCTTTTTTTCTGCGAGGGATTCGTATGAACCGCAAGCGCGTTACGATCAGAGATGTGGCTGAAGAGGCGGGCGTTTCCACGCAGACTGTGTCGCGCGTAGCCAATAACCGCCCCGATGTCGCTGACGCTACACGCCGCCATGTGCAGGGAGTCATCGATCGCCTGGGCTATTCGCCGAGCAAGGTAGCACGCAGCCTTATCCAGGGGCAGAGCTACACCCTGGGCGTTGTATGCTATGGGCTGAGCCTGTACGGGCCCTCCCTGCTGTTAGAAGGTATTCAAAAAGCATCTGTAGAAGCCGGCTACTCGCTAATGCTCAAGATAGTGCCTGATCCGGAGGCGGTTGACGCGGCGGAAGTTCTGCAAAGCGTCTTTTCTTACCATGTGGACGGCGTCCTGTGGGCGGTGCCCGAGATTGGGCGCAACCGCGACTGGATTCTGGGGACAGTTAGCGATAAAGCCGCCCCGGTCGTCTTTCTAAACTCGCAGCCGCGGCCGAATCTGGTAACGGCCGTGGTCAATAACCGGCAAGGCGGCCGGCTGGCCTCGCAGCACCTTATCGACCTGGACCGGCGGCATATCGGCATTATAACCGGGCCGATGGCCTGGTGGGAAGCGCGCCAGCGTGAATTAGGTTGGCGCGAAGCGCTGGCGGCCAATGGCCGCGCTATCGACGAGAGCAGTATCGCCAACGGCGACTGGACGCCGCTCAGCGGAGAACGCTCGATTCGTTCGCTCTTGGAATGGCACCCGGAAATGGACGCCGTTTTCGTCTGTAATGACCAGATGGCTCTTGGCGCGATGAAGGTCGCGCACCGGATGGGGCGCAAAATTCCGGACGATCTGGCGGTCGTCGGCTTTGATGATATACCGGAATCGCCCTACTTTTCGCCGGCCCTTAGCACCGTGCGCCAGGACGTCGCCGAGTTAGGCTATCGCAGCGTGGGTGAGCTCCTGGCGCTGCTGGAAAGAGGGGAAGAAAAAGCCATACAAAATGTCGTGATAGAGCCGGAGCTCAACGTTCTCGAGAGCTCGGCAGCCAAAGCAGGACC
>JBJYWX010000167.1:0-5080 GCA_046259695.1 Promineifilaceae bacterium (SeqCode) | reverse complement strand
TTCTTATGCTCGGCCTCATCTTTGCTTCCTTGCTGGCGATGGGCTGCCAGTCGACCGTCGTGCCTCCGGCGGTAACAACCACTGCTGTGGCGTTGCCGGCGGCAGCCACATCCCTTCCGACAGCGACTCAACTCGCTGCAACCGTGCCTCCAACGGCAACCGCGAGCCTGGCAACGCCGCAAGTCACAGCGGAACCAGAGACAGTGCAGGCATCCAGCGCAACGCCGCTTGCCACCCCTACAGAGACGGCCTTACCGTCGTTACCGGTCGACCAGATAGCTCTTCTGCCAATTCTTGAAGGAGCATTTGTGCGTCCTTTATACCTTACGCACGCTGGCGACGACCGCCTTTTTGTCGTCGAAGAAGCCGGCGTCATATATATTGTGCGTGACGGACAACTGCTTCAACCCGCCTTTCTCGATATCCGCGATCGCGTCAACTCAGCAGCGCTGGAGCGCGGTCTGCTCGGTCTGGCTTTCCACCCTCAGTACCAAGAAAATGGCGTATTCTTTGTAAATTATTCGAACGCAAACGGCGATACCCAGATTTCTCGCTTTCGGGTATCTGCCACGGACCCCAATGCTGCCGACCCGTCGAGTGAGACGCTGCTACTCACAATTGACCAGCCGTACGAAAACCACAATGGGGGCCAGCTTGCCTTCGGCCCTGACGGCTACCTGTATATCGGCGTTGGCGATGGCGGCAGCGCCAATGATCCTCTGCTCAATGGTCAGAATCCAGGAACCCTTTTAGGGTCAATCCTTCGTATTGAAGTGGATGCGGAGAGTAACACCTATAGCATTCCGCCTTCGAATCCATTCATAGATGATCCGCAACGGCTTGATGAAATCTGGGCCTGGGGCCTGCGCAATCCGTGGCGTTTTAGTTTTGACCGCCTTTCCGGAGACCTGTTCATCGCTGACGTAGGGCAAAACCTATGGGAGGAGGTAGATTTCCAGCCGGCCGCAAGCGCTGGTGGTGAAAATTACGGCTGGAATATCATGGAAGGCATGCACTGTTTTTTGACCGAGTCCTGCGAGTCTGCGGGGCTGACTATACCCATTTTTGAATATTCGCACAGCGAAGGTTGTTCTATAACTGGCGGCTATATCTACCGCGGCATGGCGCAGCCGGCGCTTTACGGCAACTATTTGGTTGGCGACTACTGCCAGGGAAGAATCTGGCGACTTTTTCCGAATTCGGATGGGTCGTGGTCTTCGGCAATGGTGCTCGACACGACAAACGTTATATCCAGTTTCGGCGAAGATTCCGCCGGAGAGCTTTATATCCTGGACCACGTCACTGGCTCCTTGTACCAGATTACACAGTAACTAATCCCGACGCTGCACCCGCGCTGCGCCGGCTCCTTGGAGAGTTAATGGCAGCGAGTGGGCGCTAAACCATAACCAGGATGCCTGACCAGTTGTATGAGCTGAGGATGGTGCGCGGCCCTTCTGCCGGCAAGCGCTACCGGATCTCGCGCAAGAATCTCATGATAGGGCGTGACGCGCTTGCAGATATCCGGATTGGCGATCCGGAAGTCTCCAGGCAGCATGCGCTCATTGTCCCGGCGGCGTCGGGAATTCTAATTCAGGATTTAGGCAGCACCAATGGGACGTTTGTCGCAGACAAGCGCATTGGCTCAGAGCTGTACTTCGTCGAACCTGGGCAGACCATTTTGCTTGGTACAGCCGTCGCGCTTGAGCTGCTTGAGGCTGAAATGCCTGAGCCTGAACTTGAGAGTGAAGGTAGTGGAGCGATCGCGGAAAAGAAGGCGCCACAAGAATCTGCGCCTGAGCCACAGGTTTCACAGCCTGATGTTCGCAGCGATTTACGATCGATGCCCGCCCCGAAACGGGACCCTCGCTCGCCGGAACGTGCCAAAAGTCAATTAACGTCGCCGGAAGCGCAGGCGCAATCGTCGGCTTGGGAGGTGCCGGGAGCTACGGAAATGTCGCCGAATCTCATTCTCGGGACCGCCCTCTTACTCCTATGCTGCGCGCTCAGCGCGCTACTATTTCTACTCTTATTGGGAGGCGACTGGCTTCTGCGGTTGGCCGGTATTGTGCCCTAAAGAGTGCTGCTGCTATCCTCGCCCTTATCTTCCTCTTCGATAATGATCCCTTCAATAATGTCGCTGTCCGCGTCAGGTGCAGCTCCTTTTGCGTTCAGATCATCAGGCGAAAAGCCGCTTCGGTCAAGCCGGCCAAGATATCTGTTGACAATATCCTTAGGCGCCATGTCAATAAAGGCCTTTGAGGCAATCAGAAGGATGGTTAAGTCGTCCAATTGACCCAAGCCCGGCACAAAGTCGGTGATAAGATCCACAGGGAACAATAGATAGGCCACCGCCGCGATGGGCAGAACTTTGAGATATATCGGCACTTTCGGATCCAGGAACAACTGAAAGACTAGTTTCGCTTGCTGCCAAAGCTCTCCGAAAAAACCGGGATCGCTCGTTAATGATTTCTTGCTCACCAAGAACTCCTCATAGATTGGTTTCTGTCCACTATACGTGAGATACCCATTCCACGTTGCAGTTTGGAGGGGCGCCAACGCCACAAATAATAACATAATGCTCCTGCCAGTTACAGCTTTTGCTTCAACTTTCTCATGGCGGCTAACACGCCTGTGCTTGCTCATAGCATGGTGAGTGCTACAATCTTACCGGCGAACGACAAGGATTTGACCGGCATGACCTGGTTCCTTATTCTGAAATTCCTGGCTATCATCTTTTTCCTCATTATGTTCTTGCGGCGGCCGTCCGTAGCGTGGGGCATCGGGCTGCTTACGGTTACCTCGGCGGTACTTCTGGATACGCTTCTCGGCACATTTGACGCCGAAGCCCTGCGAGCGGAATTCGGTTTTTTCTATTTTATCGTGGCCGGAATGCTCTTTGCAGGTGCAGCGCTCTGGTTGTGGGGCATCTTGCTGCCACTCCTCAACCCGCGCCCCTATGCCCTTACAGGCGACAACGGACCGCAAGAAATCGTCTTGCCAGGCAATCCTTCGACGTCATCTGCTGGCGCTACTGGCAGCGGTTTTGTCGACCGGCGGATGATATATGAAGAGATCAAGGGCCGCTTTGATCAGGAAGATATCTTGGATCTCATTTTTGACCTTGAGATCAATGAAAACGACGTTACGACTCTTGACCGGGATACGAATCAACTCATTGTGAACATGCTTAATGTTGCTGAGGCCCAAGACAAGTGTGACGAACTCTCACTGGCGGTGGAACGCATTCTCACGCCACCGCCTGCTGACCATTTACCTCGTCTCGAACGTCTGAATGCGGATTCACCGCCCACTATTTTGCGGCACTACTTGCTCGCGAATTACTCACTGTCCGAACTGGAACAACTAGCGAATTCATTACAGGTTGACTGGGAACAATTGGATCAGGGCGCGAAACGAGAAAAAACACGGAGCTTGCTGCAATATCTCTATCGCCGCAATCGTATCCCTGAACTTATTTCGTTGATGCAGGAAGAAGGGACAATCCAGGAAGCGTAATCGAGCCCACATAGCGACGACAGAGCGCTGAAACGTTCGCATGGGCGACGCTCCTTTAACTAGCGTTGACCCACCATGTGGGCCGCATGCCGCTATTTACCAGCTCTTCCGTCGTGCCAGTCTCAATCTCATAACGCCAAATTGAAGGCGAAGCTTGCGCATCGTCCTGATCGATTTGTTGGAACAAGATCGTCCGGCCATCGGGGGACCACTGAGGGGGACCATAATTAACAGTGGGGTCATCGAGCAGCGCTTTAGCCTCCGAACCGTCCGCCCTCATGAACCAGAGCTGGCGCGCGGATCCGGTACCGTAAAAACGACGCAGGAACGCTATCCACTGCCCATCCGGTGACCACGCCGGGGCACTGTCTTCAACAGGCAGATCGGCACTTAGGAACGTCTGATAGCCGGTCTCCGGATTGACATAAAGCAGGCGCACGGCCGTCTCATAGTTGTGCTCGTGCGCCAGGTGGTCCTCTCCCTCATCACCATGAACGATCACAAGGTCCAACTGTGGCATCACCAGCTCGTTACTGCTGGGATGCCAGGCAATCTCCGGGCCGATTTCATTTAGAATGAACTGCGAGCGCCCGTCATTCAGATTGTAGAGTACAAGCCCTTCTCTTCGCGGTGAATGGTATCCGACCCATTGTCCATCGTACGAGAGACGGGCGTTCGCGCCGGGCTCGCGATTTTCCGCCAGCAAGGATGTGGTGGCGCCGCTTTCCACATCTATCCATTGCAGGGAAGGCGCACCGGCTGCTCCGTCATCATCGATAGGCGTAGTTTGGAAAAGCAGCCTGCGCCCATCCGGCGCCCACGAAAAGCTGCTGCAAATGGCGCCTCCACATGATTCATTCAGTAGGGTTCGACCGCTGGTTTTCAATACAATGAGCCGCCCTTCGCCGTTCGCGGCACCGGTCGCCAGCGCCAAGCGCTGGCCGTCGGCCGATGCTGAATAGTCAAGCACGCTTTCCGGAATCGAGGTCAATTGTTGAGGGAGGCCGCTCAAGGGCTGGCGAAACAGCTGTTCGTGGCCTTCGCTGTCCCAACCCAGGTAGAGCACCGCTTCATCGCCCTGCGCGGCAGGCAGCACGCCACAGGACGAATAAAGAACGCCGAGCGTTAGCAGGATGCCCAAGAGCATAAATAGCGTGGCGTTCGTAGGCCTGCTCGCGCGCTGAAACTCAAGGCTCAAATACATAAGGCCCAATCCTACTCAATAGGACCGGGCCTTCCGAAGATTTCCGCGATTTCTCTATGCGCTCTCAGGTGATATTGTCCGTGACGCTGAGCCGGCGAAGCATGGTTCGCCGTCTGCTGCGATGCTCGTTCATCCGTTCTCGCGGCTTGCCTGCCGCTTCGCCCAGCAATCGCAGTGCGTATTCTTCGAGGACCTGGGGGCTGGTGAAGCAGGTTGCCGGCGGCGACCATGCTTCTCCTATCAAACAATGACGCATGCGCAGGACATTATCCAGCGTGCTGACTATGTGCGATTCGGATTTTGCCCAGGGAGCTTATGCCCAAACCGGCCAGCTCTTGCTGCACGGACGGCAAATCCTTA
>JBJYWX010000166.1:11393-11964 GCA_046259695.1 Promineifilaceae bacterium (SeqCode) | reverse complement strand
TTCCAGGAATTCGGCCACTTCGTCATCGTACGCTTCTGGGTGCAGGCGGTAAATCCGGGTGGCGTCAAGGGCCAGAGGGCTGTCCCCCTAGACGGGCAAATCGGGAGGAAGATCACGCCGGAAAACGGCCTGGTGCAGACGATAAACCAGTTCCTGCGTTCGTCCGACGGCGAAGGCGGGTATGATGACTTTACCTCCGCGTTTATAGGTATCCCGGACAACCTTTTCTAGTTTCTCTATTGCTTCCTCTTGGTCCTCATGCTCCCGGTTTCCATAGGTACTTTCGATCAGGAGGATATCCGCTCGATCCAAGAAGGTCGGATCATTTAGAATAGGCCGGTCCGGGCGGCCGAGATCGCCGCTAAATACCAGTCGCTTCTGCTCTCCCATCTCCTGATCATCAATGTCCAGCGCAACAATCGCCGAGCCGAGAATGTGGCCTGCATCATAAAAGGTGACGGTAACCCCTGGAACAACCGGGTAGGCACGCTCGTAGCCAACTCCGAGGAACTGCTTCAGACTGGCCACGACATCCTGCGGCTCATAGATAGGCACCAACGGGGGCTCATCA
>JBJYWX010000166.1:0-11383 GCA_046259695.1 Promineifilaceae bacterium (SeqCode) | reverse complement strand
CTCAATGTCATACTGTTGGATGCGCGCGCTGTCACGCAGCATGATCGTACATAGATCACGCGTGGCATACGTGCATACAATATCCCCACGAAATCCGCTTCTTACCAGGTTGGGGATGTTACCGCTGTGATCGATATGCGCATGCGACAGAATGAGCACATCTACTTCCGCGGCGTCAAACGGTAGATTGCGGTTTCTTTCGAAGCTCTTCTTGCGCGAGCCCTGGTAGAGGCCGCAGTCCAAGAGAATCTTGTGTCCATTGACTGAAAGTAAATGCTGAGATCCAGTAACCGTTCGCACAGCGCCATGAAAGGTAATCTTCACTTGATACTCCTATGCTGTTTAGGCCAAATTTCGCGTGCTCGAAACTACCTGGCGCACGACATCCAGCTACACGCCGCCGTCATGTAAGACACGTAGCAGATCCTCGCCGTATGCTTTGCATCGCCAAGCACCGACATGCTCCAGCTCCGCGAGCTGACCAAATTCTTGCGGGTTCTTCTGCGCCAGTTCCCAAAGGGCGTCCCGGCTAATAATGACATCAGATTCGACGCCCCGTGTCCGGGCCCGATTCTTGCGCCATGTATGCAGGACCTCATAGCGCTCGATCACGTCTTCCGGCAGTCGTTTGGAACGGCGGGGATAAGAAGGTGGCTTTTCCTGCCGTGCCCGCTCTACAAGGTCTAAAAGCTGGTTACCATAGCGCCGCATTTGGCCCCGGCTCATACCATGCACGCGCGACAGCTCATCCGTATTCCTCGGCGCCAGTTCTGCCAATTCCACCAGCGTACGATCGGGAAAGATCTTGAAAAGCGGTTGGTCGCGACGGCGCGCTTCCTGGTCGCGGAAGATATGTGCTGCTTTCAATATTGCCTGGTTGCTACGGGGCAGGTCACGAGCTCCATGAATAGACCAGAAACTATCGGGGTCAAACCCGTTGTCTCCGGGTATAACGGCCGTTTGTTCATCAAAAATCTCTGCTGCTTCCTCCAGGCGACCTTCGTCCGCCAACTCATGGGCCAGGCGATCACGCAGATCGAACAGGTAGTGCGTATCTAGCGCAGCATACGCGAGTTGGTCAGGCTTCAACGGGCGGCGGCACCAATCTGATTTCTGGAACCGTTTGTTCAGCTGCACGCCATAAAAATCCTTCAGGAGATTGGCCAAACCATAACGTGGATAGCCCAGAATGCGCGCCGCCCACATCGTGTCAAAGAGATTGTTCAGTTCCCAACCAAACTGCCGCTTGATCAGAATCAGATCATATTCCGCGGCGTGGAAGATCTTTTCGACCCGTTCGTCTGCCAGGATGTCACCAAGGGGTTCCAGTTCGAAATCCGCCAAAGGATCAAGTATGAAGTCCTGCGTCGGAATAGAAATCTGTATTAAGCAAATCTGTTCCCGGTAGGCGAACATCGAGTTTGCCTCCAGGTCCAGCGCCAGCCTCGGCTCGCCATCTAGCTGCGCGAGAACCTCTTCCCACTGGTCGATCCTGGTAATGAGTTCAAAGTCTGCCGTCTGCATATACTTAATCTGCCGCCCTTATGTCCATCACCATTAATTGCAGGGTACGGCGTCCATTCCACTCATTGACACTTACAGAATACACGATATCTACGCGCGCCGGCATCGCCGCGCCCCACGCTCCCTGGCGGAATGCAATTCCCGCAAGGATACGACCATTCCCGGAGCCACCGTCGGCAATGAGACTCAGCTGTAAATGCGCGCCATCACGTCCGACAACACGGTGGTTTGCCACTTCCACGTTGCGGCTCACGAAGATGGGCGCCGGGTTCCCCTGGCCAGTCGGTTCCAACTGCCTCAATGTCTCAAAAAGGGCCCAGTCGACGCTTTCTAGTGGAATTTCGGCGTCAATCTCCAGCGCCGGAACGAGTTCACGGCCTTCTAGATCGCGCGCCGCGATCTCTCGCATCCGTTCCGCAAAGCAGGCCAGGTTCTCATTCTCGATCGTGAAGCCAGCCGCCTGCGCGTGGCCGCCATATCTCACCAGGATGTCGCTCAATTCATCCAGCGCCTTCGTGATATGAAATTCGGGGATCGAACGGCAGGAACCCCTGCTTTGCGATTCCCCTTTCTCCATCACAATCGCCGGCCGGTAGCTATTCTCCGACAAGCGGCTCGCCACCAGGCCGACCAGGCCGGACTGGAAGCTCTCGTCACCTGCAATTAGGACAAAATCGTCTGGATCTACCAGAGTCTCTGCCCGCTCGCCAAGCTCGGCCGTAAGCTGCTGCCGGCGACGGTTTAGTGCATTGAGCTCATCCGCCAATTGGCGCGCCGTGTACTCGTTACTTGCCGCCAGCAAGCGCGCCGCGCTGTAAGCGTGATCCATCCGGCCCGCGGCATTGATGCGTGGCCCCAGGGCGAAACCAATTGACTCGGCCGTAATGCCACCGCTCTTCAAGCCGGCGACCTTGGCCAATGCACTCAAACCTGGCCGCTGCAATTGATTCAGTTCTTGCAGACCCGCCTCGACGAGCACCCGATTCTCATCCTGCAGCGGCGCCAGATCAGCTACTGTCCCTAGCGCAACCAGGTCCAGCAGCGACGTGATGGCTATTTTCGCGCGTTCTGGGTAGGTTTCATAAAGTGCCTGTGCCAGCTTGTATGCAATACCCACGCCTGCCAGCATCCTATCCGGATACTCGGAATCTACACGCTTCGGATTGATCACGGCGTGCGCTTCAGGCATTCGTGTGCCAAGGTTATGGTGATCGGTTACGATAACATCTATACCAAGTTCGTTAGCATAGGCCACTTCTCTGATCGAACGTATACCGCAATCGACCGTGATCATCAGGCTCGCGCCGAGCTCGCTAATAGCGGCAATCGCCTCTTCGTTCAGGCCATACCCTTCGTCTACTCTATCAGGAATATAAGGTCGCACATGGCGTCGCTCGCAGCCAAGACCGCGCAGCGCCTCTGTCAGAAGCACGGTGCTCGTCACGCCATCGGCATCAAAATCCCCATAGACCACAATCAACTCATCATCTTCAATCGCCCGGCCGACTCGCGCCACCGCCTTATCCATATCGGCCAGCAGAAAAGGATCAACACTGCTTAAATATCGACCTTCCAGAAACGCCTGGACGTGGGCTGGATCTTCAAGACCGCGGTTATAGAGAACCTGGCGCAGTATAGGGTGGATATGGTCGAGTTGCTTGGCGGCGGCGGTTGGCATGGCCGGGGCGACCAGCCACCGTTTCTTGCGAATACTTTCGGGGCGAACCATTGGGAAATTATAGTAGCACGGAACGGGACAAACGTACAACCGCTGCACGTATCCGAAACGCCTCGCGAGGCGCCATGGCTTGCTCGCTTTCCGCTACTCCGAACTGCCCGCTAGCGGTGCAGAAAACTCCTCCAAGGTGAGGCCGAGCGACCACCTCGCTAACATGAAAGGCAGCACGAAGACGAAGGGCACGCCAACTAGATGCGCTAGGAAATGGTCGCCGTCGAGCGCCACTACCCGGATATGGCCATAGAGAACCACGGAAAGCTGTGTCGTAAGTAGAAACCAGAGACCAACATGAAGACCATACAAACCTCGTCGCTTACCACTAAATCCATTGATTATCAACCAGGGAAAGGGCCAGGTCGCGTACCAGATGCGGAAGTTCAAGGCTTGAACCAGATACCCCCAGAAAGCAAGGGCCAGGTTAACTTCTGGCCCTTCACGTTTCCACGTGCGCCCGATCAACCATATATAAAACATGGCAAAAGCCGCGGCAGCAAACGATGCGATAGGCCTATAAGATCCTGACCACCCCAATTTCTGAGCGACGAGGATCAGTAGCGTGGAAGGTGAAAAAGCGGCCCCGGCGCTCGCCTCGCGCACTAGGCGCAGCAGAAGAGTCTCTGGAGCCCCAAACGGCAAGAATGCCAGCCACGTCATCAATGCCGCGCCAGGAATCACCCATAAGAGAAAGCGGGCACGCCGGCCGCCATCGGCCAACCTGCGCCATTCGGCAACAAAGACAATCGGCAGCGCCAGCAGGGCAATCGGCTTGATCAGTGCCGCCGCTAACATAATCAAGAAGCCAGGCCCGCCGTGTCCGCCGTCGATCACTGACCAGCCAAACAGCAGGAACAAAATCATGAGCGCGTCGTTATGTCCGTTTCCGGCGAAGGTAAGTAGTAAGGCCGGATTCAGCGCCCATATGGCAGCAAACAACAGGGGACGCGCCGTTTCTGTACCTTCTGCACCTGCTCGCCGCACAAACAATCTGTAGAGGATAACGGCAGCCGCCAGCAGCGAAAACAGTCCGAGCAGCTTGAACAACAGCATGCCTGGCAGCAAATTATTCTGCGCCACGCTTGTCAGCGCTGATGCGGTTAGCTCCCATAGCGGCCCATATGGCGAAGTCGCGTTGCGCCACTCGCCGGCCAGCGAGGTAAGCAGCGGATCGCCGCTATCCACAGGTGCAAATGCGTACGGATTTTCTCCCAGACGGCTTTGAATAACACCTCTTATGGCATAGCGAAAGAGATCATTGGCATTGATCGGATACATGAACACAACTGGAGCCGCCAGCAGCGCCGCAACCGCCAGCAGTCGCCATAGCGACCAAGAATTCTCTTGCGCTAAGCTCAGGAGGGTCAGAGCATATAGCGCATAGAGGATCAGAATCAGGGCCGCGTACAACAGCCCGCCGCCAAGTGAGGGCAAGAAAGTGCGTATGTCGGCAACGGGCTGCAGTTGATAATTGGGCGGCAGCGGTGCCAGCAAAGTCAATAGCAAATAACCGGCAAAGCTTAGTGCCAGAAAGCCCGTCCTCGGAACCCGTGCCGCCAACTCGCGAAACGATTGCATCCCGCCGCGCCCCACTCTATCTTTATCGGGCCGCGATCGGGTCAGTTTCGGCGGCTTGGACGCGGCCGTTCCTGGACAGCGGCACCGCGAGCGTGATCTTCGCCCCAAGCCCAGGAGCAGAATCAACCTGCAGCGCAGCGCCAATGCGCTCGGCGCGCTCGCGCATGTTAATCAAGCCCAGGCTACCACGTGCTGCATAATCCTGATTCGTCTTGAACCGATCAAAACCGACTCCATCATCAAATACACGCGCAACGAATAAGTCATCTTTGCGCCAGAAGCGCACCTCAATCGTATGGGCGTTAGCATGTTTGCGGGCATTAGACAACGCTTCTTCGATGATAGAATAGACCACTTCCTGGGCTTGCTCGTTCAGGAGTTGACCATAGTCGCTGCCTTCCATGCTGGTGATTATGCCTTGGCCCTCCCGGATCTGAACTAACATAGACTCGATGGCCGGCCCCAACCCTTTCGTTTCCAGCAGCAGTGGCCGCAGGGTAAAGAGCATCCCTCTTAATTCTTGCGAACTGTTCTTGGCCAGTTTCTCTAATTTCTCTAGTTCCTCGGGTATCCTGTTTGGCTCTTGGGCCGCAATTCTTCTTAGCGCATTCAAGCGCATGGCGATGGCAGCGACCTGCTGGACCGGGCCATCGTGCAAATCACGAGCCAATTCGCGCCGGGCATTGGCGTCTGCTTCAATGAGCCGCTGGCTTTCCGCTTCCAATTCTTGGTAAAGCTGCGCATTCTGCAGCGCTATGACTGTCTGGTCCGCAACCGCACTAAAGAGTTTTAGGTGCACATCTTCAAATTTAACGGCCTTATTCACACCCAGGATCATCACCCCATACAGACGATAACCTACTCGCAGCGGAACACTTACCAGAGTGAGACATTTATTGAACGCCTCGAATTGTGCCAATTCGGGATCATCATATGGGTTATCCGTAATCGCCGGTTCACCCTGGCGCAGCGCTTCTGCCACAACTCCTTCTTCACCCATAAGAACTTTCCCTTCATCTGTCAAAAGCGGCTGGAGCGGCACCAGGTCTTGTCCATCAAATAAGAAAACGGCGCCTACTAGAGCATCGCTGCGGAGCCCAAGATCCGCCAATGCCAGGCGGCATACATCAAGGGCCTCATCAATCACCAGTTCGAAACTCAACGTGGCGCTCAATGTAGAGGCCATTATCTGCAGCGCCTCATAGCGGTTCAGTGCGCTTTGCAGCACGTATAGCTCGGCCGACATGGCGCTGCCCACGCCATGTAAAAGCTCAATTCGCGCTCGATAGAGACCATAAAGAAACAGAACGCCCGCTGCGAGCAAGAAGAAGGTTGCCACGAGCGCCTCTCGATACCAGGCATAATAACTATCTCCCCAGTATCCAACATAAAGCACAAATGAGACGGCTAACTGCAGCACAGACAGCAGCACAATCAGGCCAATCGAGCGGCGACTTAATTGGCGAAATAGGCGATTTATGACAGCGCGGACTTTTTCAATCACAGCTTTTTAGCTAGATCCGCTGAAAGGTTAACCAGGCCGATGACCAGGGCGGATGGTTGGGGACCTTGGTCACACCGTAAACTATCTCCTCCAAGTAGAATCCATCGGCAAAAAGCGTACGGATAGAGGACTCGTCTACCCAACGCATAGATTCTTCGCTGCCATCCTCACGATCGCGAAGGTGCGCGAACAGCAGGTAGCAGGCTCCCTGCGGCAGCAGCCTCTTTAAGCTAGCGTGATAGGCTTCCAGCGCAGGCAGTGAAAAGGAGTGCATACAGCCGACATCCAGCGCCAGATCATATGGCCCGCTCAAGAAATCTAGCCTGGTAACATCTCCCACATAGAAATGCGCACGCGTAGTGACCCCGGCCTGTCGCGCGCGCCGGCGAGCCTCGTCTACGGCTATGGGAATAAACTCCACGCCATCAACAGACCACGCTTCCAGGGCAAGATATATGCTCGATCGGCCGTATCCGCTGCCCAGGTCGAGCGCCCTTCCCGCTTCCAGCCTGTCCGCCAGCGCCATTACCTCCGGCGGCGGCAAATAGGCATCCCACGGAACCTCGCCCCTAACATAGCGCTCCTCAAATGTTCGTTGACTATCTGTACTTTCCATCTACCTGCCCTCAGTTTACCACAGCCAATCTGACCATTACACTTACGGTGCCATGTTATACTTATCTCGTATACAGTCAGTCTAAGAATGGAAATCAAGAACGACCGGACGATCGAGTGGCACGGCTACCTGTGGCGCGTGGCGGGACTGCTGCTGGCGCTGTTGTTGCTGCTGGGAGGGTACTTCACTGACCGCAGTGGCTTGATTCTTTTGGGACTACTGCTTATTGCCGCCTTTGGCCTGCTGCTGGTGCTCGCTCTGTGGGGCGAAAGCCGCCTTGCTTCTCCTGGCGGGCCCGCCATAGTTGACACCCTATACCGTCTTAGCCAGACACGGCCGTCGGACTCGCTTTTGGTCGTTGATCTCGGCCGTCGCTGGCCCGCCTTGTTCATCAGCCGCAATCTCACCAGCGGCCATGCTCACGTGGTGGACATTTACAATCCGCAGCTAACGCCGGCGGCATCGCTTGCTCGGCAGCGAAAGAATGCGCCAAACACGCGCGCCGACCCGCGGCTTATCTGGTATGACTCAACGCTGCAGCTGCTGCCCCTACCGGATGCCAGCATCAACGCCGTCTTTCTATATAGTGTTCTTTCAGAACTCGCCCAGGATGGCGACCGGCGCGCCCTGCTTAAGGAGGTGACACGAGTGCTTGCGCCCGGCGGCAGACTGCTTCTGGCAGAACCGGCCAATTCCTGGCCCAATCGCTTACGGCCTGGTGCTCGCCGGCTTCATACCACTGCATTCTGGCAACAGCAGCTCACCGATGCCGGATTTGCCATTCAGCGCACACTGGTCTCCGGTGATGTCGCCATCTGCATTCGCGCCGACAAACCATCCCCATTTGCCGGAAGGCAAATGCAGCTTGAGCTGGGCTATCGGGATAACCACTCATGAGCTTCTGTCCTAATCTGGCTCTTCTGGGAACGTGGCACGTACCAAACCTGCGAACAATCGGTTTGCCGTCTCGGGAAAGACAACGAAATTGCATAAAGCGAAAAATAAGCAAACGGTAGAGACAAACCATATGAATGCCATGCAGCTAGACACCCCGTTAGCCATCGAACAGAGCCCGCTGCGCCTCGCACAAGTCGGCCGTCCACGGCCCGGCCCTCAACAGTTGATGCTCTCAGTCCAGACCTGCGGTGTCTGCCGCACCGATCTGCATACTGTGGAGGGGGATCTCGAACTTCCTAAACTCCCACTCATTCCCGGTCATCAAATCATCGGCCGCATTGAGCAGCGCGGTGAGGGTGCCGGGCGCTTCCCGATTGGCTCCCGTGTAGGTGTTGGTTGGCTAAATAGCACCTGTGGCATCTGCCGTTACTGCCGCAGCGGGCAAGAAAACCTTTGCCCGAACGCGCAGTTCACCGGACTGCATGTCGATGGCGGATACGCGGCATACGCCCTTGTCCATCAAGATTTCGCCTTCGTTATTCCCGATTCAATCAGCGACGAAGACGCCGCTCCCTTACTCTGCGCGGGTATCATCGGCTACCGTTCGCTCCGGCTCAGCAATATCCAACCTGGCCAGAATCTTGGGCTGTATGGTTTTGGCGCCAGCGCCCACCTCGCCATCCAGGTCGCCCGCGCCTGGGATTGCCAGGTATACGTATTTACCCGCAGCCCTGAGCACCAAGAACACGCACGCCGCTTAGGTGCTGTCTGGGCCGGACAGGCTGGGGAACAGGCACCGGTTCCCCTCGACGCAAGTGTCACTTTCGCGCCAGCGGGATGGCTGCTGCCCGTCGCCATGCGCCATTTGCGGCCCGGCGGCACCCTGGCCGTTAATGCCATACATATGAGCCCCATTCCCCAGATGCCCTATGAAACAATCTACCACGAACGCATACTACGCAGCGTAGCCAACTATACTCGTCAGGATGCCGAGGAGTTCTTGGCGCTCGCTGCTTCAATCCCCGTCCACGGCGACATCGTAACGTTTCCGCTGCGCGACGCCAACCTGGCCTTGCAGCAGGTCAAGACCAGTGGCCTGAACGGCGCCGCCGTCCTACAGGTTGCTTGACGGAAAAGTTGCCGCGATGTATCGAGCCAGGGTCTGATCTGGCCCGCGCTATCCTACCTTTCGTGCAAGATACGCTTGTGTAAGTTCCTCTTTGGGCCGCGCGAAAAACGACTGGGCGGGGCCATCCTCCACGAGTTCACCTAGCCACATGAAGGCGACATAATCAGCCACACGCCGCGCCTGGTCGATGTCATGTGTGACCATAATCACGGTGTAAGTTGTCTTTAGCTGCTGCAGCAGGGACTCGATTCCGCGCGCCGAGAGCGGGTCAAGAGAAGCGGTAGACTCATC
Source organism: Promineifilaceae bacterium (SeqCode) (assembly GCA_046259695.1). Taxonomy (GTDB): domain Bacteria; phylum Chloroflexota; class Anaerolineae; order Promineifilales; family Promineifilaceae; genus JAACFF01. The sequence continues at coordinate 2,112 of JBJYWX010000166.1, read as the reverse complement.
GCAAAGTAGGATTTCTGGCTCAACGGCCAGTGACCGGGCCAGGCATAGCCGCTGCTGCTGCCCTACCGAAAGCGCTGTCGCTGGCGCTTTCAAGCGGTCCTGTACTTCATCCCATAGTCCGACCGATTGCAGGCGTGACTGTACGATCTGGTCCAGGCCGCCGTTAGCACGGCCGTGAATGCGCGGGCCGTACGCCACGTTGTCGTAAATGGACAAGGGCAGTGGGAACGGTTTCTGCGCCAGCAGCCCGATACGCGTGCGTATCTCGGTCACGTCTACATCCGCGCCATAGATGTTGGCCCCATCCAGAAGCACCTGCCCGGCAACCCGCACTTGTTCGTCCAGGTCCAGCAGCCGGTTGAGGCTCTTGAGCAAAGTCGATTTGCCGCAGCCGGAGGGGCCAATAATCGCCGTAATCCGGCGCAAGGGGATCTGAAGGTTAATATCTTTCAAGGCATGGTTACGGCCATACCAGACGTTAAGCTGCTTAATAGCTATCACTCGGTTACCTTCCTTAATTGAGTGGTTAGCGGATCACATTGCGGCCCAAGCGGGTCATCGAAAGATGGGCCAGCAGGCTGATCACCAAGATCATCAATGTCAGGACAAGTGCGGAGGCATAGGCGCGGGCTTGCACTTCAGGAAATGGGGTTGCCAGTTGAAAAAAGATCGCCAGCGGCAGCGAAGCGACTGGCTGCAGCAGCGACTCGGGCATACGGTCAGTGTATCCGGCTGTGAACAATACGGCCGCGGCATCACCAATTCCGCGCCCGAACGCCAGCAGGATCGCCGTGACCAGGCCCGGCGGTGTCTGCCGCAGCAGGATGCCCAGATATTCCAGCCGCGTTGCGCCAAGCGCATAGGTAGATTCTGCAAGCTGGCGTGGGGCCAGGCCCACCACTTCGTCAAATGTGCGGGCCAAAATGGGCAGAATGACCAGCGCCAGGCCAATAATGCCTGCCAGCAAAGAAGCACGAAGTCCTAGAAAGATCATTAGTGCGAAAGCGAAAGCGCCGTATACGATGCTCGGAATGCCCCACATGATGTCCAGGCTGAGTCTTACGAGATCGGCGCGGCGGCCTTTGCCCAAATAGCCGTGCAAATAGAGGACCACCGGCACCGCTAGCACAATGGCAACTAGTGTTGAGCCAGCGGCCAGGTAGAGCGAGCCGGCAATCGCATTGAGAATGCCGCCCTCGCCGCCCAGATAATAAGCTGCCTGGGGCGGTTGGGAAATCATTTCCCAACTCAGGGCGCCCAGCCCGCGCCACAGGATCACCCCCAGGATAAGAACCAGCACGGCTGTTGCCCCTGCCAGGGAAGCACGCATCAGCCAGATAAAGAAACGTTCTTCTGCCTTACGTCTGCGATTCATATCGGCCTCACCTACATAGCAGGCGCGCGCTGGATACGCACGATCACCAATCTTGCCAGGGAGTTGAAGGCCAGCACGACAACCAGCAGCATCAAGGCAGCTCCCATCAGGGCCGATTCATAGAGCGGCACTGACATCATCTCTCCATAGTTGTTGGCGATCAGGGCTGGCAGCGAGTAAGCCGTATCAAAGAGGGATGTGGGGGTCTTGACCGCGTTCCCGATCAACATCATAACCGCCAATGTCTCACCAAATGCGCGTGAGAGACCCAGAACGGTTGCCGCCAGCAATCCACCCAACGCCTGACGCCGCACGATCAGTTTGGTCGTTTCCCAGCGGGTGGCACCCAGGCAGAGCGCCGCTTCGCGCACGTCGCGTGGCGTAGCGCGCATGACCTCTTCTGTCACCGCCACGACCAGCGGGAATACCATTACCCCCAGGACAAAACCGGCCGACAGCAGCCCGTAGCCGCTCGGATTGCTGCGACTGAACCAGGGAATGACCTGTCCCAGGGTCCCATCGGACCAGGGTCCGATGGTGTCACGCACCAGCGGCACGATAAACAAGACGCCCCATAGACCGTATACCACGGAAGGAATACCTACAAGCAGATCCAGCACCGGCTTGAGCACGCCGCGAACACGGTTCGGTGTGAATTCGGCCAGATAGATCCCGCTGAAAATGGCCGGCACAACGGCAAAGACAACTGCCACCAAGGTAACGGCCATACTGCCGAT
>JBJYWX010000165.1:0-2743 GCA_046259695.1 Promineifilaceae bacterium (SeqCode) | reverse complement strand
ACATGGCGCCGCTGGCGGAGGCGGACGATCTGTTGACGGCCGTCGCCGGCGCGCTGGGCCTAGCCTTCAACGTGGACGATAGAGTGGAGGGGTTGAAGCAGCGCGTGCTGAATGCCCTGGCGGATAGGAACCTGCTGCTCTTACTGGACAACTTCGAGCATCTACTGGAGGCTGCGCCCCTTCTCTCCGAAATCCTGCAGGCGGCCCCGATGGTGAAGCTGCTGGTGACCACGCGGGAACGGCTGAAGCTGCGCGCCGAGCACACCTTCCCGATAGGCGGTCTGACGTATTCAACATGGACGACGCCGGTGGAAGCGTCGAGAGATCCGGCTGCCCAGCTTTTCCTCCACCATGCCCGGCGTGCCCGCCCTGCCTTCAGCCTGCGCAGCGAGCCGTTGGGACCCTTGCGGGAGCTTGTGGGCTTGACCGGTGGTATGCCCCTGGCGCTGATTTTGGCCGCCGGCTGGGTGAAGGTGCTGGATCTGGCGCAGATCGTGGCCGAGATCCGGCGCAGTCTCGATTTTCTGCAGGCGACTGAGCGAGACGTGCCGCCGCGGCAGCGCAGCATGCGCGCCGTGTTTGGCGCGACCTGGGGACGCTTGAACGAGCGCGAAAGGGGGATCTTTCCCGCCCTTTCCGTTTTCCGCGGCGGTTTTACGCTGGCAGCAGCGGAGGAAGTGAGCGGGGCGACAGCGCATGATCTGTTAAGTTTGGCGGACCATTCGCTACTGGTGCGTGATGCGGACGGCCGTTTTGCCATTCACGAACTGCTGCGCCAGTTTGCCGCGGCCAAGCTAGAGGAGGAAAGAGAGAGTGAGAACGTGCTGGCGGCACACAGCGCCTACTATCTCCGCTGGCTGGCAGATCTGCTGCCGGATTTGAAGGGCCGCGGCCAGCTGGATGCCGTCGGAGAGATTGACCAGGAATTCTATAATGTGCGCGAAGCGTGGCGCCGCGCTTGCGAGAAACGGCTATGGGATCAGTTTCCCGCGGCGAGCCAAAGCGTGCTGATCTATACACTCATTCGCAGTCGCTATGAAGAGGGGATCGCGCTCTTCGACAGGGCACGGCATGCCAGCGGGCGGCGCATAAGCGAAGTAGAAGTCATAGCCAGCGCGTACGCATTGGCTGGCTATCATGACTTGTTGGAAGGGGCTGGGCTGAGAGAAGAAGCGCTGGGCGTCATCCCCGACCTGCGGGCGCTTTTGGAAACAATTGATGATCCCTTCACCATCGCCTTCTGTCGCCTGAAAATGTACCAACTGCCGGTACTTATTCGAGCCGATGAAGTTATTGAACGTCTCCAGCAGGCGATCCCCACGTTCCAGGAGGCGGGAGAGGTGTTTTATGAAGCGGTGGCCTATAGTTGTCTGGGCATGGCTTACTACAAAGCTGGTCGGAGAAAAGAAGTGCTTAATGCACTGCGGCGTGGCCTTGCATTGGCACGGCAGACTGGCGATACATATATCACATCAGATCTGCTATGGTCCCTCGGATCCATGATCTGGATGGAGGTGGGATTAACCGCGGATTCTGAGAAATATTATCGAGAAGCATTGAACTTAAGACGCGAGATGGGCGCCTGGGTGCCGTATGCAATTACATTATCCCAGGTGGCGTCCATGCCTCTTTGGCGATATGGGGACAGGTTTAAGGATCGCGCACTGGTGGACGAGGCGCTGGCTGTCGCCAAAGCGCAGAAGGTTCCTCATATTACGGCGCATGTCTTGACTGAAATGACGGCATACCTGCTGGTTGAAGAAAGATACCAAGATGCTCTGGCTACGACGAATGAGGTGTTGGCGCTAACACACAGTCACGGCGCCACAGCAGTCTTGTCTAGATTCCAGCGGGGGATCGCTTACTTGGGCCTGGGCGATATCGAAGAAGCGATTGAGAGTTTGACTGTGTCCTTAGCGCGTATGGTTGAGGAAGATTGGTCGGGCATGCTGCGCGTGCTGCTTGCTTTCCCGGGCGTGATCCTGGCCGAGTTAGGAGAAACCGAGAAAGCAGTTGAGTTGCTGGCCCTTGGACTGACGGATCCATATACGCCGGGGCGGCTGCAGGCCGATCCGCTGATCGCGCGGGCGGGCGCTGAACTGAAAGAGACGTTAGGTGAGGAAGCGTTTGACCTCGCGTGGGAGCGAGGCCGTCAGCTAGATGCGCTGGAGGCAGCGGCCGATGTGCTGCAGCAGCTGTCAGCGCCCGATTGATGTGGCCGAACGCAGCTTGTGGCAGGGCCAACGGGCGTCCGCTTCCGGCCATCAGGCTGGCGATGCTGGCTTTGAGTTCAGGGTATACCCTGAACTGATAGGATACGATTTCCCTGCATTATTGTGACTGGTAGATCGATCTTATACAGGCCAGGGCTTTAGGTCGTGGACTTCCCAAACTTCTGCGGCTAACCCGTCTTCAAAGCGATATTCTGCCCAAACAATCCCCCAATCGATTTTCTCACCCGAGGGTTCGACGCCACGCCGACCCTTGCCCAAGTGGGTTCCCACGTAGGACCAACGCACGAAGACACGGTCGCCCTCGGCAATGAGGCCGTCGATGCTGGCTTTAAGATCAGGGAATACCTTGAAAAGCATGACAGTGAATCGCAATAAATCCTATGTCTCCCTTTCGAGAATTGACGACGTTCAAAGAACTAAGGCCGACCCTATCCCCTATATAGGGTCTTAAAATCAACCATTAACTTTTAAAGGAGGATGAAATGACGCTTAATGAAAAACTAAACTAT
>JBJYWX010000164.1:0-11209 GCA_046259695.1 Promineifilaceae bacterium (SeqCode) | reverse complement strand
CGCCTGAGGCAATCTCCAGCAGGGGTATGTCCATCTCTGCGGCCAATTCGCGCAGTTCCGGCTGCGTGTCCGGCAGCAGGATAATCGCCTTCGGCCGTAAATCGCCCAGGTAGAAAGCGAGTTCCTTGCGCCGGTAGGCGGGATTAAGCGGCGCCGCCGCGGTCGCCGCGGCGATACTCAGGAAAAAGAGCGCCATTTCCAGACCATTGGGCATGACCATGGCCACGCGGTCGGAGGGCCCAATGCCCAACCGGCGCAGCTGCGCCGCCGTGTGCTCTAGCTGGCGCAAGAGCTGTTCAAAGGTGACGGTTTGCCCGTCCAAGGCCAGCAGCGCCGGGTTTTTTGTACCGGATTGGGAAGCGTTCTCTATTAGGGTTCTGATCGTTTGCATAGCGTCTCTCCAGTACTCACGTTTGCGGCCCGACGCTGCACAGTACAGACCAACCGCCTGTTTTGTCGCGGGCTAAGGGTGATCGTAGTCCGGTAGTAGGCGCTGTATTACGCTGACTCGCCCAGGCGGTGGGCAGCGCCGGCCCGTTTGAGTTCGTTGTCAAGAGTCAGTTTGAAAAGCTCGAGACCGTCACTGGGGCGGCGCAGATTGTAATCATCGACCAGCCTGTTGACGGCTTTGATCTCGACCTCAAGCTGGCGGCGCGTTTCATCCCAACTGAGGGCCAGGGCACCACGACGGCCGTCATCCTGGGCGTAGCGGTACGCCTCCGCGTGCCGCTGCCAGCGCAGCGCCAACGTCTGGCGTAGATCGTCGATCGTACTCTGTACGGCCGTGCGCCGCTGCAGCCAGGCCGGCAGCAGATTGTTTTCTTTCAACAAGGCGTTGGCGAGCTGGCTATCCCCCTCGTACGGGTTGGACCGCAGCTCGAGCGGCTTGCCCTGGCCGTGCAGGTTATCAAACGCGCCGCGCTCCTGCCCCTCTCTGATCATTTCATCGATCAGGTCGTTGAAGCCAAAGCGCATACGCAGTTTGTGCTCTATCTGGCGCTCACGCTCGGTCCAATTCTCACGTTCTCTGCCAAGGTCGTTCTTTTCTTCCATGTTCATCAAGCCTGCCTGCTTAACGGCTCACGCTAACATTTTCTCATTTTGGATTCTGGACATTATTACAAAAACCGGGACAATTATCCGCTTTGCTTAGCTAAGGATCAAATGTGGCGGCCGGCCCATGCGTTAATGAAAGGTCCAACTGCAAAATCGGCCGCTACAAACAGACACTTATGACCTTATCAGTGAACCAGGGCGTCACCTGGATGCCTTACGAGAACCTATACGGCGTCGAAGACGGCCACTACGTCAGCGGCACTGTCCTCCTGGCCCGGGATGTACACAGCCCGCGCCTGAACAACGACCGCGAGATTTATGTTTATCTGCCGCCTTCATATGATGCAACGAAAAAACGTTACCCTGTGCTCTACATGCACGACGGCCAGAACTTATTCGACAATGCGCTCAGCTTCGCCGGCAAATGGGGCGTGGACGAAGTGATGGAGCAGCTTGCCCGGGAAGAAGGGCTGGAGGCGATAGTCGTCGGTATACCCAATATGGGCAAGCAGCGTCTGGATGAATACAGCCCCTTCCATGATCCGCATCACGGCGGCGGCAAAGGCACCATGTATATCGGGTTCCTCACCCATACCTTGAAGCCGCTGATCGATGCCTCCTTCCGCACCCTGACCGATCCCCAGCACACAGGTATCATGGGCTCTTCGATGGGGGGATTGATCAGCCTCTACGGCTATTTCCATCGCGAGTACATCTTTGGTTTCGCCGGCGTCATGAGCCCCTCGCTCTGGTTCGGCCAGGCGGCGATGTTCGACTTTGTCCTGAACGCGCCGTACGTGCCGGGCAAGATCTATCTTGATGTCGGCACGCGCGAAGAAGGCGGCTCGCTGCGGGCGATGCGCCGCCTGGCGCGTTCGCGCCGTACCTACGGCCACGTGCGGCGCATGAAGCGCATCCTGGTCCAGAAAGGATACCGCCTGCGGCACCAGCTCTGGTATGTTGAAGAAAAATGGGCAGGCCACAATGAAGCCGCCTGGCGGCGGCGCCTGCCCGTTGCCCTGCGCTTCTTTCTGACTGAAGCGAGTGAGGAGTAGGCAGCAGCTCCGAGCGACTCGTGTCTTTCGAAGGAAGTGCGCAATCCCTGTAACCTCACAAGGGAACACAGGTTTGGCATGACGAGGGCCTCAGGGATCCTTCAGGCTGGCGCCTTCAGGATGACAAGTGAGCGCACCTCTGCTCCTCCGCACCTGCGCCCCTCCGCTCGTTGTCCGTTGTCTGTTCCTCGCTCCCAGTTCCCAGTTAACGTTTTGCTATCTCACTTGCAAACGAATTCTCCCGCCGTTAGGATTACGATTGTTGAGCAACCTGGACGCGGCCGTGCGCGTACTGGGGCAAGAAAAGGCAAACGGCCGTCTGCATATCGGGCAGAAGGTCAGCGAGCGGAGTAGATGACCTTCACGTCGGAACAGGAAACAAAAAGCGCTGCGGGCGCTCCAGAGGCGACGGCCGAACCAGCTCCCAACGGGGCGACGGGGGATATTGCGGCGGCCGACGATTCCACGTCGCCATCGAACATGCGCATCGCCGCTTCCCTGATCGTCATCGCCCTCTTCATCTTGATTAGCCTTGCCTTCTGGCGTAATTGGGATCAGGTCAAAGTATTCATCGATTTCGTCAGCGACCAGCAGGCGTTTGGCGACTACCTGCGTAGTTTCGGCGTCATGGCACCGCTCGTACTTTTCGCCGCGCAGATGATCCAGGTCTTCATCGCCTTCATTCCCGGCCATGTTGTTTCCATCAGCGGCGGTTATGTCTTTGGCTTCGCCTGGGGCTTTGTGATGAACCTGGCTTTCACCGTCTTCGCCAGCCAGCTGGCTTACTTTCTGGCGCGCTGGGCCGGACGCCCGGTGGTCTATAAGCTGGCGGACCGGGAAACGATTGATTACTGGGAGCGCGTGGCCAATACCCAAGGTACCGTCTTTTTTACCATCGCCTTCCTGCTGCCCATTTTCCCTTCGGACGCCATGAACTTCGTTGGCGGCCTGAGCGGTATTTCGGCCGGGAAGTTTTTCGTCGCCAATCTTTTTGGCCGTACGCCGAGCGCGATCATGCTCACCATGATCGGCGCCTACGGCATGGAATTCTCCCACCTGGCTTGGGCAGTCATTATCCTCATCTTCGTGATCGTCTTTTTCGCCGGCAACTACGGCGCGCGGTGGATCAAGAACAGCATTGACCAGGCGCAGGAGAGCGCGCAGTAGACAGTAGACGGGTACCGCTCACTGACGCACTGACAACTGGCGCACTGACAACTGAAGTCCAGCGCCCAACAGCTCCTACATCGCCAGCGGTTCTCCCCTGGCTGCAGACTCGTAAAGCGCGTTGATCGTGCGCACATGATCGCGTGATTCTTGCAGCGAGAGGTAGGTCGGCGCGCCATCCAGGATTGCGGCCTGCAAGTCTTCGATTTCACCGCTGTAGAGTTCCTGGACGGGCACGTCGATCTCTTGTGCCTCGCCCTCGGCGTCTATAAAACGGAAGTTGTTGCCCGTCAGTTTCGGCTTAAAGGGATGATGCAGCTCCAAACGGCCGTCCGTGCCCAACACCTCCACGTAAGCATGCTCCGGCACATTAAAAGCGCTAGTGAATTGGGCGATTTGCCCGCCAGGGTAGTGCATCTGGCCCACGTACAGGTCATCGACGCCTTCCGGAGCCAGTTCCTGCGCGCCATAAACGAGCATCGGCGGCCCATCCAGCAAGTATTGGGCCATACTCACCGGATAGCAGCCCACGTCCCACAGCGATCCCCCACCCCAGTCCGCTACCAGGCGCACGTTGTCGCGGCTTCCTATCTTGAAGGTGAAAATGCCGCGCACCGCCTGCACATCTCCGAGACGGCCGTGCTCGATCCACTGCTTGGCCAACTTCGTCTGCGGGTGGTGACGGTACATGAACGCCTCAGCGATGACCATGCCCGTCTGCCGGCTGGCCGCTATCATACGGTCCACTTCCTCCACGGAAAGGGCGAATGGCTTCTCGCACAACACATGTTTGCCCGCTTCCATAGCCTTGATCGACCATTCGGCATGCAAGTGATTGGGCAGGGAAATATAGACCGCGTCCACCGCGTCGGATGCCAGCATCGCCTCGTAACTACCGAAAGCCAGCGGAATATCCCACTCACTGGCATATGCATCGGCGTTCACCCGCGAACGGCTGGCTACGGCCGCCAGCTCACCGCGCTCCGAAGCGCGAATAGGTGGTATGACGGCGCGGTTGATATGGGCAGTGGAAAGAAGTCCCCAGCGGACAGTATGGGCCATGGCGTTCTCCAGAAGCTAGTGGTCAGAGCTCAGTTATCAGTAATCCGCCATCAGTTTCTCGTCTAGCGCACGATCTGAATACGTCCGCATCACACCATCGGCTTGCCGAGATCGTTTGAGGCGTTATGATTATGCGCGTAAGTTTACGATCGATCTTTTTTTCAGGCACCCTGGAACCGCCAGCTCTCGCCCCGGCGCTGAGCCAAAATGGCTGGCAACTCATTACTTCTTACTGAGTTCTGATTACTGTCCATCCCATGCAAACAATTGGCCTCCTGGGCGGGATGAGCTGGGAAAGCACCGCCCTTTATTATCGCGCAATCAACGAAGGTGTCAGGCAGCGGCTTGGCGGTCTTCACTCTGCTTTGATCGCCATGGTCAGCGTAGATTTTGAAGCGGTCGAAGAACTGCAGCGTGCCGGTGACTGGGGTGGCGCGGCGAGTCTTTTGACTGGGGCAGCGCTTCAGGTGCAGGCGGCCGGTGCGGACTTCCTGCTGCTCTGTACTAACACCATGCATAAGGTCGCGCCCCAGGTTGAAGCGGCGATCGATATCCCGTTGTTGCATATCGCTGACGCCACCGCGGCGCGGATCAAAGCCGCCGGACTTGATACCATTGGCCTGTTAGGCACACGCTTCACCATGGAGCAAGATTTTTATACCGGGCGGCTGCGCCAGCATGGACTGCGCGTACTGGTACCGTCGGAAGAGGAACGCGTGATCGTGCATCGCGTGATTTACGAGGAGCTGGTCCTTGGCCAGGTACTCGGTGCCTCACGGGCGCAGTTCCTGGGCATCATCGACGGCCTGCGGGCTAACGGCGCGCAGGGCGTGATCGAAGGCTGCACGGAAATAGTCATGCTTGTCCAGCAGCAGCACACGGCCGTCCCCCTCTTCGACACCACGGCCATCCACGCCGAAGCGGCGGTGGAAATGGCGCTGGCAGGCAGCGGCCAGTAAGTAAGTGCGTCCATAACGGATTACTGCCCCCTGAATACCGCCTACTGATTGCCGCCTACTGCTTACTGCTTGCTGCTCGCACCCACTCATCGAGCGCGTCCAGGTCAATGACCGCCTTGACGAGGTCCTCCTCACGTTGGAAGCGGAATCCCAGTTTTTTGCTGATATTGATCATGCCGCTGTTGGTAGGCAGCATGTAGGCGATCACGCGGTCGATGCCTTCATCATGGCCGATATGCAGCAGGCGCTTGAGCAGAATTGTTCCTAACCCCTGTCCCTGAAAATCATCCCGCACCAAAATCGCGTATTCCGCTTCCTGCGGGTCGGGCAGCCGGGTCAGGCGCCCGGCGGCCACAATTTCCGGCGCGTCCGTCTCCGGGTTATGCCAGGTGATCACCAGGGCAATGGTGCGATCGTAATCAATGAAGCAAAGCCGCGTCAGGCGCTCGTGCTCCACGCGCTGGCTCAATTCGAAGGCGCGAAAATAGCGCATATAGACGCTTTGTTCGGAAAGGCGGGCGTGAAAATCGACCAGCAGCGGCTCATCTTCGGGCCGGATGGGCCGGATCACAAACCGCGTACCCTCGCGGTTGACGAATTGTTCCACATACTGCCGCGGGTAGGGCCGGATCGCCAGGCGAGGCAGCATGCCGGCGTCCACTTCCGGGCCATAAAGTTCAATCCGCGCCCCGACTACAGAAGCTCCGCCGCTTGTCACCAGCAGAGGGTCAATTTCCATGCGCTTAATCCAACCCTGCTGCACTACGATCTGGCTGAAGCGCACCAGCAGGTCCTCCAGGGCGGGCATGTCGATCTCGCCGCTGCGGCGCATCGCCTGGTAGACGGCCGTGCGTTCCATCATACGTCGCGCCAGGGTCGAGTTCAGCGGCGGCAGGCCCAGCTCAACGTCATCCAGTAAAGAGCCGACGTGCCCACCCAGGCCGAAGCGCAGCACGGGACCAAGCTGTCTGTCCGGCGCAGCCACCAACTGCAGTTGGTGGCCGTTTTCCAGCAGCGGGACCTGTTCCACCAGCGCACCGGCGAAGGTCACTTCCGCATCGCCAGCCGTCGCCAGGGCCTTCATGGCCCGGAAAGCCTTGCGAACCTCTTCTGGCCCGGCGAGGCGCACGCGCGCCAGTTCGCCATCGGTTTGAACCGCTTCATCATACGCCTTAAGGACAACGGGAAAACCAATTTCCTCCGCCTGCGCCGTCGCCTCATCGGCCGTGTGCGCCAGCCTCGATTCCAACGCCGGAATGCCATAGGCTTCAAGGATTTGTTTCGACTCATAATCCGTAAGCCAGGTGCGGCCTGCCTGGTGCAGTTCGTCGATAAACTCGCCGGCAAAAAAGCGCTTCAACGACGCTTCATCTTGTCCGGCCGGCAGCTGCGGCGTCTCGTAGAGGCTGCGCAGCCGTTTCTGGTAGTGCCACATGGCGGTAAATAAGCGTGCGGCCGTGTCGGCATAAGCAAACGTAGGAATATTGGCCTGGTTGAGCACCTCAATGCCCGCTGCAATGCTTTCTCCGCCCATCCAGCTCGCCAGTACGGGTTTACCATAAGGGTAGCCGGCCGGCCGGTCATATACCGACTGCAGCGCCTCGGCCGTTTTCTTGGCCTCAGTCATCGCCTGCGGGGTCAAGATGACCAGCAAACCGTCGCTGTCCCGGTCTTTGGCTACGAGGGAAATGGCATCCTTGTAACGCTGCGCGTCCGCATCACCCATCAAGTCGATCGGGTTACTATGGCTCCAATGCGGTGGCAGTACGTCATCCAATTCCTTAAGCAGCGCCGGCGAAAGCGGCGCCAGCTCGCCGCCGGCCTCGATCAGGCGGTCCGCTGCCGATACACCGGCTCCGCCGGCATTGGTCACGATTGTCAGGCGCGGCCCCAGCGGCCGCGGCTGTTTCGCCAGTACTTCCGCCAAACTGAACAGTTCGGCGATCGTCTCCACGCGCAGCACGCCGCAGCGCCGGAAAGCCGCATCGAGCGCCCGGTCATCGCCGCTATCGGCGCCCGTGTGCGCTTCCGCCGCGCGCGCGCCGGCGGCCGTGCGCCCGGGCTTCATAACAATGATCGGCTTGGTCAGCGCTACCTCGCGCGCCGCAGACATGAAAGATCGCGCATCGCCGATCGTTTCCATGTAGATCAAGATGCTCTTGGTGGCCGGATCATCGCCAAAGTAATAAATGAGATCGCCCCAATCAACATCGGCCATGGAGCCCGTGGAGACGAAGCTGCTGAAGCCGACATTCTCGCCAATGCTCCAGTCGAGGATCGCCGCGAAGAGAGCGCCGCTCTGGCTGGCAAATCCCACATTACCTGGAAGGGGCAGACGCGCGGCAAAAGAGGCATTCAACCCGGTGTAGGGATTGATCAATCCGATGCAGTTCGGCCCCACAAAACGCACGCCGCTCTGGCGCGCTTCGCGCAGGACCTCGGCCTCAAGGGCCGCGCCTTCCGGCCCGATCTCCTTAAAACCGGCGGAAAGAATGACCGCCGACTTCACGCCCGCCGCACCGCACTGGCGCATTACCAGAGGCACGGTGTCAGCCGGCGTGGCCACGACCGCCAGATCGATCTGCTGCGGCACGTCGACGATACTGGGATAGCTCAGTTCGCCAAGCACCGACGACGTGTCGGGGTTGACGGCAAAAACCGGCCCGTTGAACGCACTGTCGAATAGATTGTCAAAAACCGTGCGGCCGACACTGCCGGGGCGCTCCGAAGCGCCGATCACGGCCACGCTGCGTGGCGCGAACAGCACATCGAGCGGGTTGCCAGTATAACGTAGTACGTTATGTGAGCGCCCTCGGGTGAGGTCGATCATGAAGGACCTGCGCCTAAAGCGACTTTAGCGTTTTCTCGTATTTCTTCTCGCTGATCATGTCGCGCTCCAGCAAAATGCTCAGCAAGTAAGAGAGGGACATAATGGCGTGCAGGCGGTAGCCTTGCTCGCGAAGAGACTCCACCCCTCCCTGCTCGCGGTCAATCAGCACCACGGCGTCGGTTACGCGCAGGCCGCCGGCCTTAAGCGGGGCGAGGGTCTGGATAATGCTGTCGCCGCTGGTGACCAGATCATCGATGATGACCGCCGTCTCGCCCACATTATAGACGCCCTCAATTCCCTTGCCGGTGCCGTAACTCTTAGCTGTCTTACGCGGATAGATCAGCGGGCGGTTCATCTCCAGGGCAACGGCCGTTCCGATCGGCAAACCGGCCAGCGGCGTCGCTGCCAGTACGTCAAATTCCAGCCAATTCAGGACCGAGGCATAGGCTGCCGCTACCTGGCGCAGCGCATCAGGAAAAGAAACCAGGACCCTCAGGTCGAGGTAGATACGCGACTTCTTCCCGCTGTGTAGCTTAAACTTGCCAAACTGGACAGCGCCAATCTCGTAGAGTGAAACTGCCAGCACCTCAAGAGGCGTGAGCGATTCGTCAACCATCGGCCTGAATCATGACACAAAAAAGAGGGAATTTCAAGAAGAATCGAGAATAGCTCGCTGAACAGATTTGGGCGGCCAGCGGTCAGACGTTCGTGGACACCCTGCTTCCAATTCGCAGTTGACCGCTCTCATTTCCCAGCATTCCGTTTCCTCTGTTTTTCCGTCCTTCAAATCTTACACTGCTCGCTGCACATGATCGCGCACGTACGATTGGTAGGCCCGCAGTATCTGGCGCGTGGCGATGCCGGGGCGGCCGTTGCCGATCTCGTGGCTGGCGATGCGCACGACGGGCAGGACGGCGCGCGAGGAACCGCTGAGAAACGCCTCTTCAAAGGTGGGAATCTCGCTGCGGTTGACCGCCTGCAACTTGACCGGTATGCCCAGGGTAGGAATGAGGTCAATCAAGATGTGACGCGTGATCCCTTCCAGCACGCCTTCCCCGGCAGTCCAGACACAGCCGTCGCGCACGGCCCAGAAGTTGGTGAGCGTCCCTTCCAGGATGTTGTCCTCGTCGTCCAGCATCAGGTATTCGTAGTGCGCCTGGCTGCGCGCGGGCAGCATGCGGCTGCGGCGTTCGGCAAACTCGGCCGTTTTCGCCTGCGGCTCAAAACGGGATAGGCTGGGCACCAGGTCGATGCCCACGCCCTGCGTATAATACTCGGCCGGCTCCTCAGAAAAAGGCGTCAGAGCGATCAGTTCGCGGCTGTCGGTGCCGAAGGCACGCGCCGGTTCGGCCAGGATATCGAAGCGCACCCGCGCATCGGCCGAAGGGAAATGGGACACGGCCGTATCGAGTGCCCGCCGGAAACGCGCCCGGTCAAAGCGGTACTGCCAGCCCAGGATCGCCATCGAACGTTCCGTGCGGTCCAGGTGCGCCTCCAGCGCCAGGAATTTGTTATGGTCGAAAGTGCGCAGCGCGGAGTAGACGCCTAACGACAGGCCGTCGTAAAGGTCAGTCAGATTTCGCGCACGCTCGGGAATAGCAAGTTCTAACAAGCCGTCGTCGGTGACGGCAAAGAGTTGATTGGCTGCCATACGCCTGATTGTAACGTAAAGCGGTGCAAAGCCACACGCTTGTTAAGAGCGGAGGAGCAAGGAAATTGACAATTAAAAATTAGCCATTGATAATAACCAGGTTGCCCTAGATATCAGGAAGGTAAGTCTCATGCCAAATGAATTTGCTCCGCTGCCCCTGGAAGCGTGGCGCGCGACGCGCGACACATTGGCGGGGTACAGCCGCCTTGTGGGCCGCATTCGCCAGCATCATACGCCGCCGCAAAAACATTGGTGGCACGCCAGCCTGCGCCTCTCTACCCTTGGACTGACCACCACGCCACTGGAAGATGAAAGAGGCAGGCCGTTCGAGCTAACGCTTGACCTCACCGAGCACCAATTAACTGTTACACGCGGCGACGGCGTCTCGCAGGCGGTGCCTCTCTCCGGACAATCGGTCAGGACGTTTAAACAGGAACTGTTGGCAGCCATGCGTTCACTGGATATCCGGACCGGCTACCATGACGAAGCACATGCCTTTGAAGACGAAGCGCCGGGTACCTATGATGAACAGGCCGTTGCCGTCTTTTGGGAGACACTACGCCGCATATTCTTCACTTTGCGCGCCTTCCGCAGCAGCTTACGCGAGGAAACAGGCGCGGTACAGTTTTGGCCGCACCATTTCGACCTGGCTGTGCTCTGGTTTTCGGGACGAAAAGTGCCGGGCCAGGATCCGGATAACCCGGCATACGCGGATGAGCAAATGAATTTCGGCTTCTCGACAGGCGATGACGGCATCCCCGAACCTTATTTCTACGCTACGGCCTATCCCACGCCGGAAGGCTGGACGGCAAGCGCACTGCCAGCCGGGGCGTATTGGCATAGCGAGGGCTGGACCGGCGCAGTGCTGCCTTACGCCCACCTAGTAGAAGCGGAGAACGGCCGGGCCCTGCTGCTCGATTTCCTGAAGGCGACCCAGGAGGCCGGCGCAAATAAAATGCAAACAAATGGAACGCGGACGAGCGCGGAATAACACCTATTGAGAGTTTATACCCGCGTGAATTCGCGTTTCCTCGGCGTCTTGCGGCGACCTATTCTTAGTGCCAGCCGGGAACTTTGAGATTGAATTCGTCGAGTACGGCGCGGATTTCGGCCGTGCGAGGCACCTGGTGCCCCGTCCCCACTTTCAATACCTTGGCGTTGCCCGTAGCGTTGGCCAGCGTGCCTAGCGCCTCGACAGATAAGCCGTTGAGCATACCGTAGATAACCGCCCCTGCGGCGCTGTCCCCGGCGCCGGTGGCGTCAACCGCCTTCAGCGGCAGCCCAGGCACGTCCACAGTCTCTTCGGCCGTGTACAGGACCATACCGTCGGCTCCTCGTTTGACAACCACCAGACTGGTGCCGTTCTCCAGAAGCAGGCGCGCCGCCGCGGCGCTGTCCGCTTCACCAGTCAGCCGCTCGATCTCGCCCT
>JBJYWX010000163.1:0-3398 GCA_046259695.1 Promineifilaceae bacterium (SeqCode) | reverse complement strand
GCCGCTGCGTACGTAAGGCCATAGGGATCCTTCAGGCTGCGCCTTCAGGATGACAAGTCGCGCACAGGCTGTGCTTTCAGGATGACAAGTCGCTAGTAAACTTCGCCTGTTCACTGTTAACTGTTAATTGTTTACTGTTAACTGTTTACTGTTAACTGTTTACTGCCCACTGTCCACTGTCCCCTGTCCCCTAACCGCTTCCAGTCTATCACTGACCAGATCCTTAACCGGCAGCGCGCGCTCCCACCAGTATTCGTACTCGTGCAAGAACTGCTCCACGGCCGCCGGATCGTCAGTTGCCAGGTTGTACTCCGTCAGGCTGGGCGAGCCCCAAGCGCTGTAATGGAAGTTCTGGCTGCCCACGGACAGGAACTCCTTGTCGACCAGCATCGCCTTGTTGTGCATCTTGTTGCTGGAGAAGCGAAGTTCGACATTGTCCTCTTTGCCCGCCGCCGCAAGCTGCTCATAAAGCCAGAGCACGCCGGTGCGGTTTTCTATGCCGTTCATGGCCGTCTCTTCCATCATCACCCGCAGGTGAATATCGTTGTTGATAACCGCGTCACGCAGAGCAATCATGTAGGGCGGCGCGTAATTTTCGGCCGTGCAGAAGTCGCTGATTAAAGAGAGCACCAGGCAGGGCGTACTAAGCGAAAAATTGACTTCAAAGAGATCGATAGAGTCACGCGCGGCGCCAATCGCCGCCAGCAGCGCCTCATCCGATTCCAGGTGGGCAAACGTATGGTGTAGAGCGAAGGCCGCGTAGTCGTTGTCTTCGGCCACGCGGAAGCGCAGTGCCTCTGGCGTGTGCATGACCTCGGTCGGTTCAGTGCCGCAGAACAGACTGAACAGCAGCTTGGAGGGCGGCGGGTTGCCCCAGCAGGTAATGCGGTCCGAGTTGGCCCACAGATCGTCGTAAGCAGCCAGCACCATTTGCGCCACGGGCCCGGTCATCTGCAGCCCCATGTCCGTCATGCTCAAGTCGAGATAATACTGCTGCAGGTCCTTGTCTAGATGCAGGTAACTGTAGTTGAAGCCGGCGGCCACGGCCGTCTCGCCGTCCACCACCATGAACTTGCTGTGCGCGTGCGGCAGATTACCCTGGTAGTTGCCAAGCATCACGGTCCAGCCGATTTCAGGGTCGCTCTGAACGACACCCGCCGTGATCATGTCCGTAATCACGTGATGCGTCTGGTCCGCCAGGCTGAGCACGGCCAATTCCGGCAGGTTGCCCAGCAAGATGCGCACGGTCATGCCGCGCGGGTACGCTTCGGGATTGGCCTTTACCTTCTCATACAGGTTTCTCACGGCGACGGCCATGGCATCACCCGGGCTCAGGTAGTCGCTCGGCGCATCCCACTGCATGTTGACGAAATTGACCTCATACTTGGCATTGCGCACCATGTCGCCCACCGTATCAAATGCGCCCAACGGCGTCGGCGCGAGCGTCTGCTCCGGCGAGATCGGATTGGGTGTAAAGTGCATGCGGTCGAAGCGGTTGCCACAGTAGGGGATGGGATCGCTGGCAATGTGGAACCGTTCCGAGCGCACGGCGTCGTAAACCGCCTGGCTGATAGTCCCCTGCGGCGGGCCGTCGCAGGCATAGGGCGTCATACTGAGGCTGCTTCCCGCGCCTTCCCAGGTCAGGTAGAGTGTGCCGGCGTCGGTGCCGGTCAAGAGCGGTTCCACCTCCGCGCCGGGCTGGGCCACGATGGCCGGGGCGCTCCACTCACCGCCGTCGAGAAGGCTCTCCACGATAAAATGGCCAGCCGTCTTGCCGCCGTCCTGGCGGGCCAGCTCATTCGTGTACCACAGCGCATGCTGCACGGCGTTGGCATCGGTGGCCACAACCGGGTCTGTGAAACAGGGCGCCCACTGCGCCACGCCGGCCGCCTCCGTGCCCCCGCTGACATTGACCCGGCCGTCCTGGCAAAAAATCTGGGCGGAAGGGGTCGCTGCCACCGAGCCCGTCGCCCCGCCGGCATCCACCCAGCCGGTGCCCACTGTCGGCAGCACAAGCTGCGTCGCCAGATCGGGCCGCACGATGCGGGCCAGGTCCAGGATATTGGAAAGCGCTATCAGGGCCAGGAGCAGCAGGGCGCCGACGAAGGCGTATTTCGCCACCCGGCCGGCGGTCGAATCAGGGAACACTGTGCGCCGGTCCTGGTAGCCCTGGTAGACATAAGCCAGCGCCGTGCCCCCGGCCGCGCCGAAGAGAAAAAAGCCGGCGGTCGCCAGCAGCAGGCGCCAGAAGCCGGGATCGAACTCCGCCGCGCCGCGCAGCGTCAGGCCCAGCAGGAGCCCGCCGGCGCCAAAACCGGCCATGGCGGCCAGCGTGATCCAGAATGTGCGCCGCACGCCGGCTGTCAGAAGGCCGAAGAGCAGCCCGCCGAGCAGGCCGTACAGCAAGCCGATCAAGCCGAAGACAACGATCAATTTGCTGTAATGAACATCAATATCCTCGTTGAAGAAGGAGACAATAGCCACGACTGCCAGCGCCGGCAGAGCCATCAGCGCCTGGGCAGCAAAGAAACTCAGCGCGCCGCGCCACTCAAAGGCGCTTTCGCTGGTGGCGGCGCTGAAACGGCTGATGGCATGCCCGCCCAGGAGGCCGGCCAGCGCGCCGCCCAGGCCCAAGGTGCCGAGGAAGAGGAGGATGCCAAACAGCAGTTGGATGAAGGGCTGGCTGTCTGGGACTATGCCGGCAATTGTGCGGATAAAGGGGCTTCGCAGCAGAATGTAGGTGATGAAGAAGCCCAGCGCCGTGCCGGCGCCCATGGCCAGGGCAGTCATAAGAATCGGCCGTTCGGCGGCGCCATTGCCGCCGGTGGTGGTATCGTCGCTCACTTGGTACCTCGTCTTTTGGTATGAATCAGTTGGGCGCAATGATAGTGGGGAGTTTGGGAATAGCCAATAGATTTGCGCGCCGTGTCTACGGGCCCGCTATTGGCCGGTTACGATTGCAGGCGCACATCGTGCTGCGCCACGGCCGGGACGATGCCCGCCGCGTTGAGCTGCTCGATTATCTGCTTGCGGAAGCTGAACTGCACCGGATCGTAATCATCATAGCGCACGAAGGGGCGCGCCTGCATTTCCAGGCCATTTTCGCTCATGTCCAGGGCCACGACATCGGGCGGCGGCTCCTTCAGCACACGCGGGTCGGCGGTCATTATTTCCAAAATGATCGCCCGTGCCCGCTCGATATCCGCCTCGTATTTCAGGGTGCAAGGTAAATCGACGCGACTGATGCCCAGACGTGTATAGTTAATCAGGCCATCCTTCTGCAGGTCACCGTTGGGGAGAACGGCCAGCGAACGGTCCGACTGGCGCAGCACCGTGTTCAAAAGCTGGATTTCAAGCACGATTCCGCGCCGTCCCATTGATTCGATCTCTTCGCCAAC
>JBJYWX010000162.1:0-1645 GCA_046259695.1 Promineifilaceae bacterium (SeqCode) | reverse complement strand
CGGCCAACAGCCGTTCATTCCCCAGCGAGAGATCCAGCGTTCCCCCTGGCAGGACCATCTCCGGCAGGATGATCGCCGAGAGCACGGCCGCCGGCACATAGCGCATCGCGCGCTGCAAGTTATCTCCCAGCGTAACCTGGCCTGACATGAGAATCATCGACAAGCGTATGGCATAGGTGATAACGCCCATACCAATGATCACCAACCACAGGTTCACGCCGTCTGCCTCCTTGCCCGCTGCTGGTTCTCGACCACTATTCCGGCGGCGATGCCCGCCAGGGCGGCGGCCATCAAGCCTAACCTATAAGGCCAGGCGAAGGTGAGCACGGCGACCAGACCCGCCGTCACCGCCGCCGCCAGATTCGGCCGTTCCCGGCAAAGCGGTACGACCATGCCGATGAACGTCAAAGCCAGCGTGAAATCCAGCGACCAGCTCGCCGGCAGCCGTGTGCCAAAGAAAACACCCACGGCCGTAGAGGCCTGCCACGTGGTCCACAGCGTCAGCCCCGCGCCCGTCCAGAACCAATGCTTATGGCGCAGCGGGATCTCCTTGTCCTGGTAATGCAGTGCCGTGACTACATAAGCCTCATCGGTGAGCAGGTAGGCTAGAACCCATCTCCAGGCCCGCGACAGATGCGTCGTCTGCGGTCCCAGCGCCGTGCTGTAGAGCAGGTGGCGTAGATTGACGACGAACGTTGTCAGCCAGATCACCAGCGCCGGCGTCGACGCGGCGATCAACTGCGCGCCGATGAACTGCGCCGAGCCGGCGAAGACAATCGAAGACATGCCGATCGCCAGCACTGGCGGAATGCCGGCGGCCACGGCCAGCACGCCGTAAATCAGCCCAAATGGCAGCACGCCCAACGTTATCGGCAGCTCTGCCTTAATGCCTGCTAAAAATTCAGATCGCGATGTAGTCGTCATCAGAGGCTCATATTAACAAAAAGCGCCAACTTTTCAGAAAGACGGCGTTTTCCACCCTTTTTTATGACAGATGTCGTAATAATAGGTGACATTTAGACTTTGGCAACGCGGGATCGCCCGATTAAACTAGTTCCAAAATGCATGAACTGCCTATTACCGAAAATATCCTGCAAATCGCCCTCGATTATGCGCAGCGCTCCGGGGCAGCCCGGGTCACCGATCTCAATTTGGTGATAGGGCAGCTCTCTTCCGTGGTTGACGATTCTGTCCAGTTTTACTGGGACATCGTCAGCAAAGACACGCTTTGCGAAGGGGCTGTTCTCCATTTCCAGCGCATCACCGCAGAAATGCGCTGCCTCGACTGTGGTCACACCTACGTTCTCCATGAAGGGTTGGAGGAATGTCCCGCGTGCGGCAGTTTTCATGTGCGGGTGCAGGCCGGCGAAGAATTTCGCCTAGAAAGTATAGATATCGAAACTGAGGAGATTCCCACGTGACGATAAGAACCGTACCTGTAGTAGAAGAAATCCTGAGCGCCAACGACAGCCTGGCGCTGCAGAACCGGGCGCTGTTGGACAAGGCTGGCGTCCTGGGCATGAATATCATGGCTTCCCCAGGCGCCGGCAAGACCAGCGTCATCCTGCAGACCATTGCTGGTTTAGAAGATCACGTCCGCTTGGGCGTGGTTGAAGGGGATACCGCCGCCGTAACCATCGACGCC
>JBJYWX010000161.1:0-12783 GCA_046259695.1 Promineifilaceae bacterium (SeqCode) | reverse complement strand
CGCTCCTCGATTTCATAACGCAGGGCATTGATTGCTTCGTCTCCGGCAATAACTTCTCGCGCCAGCTCCATGTCCCGCTCGTAAAGCGATTTCATACCATTTTCGATCGCCCAGTCGACCATGCTGCCCATTTTCACGATATCATCATCAAGCGCCTGTAATTCTCGGTCAAAGGTAGTTCGTGTTGCAAAAGCCATGGGGCCACTCCAGCGATTTGTGGCAGATGTCTGCCGGTTGGTCAAGAGAACTTTCGATTGTAATCATACCATATCGGAATCGCAACGTATCCATTGAGGTGTGAACTATTCTCTAACCGGACGGGGGCAGAATGTGTTAAGATGTGGCCAAGGAGAAATTCGACCGAAAAGCATACTTTCTTTAATGGACGACCCGCTATACTCGCTGCGCCAGGCGAACAGCAATGACTACGCCTTTCTCTACCGGCTGCATGCGGACACTATGCGCCCCTATGTTGAGCAGCTATGGGGCTGGGAAGAAGCATGGCAGCAAGAGTATTTCGCGCGCAAATTTGATCCCCAGAACCGCCAGATCATCGTGATTGACGGCCAGGATGCGGGTGTACTTTACATTGAGGAGCACCAGCATGAGATTTATCTGGCCCTGATCGAGATTGCGCCCGCATTCCAGGGCCGGGGCGTCGGTACAGCCATATTGAACTCACTCATCATTCTCGCCGGCGAACGCCATGTGCCGCTTAATCTTCATGTCCTGAAATCGAACAAACCGGCGCGCCGTCTCTATGAACGGCTTGGCTTTGCCGTGGTGGGGGAAGAACAATATCGTTGTAAGATGTGCTGCTCACCTGCTAGCGCAGCGGAGAATGGCTCGTAAGCAGCAAAGCTTGCCTAACTTATACCGGCGGCTTCTTCCAATACGGCCAGCGTTGCTTCCGCTGCGCGGCCCCAGTCGAAACGGCTGACGTTGAGATAACCGGCGCGGCGCAACTGCTCCCTATAGGGTTTGTCCGAGACAATACGCCGCAAACCCTGCGCTAGCGCATCTACATCCTGGGGATCGATAAGCAGCGCGCTGCCACCAGTTACCTCCGGCAGCGAACTGCTGTTCGCAGCCAAGACGGGGGTACCGCACACCTGCGCTTCCAAAACAGGGAAACCAAATCCCTCATAGAGGGAAGGAAAAACAAATGCCTCAGCGCCTGAAAGGAGCGCCGCCTTGTCCTCTTCGGCTACGTAACCGGGCAGCACGATCTGTTCACGAATGGATGAAGGCAGTTCCTGTAGAGTCCGCTGCAGCTCCTCTATCTGCCATCCAGGCTTTCCTCCCAACACAAGCATATGCGGCAGCGCCGCCATCGCGAATGCCCGCACCAGATTGCTCAGATTTTTGCGCGGCTGCAAAGTACCTAGGTAAAGTAGGTAGGGTGGCCGAATCTGGTAGCGATGCCATGTCTTTAATAGACGGTTGTGATCTTCGACACGGCTCAGTGCCCGATCAAGGCCCGGATAAACTACGCGGATTATGTCCGGATCTACACCGTAGAGATTGGCGAGATCGCGGCTCGTCGCCTCAGAATCAGCGATAAGGCGCGCGCTGAGCCGGCTGTTGCTGCGCGTGCTGAGCTTGAGATAGGCTACCTGGCCGGCCGTGTGCGCCGCAGGGAAGAAATGAAACCCCAGGTCATGCACCGTCGCAACCGCGGCGCCGCGGAAGCTAAACGGAATAACATGGGCTGGCGTAAAAAAGACATCGGGCGGATTCTGGGCAAGTTCGCGCGCCAGGCGAACGTGGGTCCAAAGACGGGGAAACGGAATGATGCGCGTTTGTACGTGGTCAAATGTGGGAAAAAGTTTGCTCGGTGGCGCGGCGTTGAAATAAAGACGGAGACGGTGCCCGCTCGATGCGGTCTTTTCAATTAGGCCGCGAATCAGGAAATAGGCGTATGCCTCAGTGCCCGTGCGTCGAGCCACCGTCGCCCGGCTGGCATCAATGCCGATTAGCATGGCTACTCACAAGGGGCGCGAATCGTCAGGAATTCTTCTGCTACCCACCCTTCATCGCCGCCTACGAGCCGCACCCTGCGCCAGACAAATCCACCCGATTCAACCGGCGCATCCTCCAGAACAGTCAATACCGAGCCATCGGGTAAGATAGATATTTCTGTACCACCGGGAACATCGCGCAGCGTCAGGCCATTACCGCTGGTGCCTTCAACAATGGCGCGACAGATGATCGGTGTGACGGTCGCTGTCGGCTCGGCAATCACGCTGCCCGGAGTGGCCGTGGGCGGAAACTGTTCCAGAAATGCCGTGGGGGTAATGGTAGCCAGGACAACACCCTCTTCCACCATTCCCGGCGCTTCCACGGATTCGGCCTGCCGCTGTAAGTTCAGGACCAATAGACCCACCGAGCCCAAAAATAGGAGCACTGAAATGAGCAAGGTCACCATCGCGCGGCGCAGCATGGCTTCTCTTTCCAGCGTATAGTAACGGGCGCCACCGCGCCGAATGCCGCGATAGGTCAAGAAAGCAGCAATTAGTCCACCAATTGCCAGCAGGAGTGGAATTAGAAAATCACCCATATCGACGCCTAGCCGCGAGAAGCTCCCATTATCGAATCAACGGGGATCGGCCCACGGCGTAGAATGCGCCATGGCTGTACAGTACAATCAACGACGGTGGAAGCTTGCTGCATCGGGCTTGGGCCGGCGTCCACAGCTATGCTGACGTAACCGGCGAGATCGTAAAGTGCCATCTCGGCCGTAGTGGCAGGCGCATGACCCGAAAGATTGGCGCTTGTCACCGCCAGGGCCCCGCCAGCTACGCCAATGATGTCGCGGCAGACCGGCAGGTCCGGCATGCGGACGGCGATAGCGGCAGTTTGCGAAAGAGCGTCCGGCAGGTCCGGTCGTTTTGGCAAGACAATCGTCAAAGGGCCCGGCCAGAATTCATCCATCAACTTCCAGGCACCGGACGGCACACCCAACACTATGTCTTCAAGCACTGAAACATCGGCAATTAAGATCGGGATGCCTTTATCCCAGGGCCGCCTTTTGGCCAGAAAGAGACGCTTGACAGCGCTCTCATCAGCAGCGGTAGTCGCCACACCATATACTGTATCTGTTGGCAATATAACAAGTTCGCCGCGCGCCGCGGCCGCAGCGGCCGCCGGCACGGCATTGGGATCACTCGCGACCAACACCTGCGCGGTCACGGCCAAGTGAACGAATTGCTCTCGCGAGAATACCATGCTTGCTAAATCGCCTGGTCCTGCTTGCTTGCTTCCTGTGATAAGAGAATCTGGACAACGCGGTCATGCCCGGCATAGTCTTGCAGTAAGCGAACATCTGCCTGCGGCAGCAGGCTTGTCGCAAGCTCCGTAACGGCCTTACCCTGCCGCCAACCAATTTCCAGGAAAAGGGCGCCCCGTGGGTGAAGTTTGTACATGGCCTGGTACAACAGCTTCCGCAGAAATTCCAGCCCGTCTTCGCCGCCATCCAGGGCGACACGCGGTTCGTACCATTTTACCCCATCGTCTACTACCGTCCACTCGTCAGCAGCAATGTACGGCAAGTTGGCCACAATCAGATCGAACGGACCGGGCAGTGCAGTTAGAAGATCTGCCTGCACAAAATATACCTTGCCGGTTCCCAGAAACCGCGCGTTGCGCCTGGCGACTTGCAACGCGTCAAAGGAGATATCAACGGCCGCGATCACCGGGTCAGATAACTGGTGAGCCAGGGAAATGGCGATGCATCCGCTGCCGGTGCCGACGTCAACAATCCTGAGGTTCTCTCGATCTTGCGCGCGGGCCTGGGTCCAGGCGAGCGCCCGATCGACAAGCAATTCCGTTTCCGGACGCGGGATCAGAACAGCTGGGCCAATCTCAAAGAGCAGGCCATAGAACTCGGTGCTGCCGATTAAGTAAGGGATAGGTTCTTTCTTGGCCGCGCGGGCTAAAAAGGAATCATAGGTCGCCGACTGCTCACTGGTAAGCGCCTTGTCTCCATGCGCCAGCACGTAGCTGTGGTTTAGCCCGGTCGCCTTCTGCAGCAGGAGGCGCGCATCTATCTCTGGCGAAGCGGAAGCCTGGGCAAGAAGGTCGCGCCCTCTTGCCCAGGCTTCACGGATGGTTCTATTTGGCAACGGGTATGCCGGACTGATATCCGGCAGTAGATGGCAAATGCGCCTAGGCAGTTTCCGCTACGGGTACGTAGCCAAGCTGCTCTAAGTGCCGCAGGATCTGATTGGCGCACTCTTCAGGCGTGCCCTGGTCAGTACGCACATGAATGTCCGGGTTCTCCGGAGCTTCAAAAGGATCGGAAATGCCGGTGAAGTTTGGTATTTCGCCCGCAATCGCTTTCTGATAAAGGCCCTTAACGTCACGTTCGATAACCACCTCCAGAGGCGCATCGATATAGACCTCCAGAAAATTAGTGGTGTTGTCACGTACGTGATCGCGCACTGATTGATACGGTGAGATAAAGGAACAGACCGTGCCGACACCGTTGCGGGATAACAATTTGGCAACAAAGGTCACCCGCTCGATATTCTTGCGGCGATCTTCGGCTGAGAAGCCAAGATCAGCGGTCAAGCTCTCGCGAACTACATCGCCATCCAGGCGTTCTATCTTCATATTACGCTCGCGCAGCTTATCTTCCAAAATGAGCGCGATCGTGGTCTTGCCGGCGCCGGACAACCCGGTCATCCAAAGCACGTACCCTTGCGGGTCGGTGTTATTGTTAAAAGACATCATTTCCTCTCAATTAAATTTCTAGATTCCTAGCGCCGGATGTCGTTATGCCGGCATTTGACTGTCTAATTCTGATCGCAAAAATCCTGCTTCGATCAGACGATCGATGATCAGCCGAGCATTATCTTCAGGCGTATAGTCGATCGTATTCAGGCGAATTTCAGGATTCTGCGGCGCTTCATAGGGATCATCGATTCCGGTGAAACCAACGATGTCGCCGCGGCGGGCGCGGGCATAAAGACCCTTGGTATCGCGCTGCTCGCAGACCTCAAGCGGCGTATCAACAAAAACTTCCAGGTAGTGGTCGCCGCCGAACATGCCGCGCACATCGTTACGCGTGGTGCGATAAGGGCTTACGGCGGCGCAGATGGCGATGCCACCGTGGCGCACGATTTCTGAGGCGACGTAGCCGATGCGGCGCACGTGGTCATCGCGATCTTCCTTGGAGAAACCAAGCCCTTCTGAGAAGTGCGTGCGGACCACATCACCATCAAGCAGAGTTATGGTACGGCCGTATTCCTGGAGCAGGGCTGTCAAGACAGATGCGGTCGTGGACTTACCGGAATTATGAAGGCCGGTGAGCCAAACGCAGGCGCCCTGGCGGAAACGCGGCGGGTAAGATTCCGCCAAAATGGCAGCTACCTCCGGTCGCGTGAACCAGTCGGGCAGCTCGCGGCCATTCTGTAGATAATGTTCCCGCACCTGCGTGCCGGAAATCGACGCCGTGCGCGTTTCTTCGCTAACCTTAGAAATTTCCTCGTAGCGTTCTTCATCGGGCAGGTAAACCATCATGCGAAACGGTACTACTTCGACACCCAGCTCTTCACTTACACTCTCGACCAGTTCCTGCGCATCGTAAGGTCCATAAAACGGCTCGCCCTTAGAGTCTTTGCCTGGGCCGGCATGATCACGCCCGACAATCAAGTTATTGGCGCCATAATTGCGCCGGATCAGGGCATGCCATACGGCTTCACGCGGGCCGGCCATACGCATTGCCAGCGGCAGCAGTGACAGCAAGATACGATCCTGATCGTAGTAGCGGTTAGCGAGGGCACGATAAGTGCGAACGCGCGTATAATGATCGACATCGCCGGGCCGGGTCATGCCGACGACCGGATGCAGTAACAGAACGCCATCCTTTTCCTGAGTTGCTCGCTTCGTCAGTTCCTCATGCACACGGTGCAATGGATTTCGCGTCTGGAACGCAATTACGTTTGGATGTCCAAACGACTCAAGTCGCTGGCGTGTTTGGGCAGGCGTGAGGCGGATATCCTTAAAATCATAATGGGTGGGCAGCCGCAGCACCCTCATCGGACCGGAAAGATTGAACTTGCCCCAACGATACATTTCGGCCACAAGCGGGTGGCGTAAATCAAGGGTCCCAAACGCCTTCTGTGCAACTTCTTCAAGATCCCAGGTATAAATCTCTTCAACGCGCATAATTGCCAGAAGCTCGTTGCTCTGGCTGCGCAGCGCGACATCCTGGCCAATCTCAATAGCGGCCACTTCATCTTCCTCAACGGGCAGTGTAATCGGGAGCGGGAAGATGTAGCCATTCGTCAGGCGCATAGTGTCCAATACGGACTGGTGATCCGCTGCAGACATAAAGTGATCCAGCGGCGAGAATGCACCGACTGCCAGCAGTTCCAGGTCGCATTCGGCACGCTCTGATAAGCGAACACTAGGCAGGCCACCGGCGTACGCTAATGCCGCTGCCAGTTCGTCTTCTGGCACCATCAGATCGACCAGTACGCCACCGTATGGTTCGATCAGGTTTGTTGTTTCCTTCGTACCTAACAACGTCAATTCTCCTCTAGGGGACTTCCAACTTCTTGGAATCAAGAAATCTTCAGATTGGAACTATCAGCTGGCATAAGAAACGCCAGGGTCTATTCCTTGCAGAATAGTCTCTGGCGCTCTGGCCCAACGGCGATATCTCCCGCCTGACTGAAAGACCACTATTTGTAAACTAAAGCAAATATCCCACAGCCGACCACATCCGTTCGGCCACTGCTGATTCTAAAATGATAACCTTACGGAACAGATTAACAAACCCAACGCTAGGGCGCTATCAAGTTTGAATCAAGAACGATCCCCACATTCGGTAAATTTCTGAAGCCTTCACCACGATGAGGGTAATACTTGATAGACATCTCGGCGATACCCAGACCATCCTCGAGCTCACCAAACGTGATGCCAAGGCGATTGCCTTCCACCAAATCCTGAACGTTGATAGAGAAGCGACCCTGATCGTCCGCGCGTCCCGTCCCCAGCGTATTGCCGCCATACGTTACATCAATCACCGCGAGAGACATGCCTGGTATAGCCTGCCCAGTCACCACGCTGTCGCCGGCACTCACCGGATCGAGACGGAAGCGGGGTTCGGCAAATGGTTCTTCGGTTGCCGGGGGCGGGTAGACGGAAGGCGTGGAGGTTGGTGGCGGCAGGGTTGCCACGGGATAGGATCCTTCCAGTGGCGGAAGGGTAGGAAGTGGGGGTGGGTAAGCATCGGTCGCCGGATATGCGGATGATACCTCCTCAACCGGAAGTGGTGTCGCTGTTGGCGCCGCAGCCTCTTCTTGTTGTCCAGTCTGAACGGCCGTAGCATCTGTCTCCGCCGCCGGGGCTGCACCACAGGCAGTGATCAATAGTAACAACAGTATTGACAAAACGGCCAGACCGCCAAGCTTAACCTGTTTCGCACGTCTAGATTCCCCGATGCTTCGATTTTGCATATCTTGTCTCATTTGTCTTATTTCTATAGCAACGCGGCATTATACCGGAACTGCGCCCAAGTCACAGAAAAAAAGGAAGCCACCCGCAAAGGTGGCTTCCTATACTTAGGCTAAGCTAAGGTTCAAGAATCTAGTCGGCAAAGCCTTCGAAATTCTTGGTGTCCTGGTTGCTCGCCGGGGCGAGGTCGCCGTTGCTGCTTTCGTTGGCGATGACAGCCAGATCCGAGGTACCGGTCACGACAACACCACTCAGGGTATTGACCATATTGGCCGGTGTGCCGCTGACCACGTTCCAGGTCGAGGACGGCAGCTTGTACAGATTGACCACGTTGACGCTGGCGCCGGGCGCAAGCGGGCTCGCGGTTTCAATTTCTAGCGACTGGCCATTGGTGGCCTTGAAAACCATGTTCACGGTCGAAGCAGAGCCACCAACATTCTGAACCTGGATACCGGTCGTGTTACCGCCAAAGTGTTCCTTGGACTGCGGAACGTTGACGGAGGTCGAACCACTACCGAAGCAGGCGTAGGTGGTGACGCGCGTGAAGCCGTCGGATACACCCTTGTCATTGGTCACAGCAACCACATTGCCGGTCGCGGTAATCGTGGCGGAGCCAAAGCTGCCCGAGGGGATACCCGCAAGGCTGCCCATGAAGAAGTTCGCGGACGCGCCATCAGCGACATTGGTCTCGGTGAACGGGCCAACAGTGCCACCACCATCAATATGATAGGTGTAGGTAATATCCACAGGGCCGCCGCTCACAGTCTGAACCTGCGTACCGGTTGTCTGTGCCGTGGAGGTATGGTTGTAACGTACCAGGGGGCAGAAGACCTCGGTGGAGCCTTCAGCATCGGTGAAGGCCTTGGAAGCCTGCAGATTCTCTCCAACAGCAGCGCTGGTCTCATGCTCCAGCGAAGCGCCGGCCAGCGGGCCGGTGCCGGTCACTACCAGGCTGCCGAACTGGCCAGGGCCGGACGGCATCGAGGGCGTGGTGTCGGTGGGGCTGATGACAACCATGGCATTGGCAGGAACATTGGTGTAGCTCTTGTTGTAGTTCGAACCATTGACGGAGAAGACCGCATCAATGTTGATGGGGCTCTGGCTCGCATTCTGGACGTAGAAAGTCGTCGTGCGGCCATTGTGGTCGTTCTTCACCAGCGGGAACTTGATCGAATTTGCCACATCCGCGCCATCGGTACCCTGGTATTGGCCGGAAGCCAGGCCAGTGCCCTTGTTGTTAACATTGACAACGGCGGCGATTGGCTGGTCGGCGCTCACAACGGCCGAACCAAGGAAGCCGGCCGGAACCGGGCAATCAACATCGGTCAAGAAGTTAGCTACGGCGCCGGGCGAAACGCTTTGCGAACCACAGTCGTAGCTCGTGCCGGTATCGCTATAGGCCGTAAAGGCGATGTTGGCATTTGAACCGCCAACGTTCTGGATCGTCTGGCCGGACTTCCAGCCCGATCCGGGCGGTGCGGCGAAGACGACGCCGGCAGCAATTATCAGAACCACTGCCAGTACAAGAATGGGGAATAGTTTCTTCATGAAATTCTCCTATCTCACGATTTAGTAATACAGACAAAACTTACCTATGCTAAGTATACCCAGCCGTTCACAGTCTCTTCAATAACCCTTTTGGAGTATTATGGGGCTTAATAAGGGCGAATTTACTCTAATTAGCCCAGGTATCCAAGCTTTTTGAGGCGATCAGTTATTTCAGCCTCGGCCGCATCGTCCCAGCCAGCAGGCATATCATCTCGACGGGTGATGGCCCGCTCTTCGTACTGAGGCTCGCATTCCTGCAATCGTTCAGGGCGTACAAGCTCTTGAATGAGCCGCCCTTTCATATAGACGGGGATCGGGCACTGCTGCAAGTAAAGCAAGGTGGGCGCGAGGTCGGCCATTTGCGACTCGGCCAGTTCCAGCTGCGAAGTCAAGTCCGGCCCCGCGCCGATAAGAATCCCTTGCAGACGATGGCTGCCCGTTTCGCGCGTGTAAGGAGCGCGGAAAATCTCACCGCGCTGCGCCGCGAATTCATATCCTTTGCGCGTCATGTAGCTAAAATCACGCATGACTGTCAGCAGGTCAGGTGCCGCATCCATAAATGCACCGGAATACAGATCCTCTTTCCAATAGATCTTGTCTACCACGGGCCGGCCGTCTGCCGGATCGACAAGCTCGCTAAGCTCCTGGCTTATAGTGTGTCGCAGTGATTCATACGCCTCGCCAGGCTCAACAATGCCGTCTGCTTCACGTCCACGCAGGTTAACGAAAATCTGCCCGTAGTAGCCAAAACTGTATGCCTGCGTCGCTGACCAATCAACCGCATTGAAAAATTCCGGACGTTCGTCTCGCGGAAGGACACGGATGCGGTCGCCAAGTACGCGTTTGATAAGAACTTCGACGCGATGCATATCGAGCCGCGTCAGGGTGTCGGATATATTCTCGCGCGTCAATCCCAGGCGGCGCACCAGCCGGAACCAACTTTCTTGTGTGGCCGGCGCCGGTTTTAGTTTCAGCCAGCCTCGTTCGATCAGCCACTCATTGAGAAAAACGTCCTTGTAAAGAGGGCCCGCCCCGTGATCGGACATGACCACAATGTTCGTGTCCGGCCCGGCCGCGGCCACCAGTTCCCCGATCCAGCGATCGATGTGCTGATACAGTGCCAGGATCGCATTCCTATAACGGGCAGGCGCCGCCGGATCATGCTCCGGATGAGTTTCATCCATGTGGTGCCAATAGAAGTGGCAGATCTCATCACTGTTGCGGAAAACAACCATGAAGAAGTCCCATGGCTGCTCTTGCATCAGGCGCACGGCCGTCTGCCCGCGAATATCTGTAATTTCGTGGATATCATCGAGCCATTCATCCTGCCGGTCCGGCTTGAAGAAAAACTTTTTGTTCACCCGGTATCCTTGCTCATCAAGCGCCTCTCCAAGCTCTGGCGGATAAGCATATGGCGCATAATCGGGGGTCCCCAGCCCGCTCAGAAGGAAGCCATTCACTGGTTCCGGTGGGTAGGTCATGGGCACATTCATAACGCCTACTTTGCGGCCCTTTTCGCTCAATAGGCGCCAGATTGAAGACCCGGCGATCTGGTCTGCGCGCAGCACCTTGAGCTCGTAACTATTTGCTTCGCGACGCACAAAGTCGAACACGCCATGTTCACCGGGATTGAGTCCGGTAAGAAAGGTCGACCATGCCGTTGGCGAATGTACGGGCATTGTCGAGTTCAAAACACCAAAGGCGCCCCGTTTGATCAGGCGCGCCAGGTGCGGCAGATCACCGGACTGCGTCCATTTTTCTATGAGTTCAAAAGGCGCGCCATCCATGCCGACAACCAACAGCTTGTTACGTGTCATAAAAAAGTCCTTCGAAAACCATGCCTAAGTATGGCGGGTCTTTTCAAATAAAATGTCAATATTGGAGACAATCAGGTCTTCAAAGTGCGGCGTCTTGCTCTTGAAGCAAGACGGATACTGCTCTATCAGATCCACATGATCGGCGTTGAATGTCTCATAATTGACAACAACCTTCAGTGCCTCGGCATATCTGGGCCATAAATCGCGGTATTGGGTCAAGCTCCATTGGTTCATTTCGCCAAAATCAACGAAACGTAGGCCTTTATCTGCAGCAAACGCTTCTAACATGGTTGAAGGGAAGAGGCATTCGCAATAAGGAACCGTAATCGACTTGTACTGATGAGCCCCTCGTGGTGAAAGCCACAAAGGACCAAAGCTTAAAAAGACATTGCCGCCGGGCCGCACAACTCGCAGCGCTTCTCCAAGGACGACGTCCGGCTCGCGAAAATGTTCGAATGAATTGTAGGAAAAGACGTAGTCGAAGCTCTCATCCGCAAAGCCCAGTTGACCGGCGTCCATGCCTGCCAGCATGGTGCCGGCTGCAAGTGCTTGTTCATTGACGCGGTCTATGCGGTAATCGACGCCTACTGCCTCTTTGCCCATTTGACGCAAGAGATAACAGACTGAACCATCGGAAGACCCGAGTTCCAGGAAACGGCGCATGGCGGCCGGTTCCTGCGTCGACAGCGAAATGAGCTCCTGAACGCGTTCGCGCGCGCGCCGCGCCATGCTGGCCCTATCGTAGCGATAAGACTGCTTCAGTAAGGGGTAAGTGGCTTGCAGTCGCTCCAGATCGTTCCGGGTCAACCACTCGGGCCGGTTGGGCGCGGCGTCAAAAACCTGGCGAGCGTGCTCAGACCTCCTGCGACTATAGTGCGCCCAGGCCCCTACCAGCCACGGGCGAGGTACAATGCGCTTAAAGAATGTCCGTAACTCTCGCTTCATTTACTAAAGTCTACCCTACGTAATAAGGTCCGCCAGTAAACCCAATCCTCCTGTGGAACAACACCGAGGGCAAAGCTGGCAATAAAAAACACTGTAGCGCCCCCCAATATCGGGATTGCGAGTGGCAGATCCCTGAGGAGTAATACGGCTAAGGCCATCAAGAGCGTAGCCAGAATGGGCCGCGCCATTAGGCGCCACACAGTCACGCTAGCCATTAAGTTAGACTGTACGTAGAGATAATTGCTGGCGAAGAAGACAACCGTCGCAAAAAGGCGTGCGATCGCGGCACCCACGATGCCATAAGTCGGAATCAACAGCAGATTCAGCCCGACGTTTGTGGCCATACTGATCCCGGTCATCCTGGCCAGAATGCTCTGGCGATTGTAGAGCAGCATAAGGCGGGCACTGGGCACATTCAGAAAGACAAAAATGACGCCCCAAATTGACCACTGCAGCACCGGGACCGACGGTGCAAAAGATGGCCCAAAAATGAGAAACAAGATCGGTTCGGCCAGAAGAAAAACGCCAACCACCATTGGCAGGGCGATAATAAAAAGATACTGCAGCGACTTGTCATAAAGTATTTCCAGCTTATCCGGCGCATGTGTGAAGTAGGAGGCCATTAAGGGATAAAGGGCTGTACGGATGGCGCGTGGCATGATCCAGAACACCAACAGTATGGTTTGCGCGGCGCCGTACCAGCCCACGGCCGCTTCGGACAGCATGATTGAAATCAGGAAGGTATCCGTCTGATAATCTACCAACGAAAAGAAATGAATGACCATGAAACTGGGCGTAATTAGCAGCTGCCGGCCGATGAATCGCGGGTCGAGGCGCGGCGAAGCGACATCCGGTGTTTGCCGCAGCAGCCGTAAAACCGGCAGCGGGAAGATCACCAGGCTCAACAGCGTGCTGAGCGGAATCACCCAGGCAATTGTGCCGGCGCCGGCGCCGGCATTAAGCAAAAAAATGCCCGCACCCAAACGAATTGCCGCGTTGAGGAGCGCCG
>JBJYWX010000160.1:0-2314 GCA_046259695.1 Promineifilaceae bacterium (SeqCode) | reverse complement strand
AGGTAGTTGGGATGCAGCAGCACGCGAAAGGCGCTCCAATCAAACTTGAGGTGCGCCGAACGCTGTTCCGGCTCTTTGACCTGGAAAAGCATGATCAGCGGCAGGAGCAGAATGGCCGAGATGACCAGGAAGATGACCGAGAAGCCGAAGCGGGCAGCGAGAATGCCGAAGACGAAGGAAAGAATGATCAGGCCCGTGGCCCGGCCGCCGGTCATGTAACTCTGCACGCGGCTGTGGTCTTCCGGCGGCATTATCTCGATCGCGTAGGCATCGGCCGTGGTGTCAAAGAGGGCCATGCCGAAGACCGCGACCAGGACCAACCCGGCGACCATGGCAAAGTTTTCGCCGGGATCGACGAAGTAAGCGGCAAAAAAAGCCAGTGAGCAGACGAGGACACCAATGACCATGTAGGGCACGCGGTGGCCGAACCCGAAGAAGTTGAAGCGATCGCTGATCAGGCCATAGATCAGTTTGATGATGAAGGGCAGCAGCGCCAGGGTGGCCACGATGGCCAGGCGATCGGCGTCGATGCCTTCGCTGGACATATGGGGCTTAAAGAAGTTAAGCTGGTAAGAAGTGATCACACCCTGCACAAAATAGAGCATGGCGAAGAGTAAAAACAAGAATTGGCGTGATTTTTGTTGATGCATCGGGTCCCCCTTGAGATTTTGCTCTTTACTGACGCGCACAGGCTGTTGTGCCGCGCGGCGGGCCGTTTATGCGCGCCAGGTTTCGCGCAAGACGCGCAGCCAGTTTTTGTACCCGATCTTGGCCAGGTCCGCCTCGTCGTAACCCGCTTTGGCCAGCATCTGAAACAGGTGGGGTAGGGCAGCGGCGTCGGCAAGGCCGTAGGGCATCGGCGCGCCGTCGAAGTCCGAGCCCAGGGCGACATGGTCAATCCCGGCCAGGTCGACGATGAAATTGACATGCTCCACGATGGCGGCCAGCGGGGTGTCGCGATTATCTTTGCCGTCGGGCCGGATACCGGCGGGCATGTAGTAAAGGCCGATGAGGCCGCCGCTCTCGCCGATGGCTTTGATCTGGTCATCGGTGAGATTGCGCGACATGGGGCAGATAGTATGAACGGCTGTATGGCTGCACACCAGCGGCGCGGTGCTCTGTCCGGCCACCTGCCAGAATCCTTTTTTATTCAAATGCGCCAGGTCGACAACGATGCCCAGCTCATTACAGGCGGCGACCAGTTCTCTGCCGGCGGCCGTCAGGCCGGGACCGGTATCGGGCGAACTGGGGTAGCGGAAGGGCACGCCAAATCCGAAGGCATTCGGCCGGCTCCAGACGGGGTTGATCACGCGCACGCCGCGCTCGTAGTAGTACGGCAAGTTGCGCAGGTCCGGCGCGATGGCCGCCGCACCTTCGATGCCCAAAACCATGCTAAAGACGCCGCCCTCCAACTGCGCGGCCAATGCGGCGGCGGTGCGCGTGATGGCTACCTGGCCCCCGCTCTGGGCTTCTATCGCTTCGGCGAAGTCTAGTACCGCGGCAGTAAAGGTGCGGGCGGTGCCGGGGTCGACGGCCGCGGCATAAGGCACTTCGTACCCGCCGCGCTTCAGCTTCTTCCTCTCGAACGGTTCCTCTTTTGCGCCCGCGGTGTAAATGGCGAAGACGCCGCCCGCCAGCCCGCCGGCCCGCGCGCGGGGCAGATCAAGCTGGCCCTGATCGCTGCGCTCGAAGAAGGAACGGGTGCCATCCCCTTCAGGCTGGAAGATGTCGGTGAGGGTGTCGTTGTGGCCGTCGAATAGCACGGGTTTCGGCATGCGCGGATTGTACAGGCGAAGCGGTGGAGAAGCGAAGAAACAATCAACAGCCAACTGGGAACTGGGAAAGACCTAATGGCCGTTGCTATAATCGTTGTTTGAGACAAGGAGATCGGCTGTGGCAGAACGAACGATGGGGGAATGGCAGGCGGCGATGGGCGCGGGCGAAATCACGGCCGTGGAACTGGTGCGGTATTACCTGGATCGCATCCAGCGGTTTGACCGTGAAGGGCCGGCGCTGAATGCGGTGCTTGAATTGAATCCCGAGGCCGAGGCGATAGGGGCCGCCCTGGACAAAGAACGGCGGGCGGGCAGGGTGCGCGGGCCGCTGCACGGTATGCCGATCTTGATCAAGGGCAATATCGACACGGCTGACCGCATGACCACGACGGCTGGCTCGCTGGCCCTGGAAGGGCAAATCGCCGCACGCGACGCCTTTATCGTCGAGCGCCTGCGGGCTGCGGGCGCGATCATCCTGGGCAAGACAAATCTCAGCGAGTGGGCCAATTTCCGCTCGACGCGCTCGAGCAGCGGCTGGA
>JBJYWX010000159.1:0-3749 GCA_046259695.1 Promineifilaceae bacterium (SeqCode) | reverse complement strand
CGGGACTGCGGTGAGTGCAGCGGCGTACGGGCTTGACCTACCTGGTTTGAAGCTGTTAGGGATGTGTGCGGGCGGCCTAAGCAACACGATTTGCCCTCGCGCTGCCTTTAGTCGCCCTTGGCAAAGTCCAGGCTGAGCCAGCGTTCCGGTGTCACGCGGATCAAGAGGTCACCGGTTCCCGCGGTATCGCCACCCAGATCGTCCAGATAAGCATCCCCTTCTTCCGGGCCAAGGTAGCGATAGACCAGCGGCCGCAGATCGCGTTCCAGCTGGATCGGTTCCATGGCGACCGGCCCTTCCACACTCACGTACTTGTAAGGCGGGGTTTCTTGCTGGATGCAGAGGCTGCAGCGGCCGGTTTCGCGCAACAGCTCCACCTTCCGCGAGTCGCTGCCGGTCCAGATATGGAATTCGCCCTCGGGCATGTAGTTGTACCAGACCGGCACCGTCAGCGGTCCAAGGCCAGGCTCGGGGACGCTGATTACGGCTACGTGCACCTCGTTCAGGAAGGCCTCGCGTTCTTCTGGGGTCATCTTCATGGGCATGGTTTGTGCTCCTTTGGTTTCTTCATTTCACGAGTAGTTTAGCATAGTTGTTGCAGGACACATGGGGGATTGTGGCGCCGTCCCGCACTGCCATGCAATCATCACCTGTTGCGAGACATGTCAGGAGCAATGAAGCGTTTTCAGATAATCATACGTCAGGGAAAGGATGGGGACTGCTTCAGCGAGTCACCGAATTCAGCATTGTGCTCCGACCCAGTTTCGTGACCATGTCGCTTAGGCTGCGGCATGCCCTGGCGCGCGACCCTCACGCAGTTTCCAGCAGCATGGGGCCAACTTGTAAGGCAGTTCTCTGGAAGCCGCCTATCTGCATGGAGCTTTCCTGGAAGAGGCCAACCTGGGGGGAACCATTATGCGGATGGCAAAAAGCTTAACGGGGCTGACTCTCAAGATAGGCTCACTCATGAAGCGTGGGCAGCGAGGAGCAAGAAATGTGATGAACATTTCTTCACTTTTTATGAAGATGAGCCAGTTTCAGTGGGCACCATCATTCCAGAAGTGAAACAGCGGCATCATTCAAGGCTGCTGCCTTTTCCGACGAGAATCGTCCTGCGGTGCGCCACAGCACTTTGCCCGACTTGTCGAACAAGTAAACCCACATATTGTGCTCTTCTCCAATATCGAGCGCTTTCCTAAACGCGCTCTTGTTCAGATAGAGTGTTATCGTGCGTGCGCGAGTGGCTTCGTTGGGTATGCCCGCACGCATACCTTCGTTGAGAAACGTGCGATAGATGGGACCTCTGCGCGGTAACGTCGGAAATTCATAGTAGTGGAGCTCAGGGTGTTCTTTCGCCAGTTCTTCTACAAAAGGGACCCATTCATCGATCAGATCCTGGTGACGGCGCAAGAAGGCAATGAAAACAAGATTGATATCCCCGGCAAAGTCATTGGGAAAGATCATTTTCTGACGCAACAGGTTGCTGCCTTTTACGGTTGGTAACTGCATTCAGTCCTCACTCCCGCTCGCTTCCATGCTCAAACCTTAGCCTGCTTGCTTGCCAGCGGCCTGAGCATCAAGCGCAATAGATTACCCGATGGACGACCGCATCAATCATGCGTGAGTATATGGCTACATGGAAGGGATACACAGCATACCAGTAGATCAGCCCAAAAAGCCCTTTGGGAGCAAAATAGGTGGTCTGCACCAGTTCCATGCGGCCATCTTCAATTTTGTTCGCTTCATATTTTGTAGCCACCCTTCGCCAGGCAGTTTCATTTCTGCGCGCAAACGGATCAAATGATCGGGTTGCACCAGTTCTACACGCCAAGAATTTAATGTTTCCCCTTACCGCAGTTGATCGGGGTCGCGGCGGCCGCGGCGCATACCGACTCCGCCAAACAGACGATCAATCGCCACCCGCATCTGCCAAAGCCAATTGTAGGGTGGCCAGCCGCGCTCACCGCCGCGTCCTGAAAAAGCCTGGAAAACGGCCGCTTGTGGCGCATCGACGCGCTGTTCCCTGTGCTCGATGAGCATCCCCTGTTCTTGTGTTATCACAGGGTGCAAGATCCAGACCTTTATGATCAGATCGGAAATCTCAGAGCAAGGATTTTCGAATTTTGTACATCCGGTCCGTTTTCAATTATGGGCCAAGGCGCCTACTCTGCAACCGGTTTAGATTCCTTCCTGCGCCTCAATACGGCCGTTGGCGATGGCCGCACCTAAGGCGGCGTAGTCTTTTTCAGTCTGGTCAGCATAGGAAAGGGCAAAGCCGGCGATGGCATTATCAAAGACATCGCTCTTGCCCAGGTAGCCGCTGATGGCAACGGGGTCACCGGTGCGCGCGTGGGCGCGGGCCAGGGTGGCGGCGCAGATGCCGACATAGGTCGCGAAGCCGGAGAGATCGAGGTTGGCAACGTCAATCGAGCCCTTCATATCCTTGAGCTGCCGCCAATAATAGTCATTGTCGCTGATGGGGGAGCGATGCCAGCCGAGGAAGGGGTCGCTGGCGGCCTGCATCAGCCGCTGGCCAATGACGACACGATGGGCATTGTCATCATAGTCGGGCGTTGGCAGCAGCGGCTGCAAAACCGACGGGCCGGCTTCTTTGAGCTGCAGAATCAGGCCTTCATCCTTACCGCCCCCTTGCAGCAGGAAGATAAAGCAGCGCGTGCCGACGCTGCCCACGCCGCCAACGCGCAGGGCGATGTCACTCACTTGAAAGCGTTCCAGGAGGTAGCGCCTTTCTTCAGGCAGCGAATCGAGGTAGTCCTGCCAGATCTGGCGCAGATTGTTCTCAGTGATCTCCTGCCAATCTTCATTCGGAAAGAGTTTCCGGAGCGCGCCCTCAATGTCCAAGAATCGGAAGGGAATCAAAAGGGGTGGTTCATGGTTAATGCGCCGGCGGCCGTCTGCCATGTGCGTCATCTTTGCCAATGTGCGCTCCTGTGTCTTGCCCATCGCTTTTTGGATGCTCTTAGCCGTTTCCTTCCGGTCGCGCCTGGTGGCTTTTTCTTCAAACAGCTCTTGCACATCTTCGGCCTTGATGTGGAAATACCAGGTGTCCATGGTCGGGCGTTTGGCAAAGCGGCGCATGGTGCGGCGGTACACTTCGGCCGTCTTGGCGGCGAGCAGGCGGTTTGTTTCGTCGTCATAGCCATTCTCGCGGCCGGAGACGACGACACTCGCAGCCAGGCGCTTGAGATCCCATTCAAAAGGTCCGGGGTGGCATTCGTCAAAGTCGTTGACGTCAAAAACGAGGGTACGCTCGGGAGAGGCAAAGAGGCCAAAGTTAGAGATGTGGGCATCGCCGCAGAGGAGGACATACTGCCCGGAAACGGGCGTCGGCGCCAGGTCGGCGGCCATAACCGTGGCCGATCCGCGCAGGAAGGCGAAGGGGGAAGCGGCCATGCGGCCGTATTTGATGGGCAACAGTTCTTGAATGCGTCCCGCATCCTGCGCCTGCAGCAGATCGAGGGGGTCGGGTCGATCGGCCGCTGGCTGCCAAGCGGCATGGCTGCTGCGCGGCGTGTCTTTGCGCAGCTGCTTGCCCAACGAGCGGCGCTCGCTGCGGGGGAGAATTAGTTGTTCCTGCAGTGAATCAGCCATCCAAATTCTCCTGTGTGGAATTCATCAACATCGTGTGAAGTACGCTTGCGAATCATTTCTACGATCTGCGATAGGCCGCTGCGGGGCATTATACAACGGCTAGATTATCGCCGGAAGCACGTTGCATCACGGCCGTG
>JBJYWX010000158.1:0-5390 GCA_046259695.1 Promineifilaceae bacterium (SeqCode) | reverse complement strand
TGCACGAATCGGCTTCACACATGTGCGGCTGGCATAGCAGACGCTTCCCACGGGTTAAGGACCTATATGACAGAATCAGAAATCCCCGATATTGTCATTGGCCGTTTGCCAATGTATCTTCGTGAATTAAACCAGATGGCGAACAGGGAAGCGCTGGTGACGACATCTTCTCAAGAACTGGGCCGGCGGTTGGGTATCAGTTCGGCGCAGATACGCAAGGATCTTTCCCACTTCGGTGAGTTTGGCAAACAAGGAACCGGCTACCACATCAACTATCTTGTCGACCAACTGCAGCAGATCCTGCATTTGACCCGCGAATGGCCCGTTGCCGTCATTGGTGCCGGTTACTTGGGGCATGCCCTCGCCAATTACAAAGGTTTCCAACAGCGTGGCTTTCGCGTCGTTGCCGTTTTTGATGCCGACCCAGCTCAAATTGGCGAAGAGGTGGGCGGGTTGGTCGTTGAAAGCATTGATGATCTGGAGCAGTCAATTCGCGAGAAAGATGTGCGAATGGTAATTCTTGCCCTACCGCGTGAGGCTGCTCAGGAGATTACCGATCGCCTGGTCGAGGTGGGCGTACGGGCCTTGCTCAGCTATGTGCCGGTCCATCTCGCCGTTCCCGACGGCGTGCAGGTAAGCTACAGCGATCCTGTAGTCCAGATGCAGCGCATGACTTATTACCTCGACCCGTAACAACTGGGTGGACGATCCTTCTACTGGCCCGTTCGACATAGTTAGCCATAAAAACGGCCCATTTGCGGGCCGTTTTTTGCTTCAGAAATTGATGCTCGGCAGGTTACATGTCGGGGATGCTGCGCTGCAGCACAGGCAGTTCCGCCAGGGCTTTGCCAGCGCCCAGCGCGGTGCAGGCGATGGGATTGTCGGCTACGTAGGCCGGTACGCCCGTTTCACGCGTGAGCAGTGTATCGATTTCTCGCAGCAAGGCGCCTCCGCCAGTCAAGGCCATACCGCGGTCGATGATATCGGAGGAAAGCTCAGGCGGCGTTCTTGATAGCACGGCGCGCACAACATTGACGATCGCCACCATCTGTTCCGAGATCGCTTCGGCGACTTCGCTTGAACTGATGGTAATGGTGCGGGGCAGACCGGCAATCTGATCGCGGCCCTGAACCTGCATTTCTAGCTGTTCGTCCAATTCCGTGGCGGCGCCGATTTTGATCTTGATAGCTTCGGCCGTCGGCTCGCCAACCACGAGATTATACTTCTTGCGGATATAGGAGATGATCGCTTCGTCGAGGTGCACACCGGCCACCCGTACCGATTCGGCGCAGACTATGCCGTTCATGGACACAACGGCCGCTTCCGTTGATCCACCGCCAAGGTCGAGAACCAGATTACCGGTCGGTGTGCCAACGGGCAGGCCGGCGCCGATGGCCGCAGCAAGTGGTTCCGGAATTAAGTGTACTTCACGCGCGCCCGCCGCCAGCGCCGCTTCGCGCACGGCACGCCGCTCCACGCTGGTCACGCCATAGGGCACGCTGATCATGACAACCGGCTTGCGTAGGCTGAATCGACCTGCTACCTTGCTGACAAAATATTCGAGCATACCCTGGGTGACGAAGTAGTCGGCAATGACGCCATCGCGCAGCGGGCGCATTACCTCGATTTCTTCTGGCGTGCGTCCGTACATCTCTTTCGCCGCACGGCCGACTTCCACGATGACCGTCTTATCGCCTTCATCGCGCACGGCGACGACCGATGGCTCTTGCAGGACAATGCCACGGTTCTGGTCAACAACCAGCACATTGACCGTGCCCAGGTCAATTGCAATATGGGGCGTAAAAAAAGCCACAGCTAAACCTCATTCTCGTGCGGTGAGCGCCCTGTCGGCATGGCGCGAATCCGTCTGCGGCGCGACACGTCAAGGCGCGCCTGCGCGCGCAGCAGCGAAGCACGAATCTGGGCATAGATTTCCGGATCTTCCGGAACGCCTTCCGCGATCAGTTTCTGCGCCCGCTCACGGGCGCGTTCAGCGCGTTCAAGATCAATTTCGTCGGCGTGTTCGGCAGAATCGGCCAGAATCGTCACGTGATCGGGCTGGACCTCGGCAAAACCGCCGCCGATGGCGAAATATTCTTCAAGTCCGCCGGTGCGCACAATGACTTCGCCAAAGTCCAGAGTTGTCAGCAGCGCGGTGTGTTTGGGCAAAATCCCCATGCGACCTTCCGAGCCGGGAATATTGACCGAATCAACCTCTCCGCTGAAAACGGTTCTTTCCTGGGTAATGATATCGCATTGAATCGGCATGTGATTTCCTCAATCTTTAGAGCACATTATCGCCTATATGCTTGTTCTTTGACGCGCCGCTAATCTTCCTATGCGGTTTCGCGCAAGCGTGCTGCTTTTTCAACAGCCTGATCGATGGTGCCAACCATGTAAAAAGCCTGTTCCGGCAAATCGTCATATTCACCGTCCAGGATGCCGCGGAAACCGCGCACGGTTTCCCGGATTGGCACATATTGTCCGTCCAGGCCATGGAACTTCTCGGCCACGAACATCGGCTGGCCGAGAAAACGTTCAATCTTGCGTGCTCGCGCCACGAGCAGTTTCTGGTCTTCGCTCAATTCATCGATACCCAGAATAGCGATGATGTCCTGCAAGTCCTTGTAAGTCTGCAAGACCTGCTTGACTTCAGTGGCCGTATCGTAGTGCTCAGCGCCGACGATGTCGGGCTGCAGTGCCCGGCTGCTGGATGCCAGTGGATCCACGGCAGGGAAGATACCCTTGGCGAATACTCCGCGATCAAGGGTCAACACCGCGTCCAGGTGGGCAAAGGTGGCGACCGGCGCCGGATCAGAATAGTCATCAGCGGGTACGTAAATCGCCTGCATGGAAGTGATGGAGCCGCGTTTGGTTGAGGTAATACGCTCTTGCAGCGCGCCCATTTCGGAAGCCAGCGTAGGTTGATAGCCAACCGCGCTGGGCATACGGCCGAGCAGAGCTGACATCTCCGAGCCCGCCAACACGTAGCGGAAGATGTTGTCGATAAAGAGCAGCACATCACGCCCCTCATCGCGGAAATATTCTGCCATCGCCAGGCCAGTCAGGGCAACGCGCAGCCGTACGCCAGGCGTCTCGTTCATCTGGCCGAAGACCATGGCCACCGAATCTTGCACGCCGTATTCCTGCATTTCGTAATAGAGGTCGGTGCCTTCACGTGTGCGTTCTCCCACACCGGCAAAAATCGACACGCCCTCATGCTCCGTGGCTACCGAGCGGATCAACTCGGCGATGGTTACAGTCTTGCCTACACCGGCGCCGCCATAAATACCGGTCTTGCCACCACGAATAAAAGGAGCAATCAGGTCAATGACTTTCATGCCTGTCTCGAATGTTTCTACATCCGTTGACTGGTCCTGGAACGAAGGCGCCTCACGATGAATCGGGTAATACACGTCCGCCTTGGGTGTCGGGTTGCCATCCACTGCCTGGCCGGTCACGTCGAAAATACGGCCCAACGTCACCGGGCCGACGGGCACCATGATCGGCGCGCCGGTTGCGCGGACCTCAATGTTGCGCTTTAAGCCGTCGGTCGAACCCATGGCCACGCTGCGCACCACGTCCTCGCCCAAATGCTGCTGGACCTCCAGAATGAGCGTTCCTTCCGGACCGTCGAGCTCGAGCGCTTCATAAATTTCCGGCAGCTCCCCATTAGGGAAAC
Organism: Promineifilaceae bacterium (SeqCode); assembly: GCA_046259695.1. Classification (GTDB taxonomy): domain Bacteria; phylum Chloroflexota; class Anaerolineae; order Promineifilales; family Promineifilaceae; genus JAACFF01. The sequence goes on along the minus strand of JBJYWX010000158.1, from coordinate 1,708 downwards.
GCACGTCTATCACTACGCCACGAATGGCGTTAATTTTGCCAATTGCCATGAGTTCCTCCAACAATTACCCTTTGGCCAATGCCTCTGCGCCGCCAACAATATCCAGTATCTCGTTCGTAATGCTGGTCTGGCGTGCTTTGTTGCGATCCAAGGTTAAGATTTCTACCAGTTCACCGGCGTTGTCGGTCGCATTATTCATTGCCACCATACGCGCGCTGTGTTCGCTTGCCAGGCCCTCCAAAACCGACTGGAAAACCTGCAGTTGGGTAAAGCGCGGCACGACCGTATCAAGCAGAACAGCCGGCGCCGGCTCATATGTATAGCTCCGCCCCGATGCCGCGTCCAGGTCGGCGCCGGTCAAGAGCTCGCTTACCGCCAGGCCCTCAAAATCGAGTGGTTTCAGTGGCAGCAGTTGTTTGACCATCGGTTCGCGCGAAATAAGGTTGATGTAATCCGTATAGCCGATGAATACCTCATCCAGATTGCCTTCCAGATATTCCTCGGTAACTATTTGGGCAATCGGTGTCACATCCAGCAGGGATGGTGGGTCCGGCAGCCCATCGAAAGTAGCCACCACGTTATAACCACGGCGAAACATCAGATCGCGGCCCTTTCGCCCGACCGTGATGACCTGGGTAGGAATGCCCAATCTGTCGATAAATTCCTCGGCAAAGGCGACCATCTGGCTGTTATATGATCCGCACAAACCGCGATCGCCGGTAACCAGGATAAACCCTGCATTCTTAATCTCGTCGCGTGTATGCAGCAAGGGGTGCATCGACTGCCCTACGCCGGGCTGAGAAGCGAGATTCTGCAGTATCTCGAACGCCTTCTCGGCGTAATTTCGCGTTGCCTCGACCTGTTTCTGCGCGCGCGTCGCTTTTGAGGCGGAAACGGCCGCCAACGCGCTGGTGACTTGGGAGATGTTCTTGATGCTCTTGATGCGTTTATTGAGTTCGCGTTCGTTCGCCATAACAACTCTATGTATTGGTCTGACAGCTCAGTCGCGCCGCGGAGGCGCGACCGAACAGCGAGCACCAAAATCAGGCGCTCCAGGTCTTATTGAAATCGGTGATAGCTGTGGCCAAGGCCTGCTCGATCTCGTTGTTCCACTTACCGGCCGCCAACTCTTCCGTCAGTTCCGTATAACCAGTATCAAGGTAACGCGTGAAAGAGCTAATCCAGCGTTCAATGTCTTCGACGGCTATGTTATCAAGATAACCGCGGGTACCGGCATAGATAATCGCTACCTCATCCTGCAGGGAGTAAGGGCTGTATTGGGGCTGTTTCAGGAGTTCCATGAGCCGTTTGCCGCGCGCCAATTGGCGCTGCGTGGCCGGGTCAAGATCAGATCCAAACTGGGCGAAAGCGGCCAGTTCGCGATACTGTGAAAGGTCGGCGCGCAGGCTGCCGGCGCCCTTACTCATGGCGCGAGTCTGAGCCGCGCTGCCGACGCGTGACACGGAAAGGCCGGCATTAATCGCCGGGCGCTGTCCCGCGTTAAAGAGGTCCGTTTCCAGGAAAAGCTGGCCATCCGTAATAGAAATGACGTTGGTAGGGATATAAGCAGAAACGTCACCAAGCAAAGTCTCAATAATGGGCAGTGCCGTCAATGAACCGCCTGTCCCCGGCCGCTTGGCGACTTCGTATTTTTCGGGATCATCTAGTTTCTCGAGTCCTTCGGCAATACGCTCTTCTTCCAGGTTGC